>NZ_JBIAZA010000005.1:0-18682 GCF_042898655.1 Streptosporangium sp. NPDC000396
GATCTCCTGGAATACCTTGACGTAGTCTCCGGCCAGGAACGCGCCCCGGTCGATCACCATGTCGATCTCGTCGGCGCCCGCGGCCACGGCCAACGCGGTGTCGGCGACCTTCACCTCCAGCGAGGAGCGGCCGCTGGGGAACGCCGTCGCGACGGAGGCGACCTTCACCCCCGAGCCGCGAAGCGCGTCGACCGCGACGGAGACCAGATCGGGATAGACACAGACGGCCGCCACCCTGGGCACGGACGGATCAGCCGGATCGGGCTGGTTCGCCTTGGCGCACATCGCCCGCACCTTGCCCGGCGTGTCGGCCCCCTCCAGCGTGGTCAGATCCACCATCGAGATCGCCAGGTCGATCGCCCGATCCTTGGCGGTCGTCTTGATCGAGCGGGTGCCGAGCATCGCCACCCGCTGGTCGGCGCCCACCCGGTCCACACCGGGCAGGCCGTGGAGGAAGGCTCGCAACGTGGCGTTGGAAGAAGCCACATCCACGAGCGAGGTCGTAGCAACGCTCATCGCGATCGGGTCTTTCTCATGCGGGGGGAGGTCGATCCACCGCCGGACTCGCGCGGCCGGGAGGTGGAGGCCCGTTCGATCAGCTTGGTGTCCAGGACGATGCGCCGGGGGTCGTCGTCGCCGTATCCGGGGTCCAACCGGCGCAGGAGCAGCCGCATGGCGAGCACGCCCTGCTCCGCCATCGGCCGGTCGATGACGGTCAGCGGGGGCCTGAGCAGCGGTCCGGTGTCCAGGTCGTCGAAGCCGATCAGGCTCATATAGCCGGGCACGTCGATCCGCATGTCGTGCAGGGCCTTGAGCGCGCCCAGGGTCATGAGGTTGTTGGCCGTGAAGATGGCGGTGGGAGGCTCGGGCAGGGACAGCAGGGAGAGGGTGAGCTGGTAGCCGCTCTCCTCCCTGAAGTCGCCGACGAGGTCGTATTCGGCGGGGATCTCGACGTCCGCCGCGGCGAGCCCGTTGAGAAAGCCCTCACGGCGGAGGCGTCCGGGGGTCGTGTCCTGGTTGCCGCTGATCGCGGCGACTCGCGTGTGGCCGAGTCCCAGCAGGTGCTCGGCGGCCTGTCTGCCGCCCTCGCGGTTGTTGACCAGGACGGCATCGAAGTGTTCCCCGCCCGTCAGGTCGCGGTCGATGAACACCAGCGGCACGTCGGCGTCACGGACGTGCAGCGGGGTCTCGTCCTGCTCGGTGGCGGGGGCCAGGACGATCCCGTCGACCCTGCGCACCATGTCGGCGAGCAGGTCGTCCTCCCGCTCGCTGCTCTCGTCACTGTTCGCGAGGAGGATGCGGTAGCTCTCCTCGCGGGTGACGGACTCCATCCCCTTGACCACCGCGGCGAAGTAGGGGTTGGTGATGTCGGGGACCACGACACCGATCGTGTGGGTGCGCCCCGACTTCAGTGACTGCGCCGCGGCACTCGGCCAGTAGCCCAGTTCGTCCACGGCGGCCTGGATCGCCTCGAACGAACGCACCCGCTGACCTCGCAGGAAGCGCGAGACCGTGGCGGGAGACACCCCCGCGCGAGCGGCTACGTCATGGATGGTGACCACATACGCTCCAAACTGAAACCGTTGTCAGAGAATGATTGCATTACGAGGCCAGGTAACGTCAATGCCCGATGCGGCTCGCGCCCGCAATCGTTACATTCCCCGCATAACACCAGCTCAAGACGGAAGGTGGTCGACGCGACAACCGCGACCGCCTGCTCGCAACTGAAACCGTTGTCAGTTCTGAGTGCAAGGACGGATGATCACCTCTTGCCATCACGTGCGGGGCTTCTGCGAGCCCCATGCATCCGGCCTCCAGCGTGATGTGAGCCCAGCGCAAGCCTGGACAGGCTCATGCCACGCCTGCCCAGGCTTGCGGCTTATGTACATCTACGTAAACGCCTACGGAGATTCGCCGCCGGGGCGGTCTGTGGGCGCCTTCGCGTCGGTGGGCGTGGTTACCGTGCCGGTCATGTCTGATGATCTGCGCGATGACGGCCTGCGTGCTGAACCGGCCCTTGCGGATGAGCGGCTGACCGATCCGAGCTTTCTGGTGAACGCCGCCCCCGGTCGGGTGACGGCGTTGCTGGACGCGGCGTCGGGTCCCGCGGCGCGGCTGGCGGCGGCGGTGTACCGGGCCTCGGCGCACCTGCACCGTGAGGCCACCGCGGGGACACGCCGGCAGGTGCTGGCCCTGGACGCGGCGCGGTACGGGGACCGGGAGCTGTCGGCGCAGATCACCGCGGTGGCGGTACAGGACGAGCCCGCCATACGGTGGGGCGTGGAGTGGGCCACCGGCTCCCTGCTCGACTCCCGGCTCCGGCTTACCTGGACTGGCCGTTTCCGCAAGTTGACGGCGCCGGCGACGGCAGTCATCGACGGCCGCACCTGCGCGCTCACCAGCGACAGAGAAACCGGCGAAACCGGCGACACGGTGCGGATATGGGATCTTGCCACCGGCGAGCAGATCAGCCAATCCCTGACCGGCCACGGCGGGGTGTGCAGCATGGCGACGGCGGTGGCCGACGGCCGTGCCTGCGCCGTCACCGGCGGCGACGGAACGGTGCGAACATATGACCTGATCACGGGTGAGCAGGTCGGGCCGGAGCTGGTGTTCCCGCTGCCGGTCCACGCGGTGGCCGTGGCGCCGGATGACCGGCTGGTGGTGGGCTTCGGCCGCGAGGTCGCGATGCCGGCCCGCCGTTGACCGGGCCCCGCACCGGCGGGCCACGGATGTCGGCTCGCCTGCGGTGATCGGCGGGAGCAAGGTTCTGTGGTGCCGGCCATGCGGGTGATCGGCGGGAACAAGACCTTGTGGTGCCGGTGCCGCCCACGCGGGTATCCGCACCGGGCAACCGTCAAGATCTACCGGACACGTCTCAGCCGTCGAGCGAGATCGCGTTCTTGGCCCGCTCGACCGACTCCTCGGCGGGCGGCCCGCCGGGGTTCTCGGTGGCGAGCGCCTGGTTGAGCGCGACGAACGGGCGCATGCGCTGCTCGTAGCGGGTGAACGCGATGTGGTGGTCGCCGCCCGCCTTGCCGAGCTCGCCGGCCAGCACGTAGGCGCCCACCAGGGCCAGGCTGGTGCCCTGGCCGGACATCGGCGAGGGGCTGTAGCCCGCGTCTCCGACCAGCGCCACCCTGCCCGCCGACCAGTGGTCCATGCGGATCTGGGCCATCACGTCGAAGTAGAAGTCAGGCGTCTCCCCCATGCCCTTCAGCAGCCTCGGGGTCTCCCAGCGCAGTCCTGCGAGGCGTTCCGCGACGATCTCCTTCTGCCGGTCGATGTCGCGGTGGTCGTAGTCGAACGGCCCGGACTCGAAGCCCGCCGAGACCCTGATCTCGGTGTTGTCGCGCGCCGGGTAGATGCCGTAGCCCGCGTTCCCGTCCCTGAGCCAGACCTGCCAGTTGTCGAGGTTCAGGAAGTTCTCCATGCTGAAGATCGCCAGGTGGGTGCCGAGGTGGTGGACGAACTGCCCCTCCTCGCCGAAGGTCAGCCTGCGCACGTTGGAGTGCAGGCCGTCGGCGCCCACCACGAGGTCGAAGGTGCGGGGCTCGCCACGCTCGAACTCGACACGCACGCCGTACTCGCCCTCTTCAAGGGTGGTGATGGAGTCGTCGAAGACGTATTCGACGTCGTCGCGCGTCCGCTCGTACACCAGCCGGGTGAGGTCCTCGCGCAGCAGCTCGATGTCGTCGCTGTCGAGCCGGCCGCTGCTGTAGGTCATCTCCTCGGAGCGATGGATCTCGTTGCCGTCGCCGTCGAGCACCGACATGCCGCGCATGTGCGTGCGCATCCTCCGCGCCTCCTCCAGGAGGCCCATCCGCTCAAGGACCTCAAGCGCGACGCCGCGGACGTCGATCGCCTGGCCGCCCCTGTGCGGGGCGGGGGCCCGCTCGACCACGGTCGGGGTGAAGCCGTTCCGGCGCAGCCAGTAGGCCAGCACGGGACCGGCGATGCTCCCGCCGGAGATGAGCACAGTCTTCATGGGATCTCCTTCATACGTTGTACGCAGGCTGAATGTACAGCGTATGTTCAGTCTCGCCAAGTGCACTTTTATCCTGTTCTGCGCTAGAACAGGAGCACGTGTTTCGCCATCACCCCTGCTAACCTCTGTACTAGTACAAGAAAAGGAGACGACGGTGGCCGCGAAAATTGATCCGCCCTACCTCCGGATCGTCGCCGAGATCCGGCGGCGCATCGCGGACGGCGAGCTGGCACCGGGCGACCGGGTGCCCTCGACCCGGCAGATCGCCAAAGAGTGGAACGTCGCACTCGCCACCGCCACCAAGGCGCTGGCGATCCTGAGTCAGGAAGGGGCCGTACGGGCCCAGCCCCGTGTCGGCACCGTGGTGGCCTCGCCGGAGCCCGGCCCCGCCCGGGTCCGGCGCCGCGTGACGCCGGGCCCCGATCAGGAACTGACCCGCGAGCGCGTCGTGCGCGCCGCCATCGAGATCGCCGACGCCGAAGGGCTGGCAGCGCTGTCGATGCGCGGCATCGCGGCCCGCCTGGGTGTCGCCACCATGTCGCCCTACCGCTACGTGAACGGCAAGGATGACCTCATCCTGCTGATGGCCGACGCCGCGTTCGGCGAGGAGTCCTATCCCGCCGACCCCCCTGCCGGCTGGCGGGCCCGCCTGGAGCTGGGAGCGCGCACGCTGTGGAGGCTGTACCGCAGGCACCCGTGGCTGGCACAGATGAGCACGCTCACCCGCCCGCTGCCCCTGCCCAACCTGCTGGTTCACGCCGAATGGGCGCTGAGCGCCCTCGACGGCCACGGCCTCGACGCGACGACCATGCTCAACCTGAACGTGCTGCTCTACAGCTATGTCCAGGGCATCGCGGTCAACCTGGAAAGAGAAGCGCAGGCCGAGGCCACCACCGGCCTGTCGGAGGAGCAGTGGATGGACATCCATGAGCCCGCGCTTGAGGCGATCGCCGCTTCGGGTGACTATCCGACGTTCGCGAAGGTCACCGAGGCCATCAAGGACGGCTACGACCTCGTCCTCGATGAGATGTTCGAGTTCGGCCTCCAGCCACTGCTCGACGGCCTCGCCATCCTCATCGAGAGGTAGGGCCTGTTCGTGGATCCTTCGCCCAGCAAGCGAGGATCCATCGGACAGGCCCGGAGCGTTCGGCGGGGCCGTACGGGGTCAGAAGGGGCGAGCTCCGTAGAGGGCGGACGCGGCCCCGGTGGTCATGGCCCAGTAGCGGTCGCCGTAGGACCAGTGCCACCACTCGGTGGGGTAGTTGACCAGACCGGCCGCGTCAAGGACCCCGCCGAGGAGTTTGCGATGATGGCGCGCCTCGGACGACAGGCCGGGAGCGTCGGTGTAGCAGGCGCCGTCGCTCTGCTCGGGGGTGGCGTTCACCGAGGTTCCCATGTCGAGCTCGGCCCCGTCCTCGGTGCACAGGGTCAGGTCCACCGCCGCGCCCGCGGTGTGCGGGGCGACCTCGACGGGCGAGACATAGCGGCTCGCCGCCACGTGGATCTCCTCGGGCGACATCTCGGGAAATGTCACCCGCAACTCCGCCGAGTACTCCTCAAAGATCCGCCGTTGCGTCACCAGCGGCCGGTAACCCTCCACGACCAGCAAGCGGTACCCCTCGGGAAGCTGCGCCTGCGCGCTCTCCAACCGGGTCAGCAGCCCCTCCCGGAGATGGGCGAACGCCCCCTCGGGATCGGACATACGGCCGTCCACCCGCAACCGCCCCCGGACGTCGACCAGATCCTCTCCGGATTCCTCGACGGGGATCGAGGAAACGCGGGGGTCGGAGATCAAAACGATGTCGCGCATAGCGGCAATTCTCACACCGTTTCGGAGAACACCTGTTCGCGAGCCTGCTCAAGCGCCGAGACCAGGGCGCCGCGCAGCACGGGGTTGCCTTTGACCTCCGAGACCACGACTCTCGGCTGGCTCGGGCAGATCCTGGCCACCGCCCCCTCGACCCTGGCCGCGAGCACGGTCCCGCCGGCCCGGCCGACGTCGCCGCTGAGCACGATCAGCCGGGGGTCCAGGACCACGGCGACCGCCGCGACGCCGACCGCGAGCCGGCCGGCCAGCTCGTCGAGGAAGTCCTCCGCGCCCTCGGCGACGGCCGTACGGACATAGTCGCCCACGGAGCACGTGGAGCCCGCCAGGTCCACCGGGCCTGCCGTGCCCATCGGGTTCACCGAGGTCGCCGGGCCGCCACCGAGACCGTGTGCGATCGCGAGGCCGCGGATGGCGTCACCTCCGACCAGGCGCTGGAACGAGCCCGACTGGGGCTCGTTCACGTCGGTGGGGAGCGGCTCTCCGGGGACCGGGAGCCAGCCGATCTCTCCGGCGCCTCCGGTGAAGCCGCGGTGCAGGCGCCCGCCGAGCATGACCCCGAGGCCCTGGCCGACCCCGGTCCACACGAGCACGAAGTCGTCCACGCCCAGGGCCGCGCCGTGGGAGCGCTCGGCCAGGGCGGCCAGGTTCACGTCGTTCTCGATCGTCACCGGGACGTCGAGGTCGCGCCGGAGGTCGGCGAGCACGCCCTCGTGCCAGGAGGGCAGGTCGAAGGAGAACCGGACGTCGCCGATGCGGGGGTCGACGACGCCTCGGGTGCCGATCACGAAGGCGCGGAGCCGGGACACGGTGATGCCCGCCGACTCGCAGGCTTTCTGGACGGCGCTGCGCACGAGCCGGGCGGGATCGTCATGGCTGTTGGGGTCCACCGAGGCCTCGGCGACGACCTCGCCGGTGATGTCGGCGATCGCGGCGCTGACCCGGTCCGGCAGCACGTCCAGCCCCGCGACGTACGCGCACGACGGTACGACGCCGTACAGCGCGGCGTTGGGTCCGCGCCCGCCCGCCTGCTCGCCGACCACCGCGACGAGATCGAGATCTTCCAGCCTGGAGAGCAGCTGACCTGCGGTCACCTTGGAAAGTCCCGTCTGTTCTCCCAGATCGGCGCGGGTGAGCGGGCCGCTGGACAGCAGAAGCTCCAGCGCCGCGCGGTCATTGAGCTGACGCAGCAGCCGCGGCGTCCCCGGACGTCTGGACAAGATCATCTCCCCGTCACGATCCGCTAACGGTCGTTTCTTTTAAGAAAGTTTCTTGTTAGTTTAACCGTTGCCAGCCCGCAGGCAAGCGCACAGAAGACCGCGGGATGCCAGAGCGCCGACCGCGAGGAGGCGTCTTCGACCAGGTACGGCGAGGCGCGGGAACCGCGCCGCACCCGAAGTGCGACCCCCGACGCGAAGCCGGGAAGGAGAACCCCCGAAGTGAAGATCACGAAGTTCGCCGCCACGACCGCCACCACCGCCGCCCTGGCCCTGGGCCTCGCCGCATGTGGTTCCGCCAGCGAGCCCGCCAAGAGCGCCGAGCCCCAGGCAGGCGCCTCCAGCGCGGCCGGCGGCCCGAAGTTCGCCGGTCAGACCCTGACCGTGTGGCGCCTCGGCGACAGCAACCCGGCCGCCCAGAAGTACATGGACGACCTCAACGCCGCCTTCGAGAAGGAGTCCGGCGCCAAGGTCAAGCTTGAGTGGATCCCGTGGCCGCAGGTGAACGACAAGTTCACCGCCGCCGCCGCGGGCGGCTCCGGCCCCGACGTCACCGAGATCGGCAACGACCAGGTGCCGCTCTGGCAGAGCCAGGACGCCCTCTCCCCGGTCACCGAACTCGCGAGCGGCGGGGACCAGGCCGGGATCCCGAAGAACCTGTTCGGCCTGGAGACCATCGACAACGAGGTCTACGCCCTGCCGTGGGGAGCCGGCTCGCGCGCCGTGCTCTACCGCAAGGACTGGTTCTCCGAGCTCGGCATCGAGGTTCCCAAGACCTGGGACGAGCTGGTCGCCGCGGCCAAGAAGATCCAGGACAAGAAGGGCAAGGACGTCGACGGTTTCGCCTTCAACGGCGGCTCCGACGCCAACCACCTGCTTGGCGCGTTCGCCTGGTCCGAGGGCGGCGAATACGCCGTGAAGGAGGGCGACAAGTGGGTCGGCAAGCTGACCGACCCGAAGTTCAAGGCCGGTTTCGCCACCTACACGAGCCTCGTCACCGACGGCCTGTCCGGCAAGGCCCGCCTCACCCAGAACACGGTGGACATCCGCAAGCGGTTCGCCAACAACAAGGTCGGCATGTATCTGACCGCCGGCTGGGACCTGCCCGGCATCGAGGTGGACAGCAAGGGCAAGCTCAAGGCCGACAAGCTCGCCTTCTTCCCCCTCCCGGCCAAGTCCGGCGGCGAGGCCCCGTCCTTCTTCGGCGGCAACGACATCGCCGTATGGGACAGCACCAAGAACAAGGAACTCGCGGCCGAATACCTGAAGCTGGCCACCAACAAGGAGTGGGCGGGCCGCTACGCCACCGAGGGCGGCCTGCTGCCGGTCTACCCCGAGGCGCTCGCGAAGCTGAGCTCGGACCCGGCCCTGGCACCGTTCGCGGCGGCCTTCGCCAAGGCCAAGGCCTTCCCCGCCGACGCCAACTGGACCGAGGCCAACGAGACCAAGGCCGTGCTGCAGAACGCCGCGCGATCCGTCATCGAGGGCAAGGCCACCGCTGACGAAGCCCTGGCCAAGGCCAACGGGGAAATCGAAGAGATCCTGAACCAGTAGTCACATGTCGAACACGTCTACGATCTCCCGGGGCGCGGGCCGTTCCTCCGCCCCGGGGCGGCGCCGCGACGACAACCCGCGCCCGGCCAGGCCGAGCGGGCTACGCCCATGGATCATCCCCTACCTCCTGCTCATACCCGGCCTCGTGGTCATCGCGGGGCTGCTGCTCTACCCGCTGTTCCAGATGATCGTCATCTCCTTCCAGAAGGTGGGGATCGCCCAGATCAACGGCAGAAGGCCAACCGACTGGGTCGGATGGGACAACTACACCAGGATCCTCGGCAGCGAGATCTTCTGGTCCTCGCTCCGCAACACCGTGGTGTTCGCCGTCGTCACGGTGACCCTGACGCTGGTCCTCGGGACCGCGGTCGGCACACTGCTCAACAAGCTCGGCAGGAAGATGTCCACATTGGTGGTCATCGGCATCATGTCCGCCTGGGCGGTGCCTCCGGTCGCCCAGGGCGTCATCTGGCGCTGGCTCTTCGACGCCGACGCCGGAGTGATCAACTGGGCGCTCAACCTGCTTCCCGACGGGCTGTCCGACCTGCTGTTCGGCCGGTCCGACTGGACCGGCGAGCCCTGGCTCAACGACGCGGTCACCGTCTATCTCGTGCTGATCGTCTGCGTGGTCTGGGCCTCGTTCCCGTTCATCGCGGTGTCGGTGCTGGCCGGTCTCAAGGGCATCCCCGCGGAGCTCTACGAGGCGGCCAGGGTCGACGGGGCCACCCCCTGGCGGATCTTCAGGAAGATCACGTTCCCGCTGCTGAAGCCGGTCTTCGCGGTGCTGACCATCCTGTCCATCATCTGGGACTTCAAGGTCTTCAGCCAGCTCTACGTGCTGATGAACGGGCCCACCAACCGCGAGGCCTTCAACCTGTCGATGTTCTCCTTCGCCGAGGCCTTCCGCAGCCCGCCGAAGATGGGCACCGGCGCGGCGATCGCGGTGATCCTGACGCTGCTTCTGCTCGTCGTCACCGCCGTCTACGTCCGGCAGATCGTGAAGACGGAGGAGATGTGATGGCTCCGATCACCCGCAGGCGCCTGGGGAAGATCGCGCTCAACGCGGCCGGAGTCCTGGTCTTCCTCTTCGCGGTGTTCCCCGTCTACTGGATGGTCTCCACCTCGTTCAAGACCAACGACCAGATCTTCACGACGGACTTCATCCCGTTTCCCACGGAGTTCACCCTCGACCACCTGAACCGGGTGCTCACCGAGGGCGTGGCGGGCAACTCCATCTGGCTCTACATGCGCAACAGCGCGATCGTCGCCCTGGGCACCGTGCTCATCGGCGCCGCCTTCGCCCTGCTGGCGGCCACCGCCATCGCCCGGTTCAGGTTCAGGGGCCGCACCGGCTTCCTGGTCGTCCTGCTCATCGTCCAGATGATCCCCTGCGAGGCCCTGCTCATCCCGCTCTTCCTCAACGTCAAGAGGCTCGGCCTGTACGACCACCTGCTGGGCCTGATCGTCATCAACGTCGGCCTGACCCTCCCCTTCGGCATCTGGATGCTGCGCACGTTCGTCGCCGCGGTGCCCACGTCGCTGGAGGAGGCCGCCTGGATCGACGGCGCCACCCGGTTCACGGCCTTCTGGAAGGTCCTGTTCCCGCTGGTCGCCCCCGGCCTGGTGGCGACGAGCATCTTCTCGTTCATCACCGCCTGGAACGAGCTGATCTTCGCGCTGATCCTGATGTCGGACTCCTCGGGCTACACGATGCCCGTCGCGCTGCAGTTCTTCTTCGGGCAGCGCGGCACCGACTGGGGCGCCATCATGGCCGGCTCCACGATGATGACGATCCCGGTCGTCGTCTTCTTCCTCCTGGTGCAGCGACGGATGGTCTCCGGCCTCGTCGCGGGCGCCGTCAAGGGCTAGGGCGCGCTTTGTGGATCTTTCCGCCCGCCGCGGCCGCGTGGATCCTTCCGCCTGCCGCGGCCGCCCTGACGGCGCCCCGCCGCGTTGTCGCCTCACCCCGCCGGTGCCGGTACGGCCGCGCGCCCACAAGGCTCCGGCCGTACCGGTCCTGTCCACATTCGGCACCCCACCTCAGGTAAGGAGCAGGTACCACCATGTCTGAGTTCATCGCGGATTCCGGCGATCAGGGGCTGCGTCGTCTCGCGGCCGGCACATTGCTCGCCGCGTTCCAGGGCACGACCGTCCCCGAGTGGGTCCTTCGGGATCTGGAGAACGGCCTCGGCGGCGTCACCCTCTTCGGCTTCAACGTCGCCGACCCCGCTCAGCTGTCCGACCTCACCACCCGCCTGCGCGAGGCCGGCGACCCGGTCATCTCACTGGACGAGGAGGGCGGCGACGTCACCCGGCTCGCCTACCACGTGGGCAGCCCCTACCCCGGCAACGCCGCCCTCGGCGCCGTCGACGATGTCGAGCTGACCCGGCGCGTCTACCGGTCCATCGGCGACGAGCTGGCCCGATGCGGCGTCAACCTGGACATGGCCCCGTCCGCCGACGTGAACACCGCCGACGACAACCCGGTGATCGGCACCCGCTCGTTCGGGCCGGACGCCGCGCTGGTCGCCCGGCACACCGTCGCCGCCGTCCACGGCCTCCAGTCGGCCGGCGTGGCCGCCTGCGTCAAGCACTTTCCCGGTCACGGCGCCACCCACCAGGACTCCCATCTGGAGATCCCGCTCGTCGACGCGTCCATCGACCTGCTGAGGGAACGCGAGCTCGTGCCCTTCCAGGCCGCGATCGACGCCGGGACCAGATCCATCATGACCGCGCACGTGCGTGTTCCGGTCCTGACCGGCAAGACCCCCGCCACCCTGTCGGCCGCCGCCCTGACCGGTCTGCTCCGCGGCGAACTGGGCTACGACGGAGTGATCGTCTCCGACGCCCTCGACATGAAGGCCGTCACCGATGTTTACGGCCTGGCGGGTGGCTCCGTGCTGTCCCTGGCCGCCGGGGCCGACCTGCTCTGTCTCGGCCCGCTGCCGACCGAGGACGACATCCGCGAGATCGTCACCGAGATCGTCGCCGCGGTGAGGGACGGCCGGTTGCCGCGTACCCGCCTGGAGGAGGCCGCCGAGCGGGTGGCCCGCCTGCGTTCCTGGTTCTGCACGCCCCAGACAGGTGAGGCCGAGGAGAGCGTGATCGGCCTGACCGCCGCCCGCCGCGCGGTCAGCCTCACCGGTTCGGCGTCCCCGCTGGTCGACCCGCTGGTGGTCGAGGTGGACACCCCGCCGACCATCGCGGTCGGCGACGTGCCGTGGGGCTTCGCGCCCCTGCTGCCCCAGGCGGAGGTCGTCCGGATCAAGCCGGAGGCGGCGGACGTGCCGGGCATCCTGGAGCGTGCCAGCGGCCGTTCCCTGGTCGTCGTGGTCAAGGACGCCCATCGCTACGTGACCAGCCAGTCGGTGGTCTCCGCACTGCTGGCCGCCCGCCCCGACACCACGGTGGTCGAGATGGGGCTGCCGATCTGGCGCCCGGAGGGTGTGACCTACCTCGCCACATACGGTGCCGCCCGCGCCAACGCCCAGGCCGCCGCAGAACTGCTCGGCGTCTGACCCCACGGTACGGCCCGCCCCCTCTCAGGCCCCATCGGGCGCGAGCCGTACCTTCGGCTTGTTCTTCGCCGACTCCACGATGATGACGATCCCGGTCGCCGGCTTGTTCTTTCCGCCCTCTCCGACTCCGTCGGACGCGGGCCGCGTCCTGTGCGGTCAGGACGCGAAGATCTCCTCACGCGCCTGTTCGAGGGCGGCGAGGACGGCGCCGCGCAGCACCGGCTTTCCGCTTACCTCGCTGGCCACCACCTGCGGGCGAACCGGGCAGATGCGGGCCACGGCCTCCTCGATCCTTGAGGTGAGCGCGTCCCCGCCGACCCGGCTGACCTCTCCGGCGAGCACCACGAGCCCGGGGTCGAGGACGACGCACACCGACGCCACGCCCAGCGCCAGCCGCTCGGCGATCTCGTTCAGCAGGGGCCCTCCGCGCTCCCCCGCCTTGACCGCGGCCGCCACGCACTCGGCCGCGTTCCGCCCCTCGAAGCCGTACGTTCCGGCCAGCTCGACCACCGCCTCGGCGCTGACCAGCGACTGCAGACCGCCCGCCAGCGACGGCAATCGCCCGGGCACCGCCCGCACGTCCTCGGCCAGCGGCACGCCGGGCACCGGCAGGTAGCCGATCTCACCGGCGCTGCCGGACCGGCCGCGGTGCAGCCGGCCGCCGAGCACGACGCCGAGGCCGATGCCACGGCCCACCCAGAGCAGCACGAAGTCGTCGGCGTCTCGCGCCGCGCCCTGAGCGCGTTCGGCGACGGCCACGAGGTTCACGTCGTTCTCGATCCTGACGTCACGGCGCAGATCACGGGCGAGCGCCTCGTGAATGCCCTCGTGCCAGCCCGGCAGGTCGAAGGAGAACCGCACGTCCCCGGTCCGGGGATCGACCACCCCCGGGGTGCCGATCACGACCGCGCGCAGTTTCGAGAGCGCGACCTTGGCCGACCGGCACGCCTTGACGATCCCGCTGTGCACAAGGGCGACCGGGTCATCGTGCCCGCTCGGCTCGACCGTGACCTCGGCCACGATCTCCCCGTGAATATCCGCGATCGCGGTGGCGATGAATTCCGGGCCGACATCCAGGCCCGCCACATAAGCGAAGGAAGGAATAATGCCATAAAGCGCGGCATTGGGCCCCCTTCCTCCCGCCTGCTCTCCCGCCACCTCGACCAGACCGCGCTCCTCCAGCCGAGCGAGCGTCTGCGACGCCGTCACCTTGGAAAGGCCGGTGAGCTCTCCGATCTGCCCCCGCGTCAGCGGTCCCGAATCGAGCAACAACTCCAGGGCGGCCCGGTCGTTGATCTCCCTCAGCAGCCTGGGCACGCCAGGACGTCGCTCCATACGCATGGTCTCTTATTCGCCGTTCCCGTTGCCTTTATATTCCGGCAAGAATAGCGGTTTTAATCATTAACAAAGCTTCCTGACAGTTTAGCCTCGCGAGACCCTCGCGAGACCTTGTGAGAGCCGCGGAGTCCCTCACCGCGCGGCCCACCCGCCACACCATGCCGCCTCGCACCCATGATCCGCATTCCCGCCTCCCCGGCGCTCCCCATGCGCCCCTTGATCCCACTCCTGCGCCCCGGCCCCTCGATCCCACACCCTCGCCCCGCTCCTTGATCGCCGCAATGCTCCACCCCTTGATCGCCGCAATACCCCGCACCCCGAATCCCTCCGCCGCCGCGTCACCCTGCCCCGCCGGAATCCATAGGCCCGGTACCACCTCTCCGCTCCGGCACGAGAGCCTCTCGGCTACGTTCCGTATCACTTCGGCGCCCGAGGACCGATCCATCCGGGCGATGGGACGTCACATGCGCACGCCGTCACCGACGGTCACCGACGCAAGTTTGATTCTTTCGAGACCTGGCGCCTAAGTAGTCAATGGCAAGCGGGATAATCGATTACATGCGTCTATCCGCTCGTGTCGACTATGCCCTGCGTGCCGCCGCCGAACTCGCCGCCGCCGGCGACGGACCAACTACCGTGGGTGAGCTGGCCAAAGAGCAGGACATGCCGCCCAAATACCTGGAGAACATCCTCCTCCAGATGCGCCGCGCAGGCCTGGTTCGCGGCCAGCGTGGCCCCGAGGGCGGCTACGTGCTGGCTCGCCCGGCCACCGAGATCACTTTGGCCGATGTGATCCGCGCCGTGGACGGCCCGCTGGCCAACGTGCGAGGCGAGCGCCCCGAGCATGTCGACTATCGGGGCCCCGCCGAGGCGTTGCAGCAGGTCTGGATCGCGTTGCGGGCCAGCGAACGAGCGATCCTGGAGGAGGTCACGCTCGACAGCGTGGCGACCGGTGCGCTCCCCGAGCGGGTCCGGCAGCTCGCCGCCGACCCCGCCGCCTGGGACTGAGCAAGTCCCATGCCCGAGGGTGACGTCGTCTACCGCACCGCGCGACGGCTCAGCCGGGCGCTAGACGGCCGCACCCTGACCCGATCCGACTTCCGCGTGCCACGCCACGCCACCGCCGACCTCACCGGCCGAGACGTGCTGGAGACCGTCTCGCGCGGCAAACACCTGCTCACCCGGATCGAAGGCGGTCTGACCGTCCACACCCACCTGCGGATGGACGGAAGCTGGCACATCTCACCCGCCGGGCGCCGGACACCCTCGGGCGATGTGGTCCGCCTCGTGCTGGCCAACGCCGACTGGCAGGCGGTGGGGGTGAAACTCGGCATGGTGGACCTGGTCGCCACCGAACAGGAGCATCGGCTCGTCGGGCATCTCGGGCCCGACCTGCTGGGGCCGGACTGGGATCCGGAGGAGGCCGTGCGGCGGCTGGCGGGCAGGCCCGCGCTCACCATCGGGGAGGCGCTGCTCGATCAGCGCAATCTGGCGGGGATCGGCACCATCTATCGGGCCGAGACGCTCTTCCTCGCGGGGGTCTCGCCGTGGCGGCTGGTAGGGACGATCGAGGATTTAGAGAAGATCGTGACGCTCGCGCAGCGCTTGCTGCACGCCAACAGAGAACGTGTCGACAGGGTGACGACGGGCGACCTTCGCCCAGGCCGGGGCATGTGGGTCTACGGCAGGGCGGGACGGCCTTGCCTACGTTGCGGGCATCGGGTCAGTCGGGGCGAGATGGGGGCACAGCCGCAGGAACGGCTGATCTTCTGGTGTCGTCGCTGCCAGCCGGAAGAACCGACCGGCTAGGCGGCGACCATGTCGTTGACCTCGGGAAACACGGAGTCCGAAATAGCACCGGGCACAGTCTCGGCAATCGGCAGACGCTCCCGTTCTGGGACATCGCCGGCAAGCACCGGGGCGTGCTGAAGCTCGGCCAGCGCGAACTGGTCGGAGACCTCACGGAGCACCTGTGAAAGCGGTACGCCGAGGGCACCGCAGATCGAGGCAAGCAGCTCGGACGACGCCTCCTTCTGCCCACGCTCCACCTCGGACAGGTATCCGAGAGAGACACGAGCCAATGTGGACACCTCTCGCAGGGTGCGACTCTGCCGCACCCGCAGCCGCCGCAACACGTCACCGAGCAGCTGACGCAGCAGGACCATCTGTCGCTCCCTCCCCGGCGCGGGCGCCTTCACGACACTCCGCGCGATCGGTTCGTGCCGCCCGTTCTTCGAACGCGACCCTTCGTACATACTCCTCGCCGTCATCATCGCTTGACCTTTACCTCAGTCACATCTCCACCGTACCTGTATCGACCAACACCGCGGCAGACCGTGGTGAGCATGTTCGCTGGGGACGTAACGCGGTAATCACCCGGAATGTTCCCCTAAGTTCGCTTCCAGCACACCTTGAAGCAGATCTACGGCCTCGTTCACCGTCGATTGCCGAATCTCCTCGCGCGTCCCGGCAAGGTGCAGATCTCGGTGCCATACCCGCCCGTCAGGACCGCTAACAGCCAGATGCACGGTGCCGACCGGCTTGCCGTCCTGCGGATCGGGACCGGCGACCCCGGTGGCCGCCAGGCCGTACGTGGAGCCGGTGAGCTTGCGGACGCCGCTCGCCATCGCCGCGGCGACCTGAGGGTGCACGGCCCCCTCACGGTCCAGCAGGTCCGCGGGGACGCCCAGCAGGCGGTGCTTGAGCTCGGTGGCGTAGGAGACGACACCGCCGACGAAGGCCGCCGACGCCCCGGAGGGGCCGGTGAGCGCCGCACCGATCAGCCCCGCCGTCAGCGACTCGGCCACCGCCACCGTCTGGCCGTTGCGGACAAGCAGCGAGAGCACGTTGGTGGCGGCGAGCAGGCGATGGCTCATTGCGCTCGCGCCCTCTTCGCCACCCGCCGCAGCTTGATCGCGCGGATCACGTAGTCGACCCCGGTCCCCACGGTCACGATGACCGCCGCGCCCATGACGACCCAGCGGATCAGGTCGGGCACATCCGGCCACATGTAGAAGACGATCGCGGTGATCTGGAGAACGGTCTTCACCTTGCCGCCGTAACTGGCGGGGATGACGCCGTGCCTGATGACCGCGAACCGCAGCAGGGTGACGCCCATCTCCCTGCCGAGGATCACAACGGTGATCCACCACGGCAGCTCGTCCAGGATCGAGAGGCTGATCAGCGCGGCGCCGGTCAGGGCTTTGTCCGCGATCGGATCAGCGATCTTCCCGAAGTCGGTGACGAGGCCGTAGCGGCGGGCGAGCTCGCCGTCGAGCAGGTCGGTGAGCGAGGCCACCAGGAACACCACCAGCGCGGTGAGCCGCCAGCCGGGGCCCGGCAGGAAGAGGCACACCGCGAAGAAGGGAACCATCGCCAGCCGTATCACCGTAACGACGTTGGCGATGTTCCACACGCTCACCTTGGGACGCGTGGTTGCCGAGGTCGAGTTGGTGCCGGTCTCTGGCGTGTTGGTCATACGCTCTCCCGACCAGGTGGCGCGCTCATGGGGCGGCCTTGATGCGGGCGATCAGGTCGACTCCCTCGGAGTCGACCACGACGGCCCGGACGATCTGACCGGGGACCAGGCCGATGCCCTGGACCGTGACGGAGCCGTCGACCTCCGGTCCCTGATGGGCGGCGCGGCCTTCGTAGCCGCCGTCACCGAGGTCTTCCTCGATGAGGACGTCCACCTCCGTGCCGATCCGCTCCTCGGCCCGCTGCGCCATGAGCTCCTCGGCCAGCTCGGTGAGCGCGCTCACACGGGCGTCGATGGTCTCCTGGTCCAGCTTGCCGGGAAGCGACGCGGCCTCGGTGCCCTCCTCGTCGGAATAGCCGAAGACGCCGATCACGTCGAGCCTGGCCTCCTCCAGGAAGGCCACCAGCTCTCCGAACTCCTCCTCCGTCTCACCGGGGAAGCCCACGATGAAGTTGGAGCGCACGCCCGCCTCGGGGGCGAGCCCCCGGATCGTCTCCAGCAGGTCGAGGAAGCGCCTGGGGTCGCCGAAGCGGCGCATCCGGCGCAGCACCGAGCCGCTGGCGTGCTGGAAGGACAGATCGAAGTAGGAGGCCACGCCCTCGGTCGAGGAGATCATCTCCAGCAGGCCGGGGCGGAGCTCCGCGGGCTGCAGGTAGCTGACCCGCACCCGCTCGATCCCCTCGATCGCGGTCAGGGCGGGCAACAGCTTCTCCAGAGAGCGCAGGTCGCCGAGATCCTTGCCGTAGGAGGTGGAGTTCTCGCTGACCAGCACGAGCTCCTTGACGCCCTCGCCGGCGAGCCACGCGGCCTCGGCGGCGAGCTCCTCCGGGGCGCGTGAGACGTAGGCACCCCGGAAGGCCGGGATGGCGCAGAACGTGCAGCGCCGGTCACAGCCGGAGGCGAGCTTCAGCGAGGCCACCGGGCCGTCGCCCAGGCGTTTGCGCAGCGGCCGGGGACCGCTGGCCGGAGCCACGCCCTCGGGCAGCTCCCCGTGGCCGGGAATGTTGGTCTTGGGGGCGGCGGCACGCTCGACCGGCGAGATAGGCAGCAGGGTTCTGCGGTCGCGGGGACTGTGCGGGACGAGCGGTTTGCCCGCCAGCACGTCGTCCAGGCGCGTGCCGATCTGGGTGTAGTCGTCGAAGGAGATGACGGCCGCCGCCTCGGGCAGCGCGTCGGCGAGCTGGTCGCCGTACCGCTCGGCCATGCAGCCCGCGGCGACCACCTTGGCCCCGGAGTCGGCCGCGGCGAGCAGCGTGTCGATGGAGTCCTTTTTCGCTGAGTCGATGAAGCCGCAGGTGTTGACGACGATGACGTCGGGGTCGTCGTCGCCCACCTGCCAACCGGCAGCCTCAAGACGCGCGGCGAGCTCCTCGGAGTCGACCTCGTTGCGCGCGCAGCCCAGTGTGATCAGCGATGCGGTTCGGCGGGATGACATGGTGAACACTACGGTATCGGGAGTTGGCCACTACCGATGCACCTCCCCCGGCCCAAGCTTGTCCTCAGCCGGTGCGGACGACCCCTTCCCGCAGATCCCGTCTCCGCATCGCGGGTTGGCCGAAACCGGCCAGAAGGCGTCTCGCAGGCCGGAGGTGGGGCGTGCACAGCGTCTTCGCGGGGTGAGGCGGCGACGTTTTCACGGGATGGAGCGACAGCGCGGCGGGGGGGGGGGGGGGGGCCGGCGCCGCGCCCCCCAAACCCCCCCCCCCCCCCCCCCCCCCCCACCCCCCCAACCAACCCCACCCCCCCCCCCCCCCCCCCCCCCCC
>NZ_JBIAZA010000005.1:18688-373626 GCF_042898655.1 Streptosporangium sp. NPDC000396
ACGTGGGGGGGGGGGGGGGGGGGGGGGGGGGGGGGGGGGGGGGGGGGGGGGGGGGGGGGGGGGGGGGGGGGGGGGGGGGGGGGGGGGGGGGGGGGGGGGGGGGGGGGGGGGGGCCGGGGGGGGGCCGCCGGCCGCGCCCCCCCCCCCCCCCGCCGCGGGATTCAGCATCCGCTGATCCCGCAGGCCGCTCCCGCCCGCGGCCGGGGCAGCGCGTCCTCGACGGCCCTGCGGAGCTCTCCGGCGTCGGGCACGCCCTCGACGCGGTGACGTCCGCCGACGAGGATGGTCGGGACCACCGTGATCTCGCGCGCCTGGGCCTGGCCGAGGGCTGCCTGGTGGGCCTGGCGATAGGTGCCGCCGTCGAGGGCGGCGCGGTAGTCCTGCGCGGGCAGGCCGAGCTCGGCGGCCAGCCCGGTCAGCACGTCCGGGTCGCCGATGTCCAGCCCGTCCTGGAAGAACGCGCGCAGTATCCGATCGTTGTAGGCGGTGCCGAGGCCGTGCTCCTTGGCGTACTGATAGCCCTCGAAGGCGAGCCTGCTGTACGGCTGGGGCGACACCGCGGGCAGGTGGATGTCAACGCCCATCCGCCGCGCCATCGGGTAGACCACGCGCTGCCAGACGCCTTGCAGGTAGTCGCCCTCGGGCCGCAGTGCCGGGACCGGCTCGGCGCGCAGCTCGAACGGCATCCACTCCACCTCGACGTCCAGGCCGTCGACGGCCTCGTCGATGGGCTTCTTGGCCAGCAGGCAGAACGGGCAGACATAGTCGGACCAGATCTGCACGTGGACGCTCATCGCGTGTTCCTCCAGGCGGCGAACGGGGCTTGAGAGCCCGGGATCGGCAGGTGCTCGACAGGGATGTCCCACCTCTCGGGCGGGACGGCGAACAGGGAGTAAGAGGAGGCGTAGTCGAAGCCGGCGGCCGCGGCGGCGTGCCGGTCGGCGGCGAAGACGATGCGGCCGACGCCCGACCACAGGGCGGCCACGTAGCACAGGGGGCAGGGCTCGCCCGAGGCGATCAGGGTGGAGCCGATGAGGGCGCCCGTGCCGTGCCGGCGGGCGGCGTCGCGGATGGCGACGACCTCCGCGTGGGCAGTCGGGTCCCGATCGGCGCGGACCCGGTTGACGCCGGATCCCAGGACGGTGCCCGCGTCGTCGACGACGAGCCCGGAGAAGGGGATCCCGCCCGCCTCGACTTCGGCGGTGGCCAGGTCGACGGCCTGGGTGAGGCGGTCGGTGAGCCAGCTGGGGGTGGTGGAGCCCGGCATGGCGGTCAGATCCCGGCGGCGAGCTTGAGCAGGATGACGCCGCCGATGATCGAGGCGAAGGAGGCGAGCTTGGCCGGGGTGATCTTCTCCTTGTAGATCAGCGCACCGAGGACGACGGTGCCGATGGAGCCGATGCCGGTCCAGATGGTGTAGCCGACACCGACGTCCAGGGACCTCAGGGCCAGGCTGAGGGTGAAGATGCCGCCCGCGGCGGACAGCAGGGTGAAGACGGAGGGCCACAGCCGGGTGAAGCCCTGGGTGGCGTTGGTGCCGAGCGCGAAACCGATCTCGAAGACGATCGCGATGGAGAGGTAGATCCAGGCCATGATGCTTCTTTTCTTGGGTGAGATGTGTGGGGTTGTCAGGCGGCGGTGGGCTCGCTCTTGGAAAGGCGGTCGGCGAGCTTGAGCCCCAGCACGCCGCCGATGATCAGCACGAAGGCCAGGATCTTCCACGGATTGATCGACTCACCGAAGATGACCGTGCCGAAGATGACCGTGCCGACCGAACCGATGCCGGTCCAGACGGTGTAGCCGACACCCACGTCCAGCGTCTTGAGCGCCAGGCTGAGGAAGAAGATCCCGCCCGCGGCCGCGGCCACGGTCAGCAGGGACGGGCCGAGCTGGGTGAATCCTTCGGTGGCGTTGGTGCCGAGCGCGAAGACGACCTCGAAGACAGCCGCGATGAGCAGGTAGATCCATGCCATGTCGGAACTCGTTTCCTCAGATATTTGCTTGTACATGCATAGTCTGTACATACATGTAGAGTGGCTGTCAACACGAAGGAGAATCGATGGCGACGATCGACGACGACATGTGGGTCGGGGTGGTCCGGCTGCACGCCCGGGTGGAGCGTGAACTGGCCGACGCACTCCAGCGACACGGCCTGGGCCTGTCGGAATATCGGGCGTTGTGCCATCTGTCCACGGCCGCGGACGGCGAACTGCGCATGCAGGAGCTGGCCGATCTGCTCGGCCTCAATCAGAGCTCGGTGACCCGCCTGGTGGCGCGGCTGGAGGCGGCCGGGCTCACCCGCCGCGACCTGTGCGCCAACGACCGCCGCGGCGTCTACACGGTCATCACCGAGGAGGGCCGGGCCAGGAAGAACGGAGCCGGCGGCACCTACGAGGAGACGCTGACCGCCGCCCTGGACCGGGCCGCCGTAGAGGGGCTCGGCCCCGCGGTGACGGCGCTCCGGGCCTCGGCCCAGCCCGCGTGATCGGGTGGTTCGACGACCGGATCGACTCGTCCCGCTTCGCCGGCCGGAATCATGACGCCACGCTCACCGACGGTGTCGGCGAGGTCTCGCCGACGACCCCTAAGGGGTCGGGTTGCCGTAGGAGCGGCTGACGGCCTCTCCCGAAGGACCGGGGGCCCCGATGTCCTTTCCGTTCAGCTGCAGCGAGACGGCTCCCCCATCGCTGAAGGAGACCCGCATCCCCCTCTTCGCCTGCCACACGGAGGTCTTGCCCTCCTCCAGCGTGCCCGAGAAGATCTTGTGACCGACCGCGTCCTTCACGTCGAGCCAGGACGAACGCGTCGCCTTGGCCTGCAGGACGATCAGATCGCCCTGCTTGGCGGCGGACAGCGAAGCCGCCTTGCGCGCCGCGTCGGCCGCACCCTTCGAGGACGCCGACGGCGCCCCCGGACGGACGTCGGCCGTGGGCGTTTCGTCGGTCCCGCCCATCATCTTCACCACGCCGAAGATCACAATGATGCCCAGCGCGACCGCCATGGCGGTCGTCCAGTTGGGCGAGCGGCTCTCCCGGATCTTGATGGGCTTCTCGGCCTGGAACACGCTGGCCGCCCGCACCGGCAGCGGCACACCCCCGTGCAACTCGTCGTACGAGTGCACCATGGCCTCGGGATCCAGCCCGATGACCTTGGAGATGTTGCGGACGTGCCCTCGCGCGTAGAAGTCTCCCCCGCACAGGGAGAAGTCGTCGCGCTCGATCGCGTGGATCAGCGCCTCACGAATGCGCGTGCGCGCGCTCAACTGCCCGACGGTCAGTCCCGCCGCCCGACGTGCCTCCGCCAAACTGCTACCGATGCTCATGTCGCACGCCCTTCAGCCCCCGACGCTGCGTAGTGAGTCCTATTCAATCAGTAATGGGAGGGAAGTCGTACGGCGGGGGGTCATTCTCCACGCAAGTCAGCCAGAAGCCCGGGAAGTTCGTCAGGCTTGACCATCACCTCTCGCGCCTTTGAACCTTCGCTCGGGCCGACCACGTTTCGGCTCTCCAGCAGGTCCATCAGGCGGCCCGCCTTGGCGAAGCCCACCCGCAGTTTGCGCTGGAGCATCGAGGTCGAGCCGAACTGGGTGGTCACGATCAGCTCGGCCGCCTGGATCAGCAGGTCGAGGTCGTCGCCGATGTCCTCGTCGATCTCCTTCTTCGAGGAGGCCACGGCCGCCACGTCGTCGCGGTATTCGACCGTCATCTGGGCCTTGCAGTGCGCCACGACCTCGGCGATCTCCTTCTCGGAGACGAAGGCGTTCTGCAGTCGCATGGGTTTGCTCGCGCCCATCGGAAGGAACAGCGAGTCACCCTGGCCGACCAGCTTCTCGGCACCCGGCTGGTCCAGGATGACCCGGCTGTCGGCGAGGCTGGAGGTGGCGAACGCGAGCCGGGACGGCACGTTGGCCTTGATCAGGCCGGTGACGACGTCCACCGACGGGCGCTGGGTGGCGATCACCAGGTGGATGCCGGCGGCGCGGGCGAGCTGGGTGATGCGGACGATGGAGTCTTCGACGTCGCGCGGGGCGACCATCATCAGGTCGGCGAGCTCGTCCACGATCACCAGCAGATACGGATAGGGCTGGTAGACCCGCTCGCTGCCCGGCGGCGGCACGAGCTTGCCCGCGCGCACCGCCTTGTTGAAGTCGTCGACGTGCCGGAAGCCGCTGGCCGCCAGGTCGTCGTAGCGGCGGTCCATCTCGCCCACCACCCACTCCAGGGCCTCGGCCGCCTTCTTGGGATTGGTGATGATCGGCGTGATGAGGTGGGGGATGCCCTCGTAGACGCTGAGCTCGACCCGCTTGGGGTCGACCAGCACCATCCGGACCTCGTCGGGGGTGGCGCGCATCAGGATCGAGGAGATGAGGCCGTTGACGCAGACCGACTTACCGGCGCCGGTGGCACCCGCGATGAGCAGGTGCGGCATCTTGGCCAGGTTGGCCACGATCGTGCGGCCTTCGACGTCTTTGCCCAGGCCGACGATCATCGGATGGTGGTCGGCCTGGGCCACCTGGGAGCGCAGGATGTCGCCCAGCGACACGAGATCCTTGTCGGTGTTCGGGATCTCGACGCCGATCGCCGACTTTCCGGGAATCGGGCTCAGGATCCGGACATCTGCCGACTTGACCGCGTAGGCGATGTTCTTGGTGAGCGCGGTGACCTTCTCGACCTTGACCGCCGGGCCGAGCTCGATCTCGTAACGCGTCACCGTCGGCCCACGGGTGAACCCGATGACCTGGGCGTCGATGGCGAACTGCTCCATCACGCTGGTCAGCGCGTTGACCACGACGGTGTTGGCCTTGGTCTGGGGCTTGGGCGCGGTGCCCGAGCGCAGGACCTGGACGTCCGGCAGGATGTACGGCCCGCTCTGCGACGAGAGCACGAGCTGCTCCACCTTGCGCGGCGCCGGGGTCGGCTCGGGCGGCGCGGGCCGCGGGGCCGGAGCCGGCGGCTCCTCCTCCGCCATCCCGGGCACGATCTCCAGTGACTGGTCGGCGGGTTTGCTCTGCGCGTCGGTGACGAGCGGGGTGTCGTACGGCCTGACGTTGTCGCCGACCTCCGACTGCTCGCCCGGCTTCTTGCGCGCCGGGCGCTTCCTTGGCTCGCGAGACCTGGCCGGGAGGTCTTTGTTGAAGAGCATGTGCCTGATCTCGGCCAGCCGCTCCGGAATCCGGTGCACCGGGGTGGCGGTGATCACCAGGACGCCGAAACCCGACAGGATCAGCAGCAGCGGGATGGTGATGAACGCGGGCAGGATGCTCGCCGGAGGCGCCGAGACGATGAAGCCGATCATGCCGCCGGCGGCCGACACCTTGTCCATGCCGTCGGAGCCGCCTCCCGACGGGTACGGCGTGCCGTGCACGACGTGCACGATGCCGAGCACGCCGACGGTGAGCGCGGACCACCCGATGCTCATCCGGCCGGTGTCGGCGTTCTGGTCCGGGTGCCGCAGCAGCCGCCAGGCCAGCAGCGCCAGCAGGATCGGGATCAGCCAGGCCAGCGACCCGAACACGCCGTGCATGACGCTGTTGACCACCGTGGAGACCGTGCCCGTGGTCTCCCGCCAGGTCATCGCGGCCAGCACGATCGCCCCGGAGAACACCGCCAGGCCGAGCCCGTCGCGGCGATGCACCGGGTCCAGCTCGCGCGCGTTCTTCCCCAGCGCGCGCGCCGCGCTCCCGATGCCACCCGCGAGCAGCATCCAGATCCCCATGAACAACTTGCCGATCATGGTGAAAACCCAGCCGATCGGGTCCTGGTTCGGCGCCGCGGGCCTGCGGGCCGAGGTCGTGCTCCTCGCCCGCGCGGCGGACGCCCGCTTCGCGGGAGCCGTACGGGGTGCGGTGGATCCGGACCGGCCAGAGGACCCCTTGGCAGAGGTCTTACCTGAGGCGCCTTTAGACGTACGGGTGGCCATGCTAGTGAGGCTAACGAGACGGATGGTGGATCGCGCGGAGGCTCGCCGGAGATGCCCGCGGCGGCTTCCGGCGCCGCGGCGGCGAACTCCCGGCGCCGTCAAGGACACCCCCGAGCTCGGCTCGGCAGTGATCCCGGGCATACCGGCCTTCGTTCCACGTTGTGGCACAACTTAAGATCGCATCCGTTGCATGGAGCAAAGGAGCCGTCGTGGACGTGGTCGTACTGGGCGAGCCGCTCGTGGAGTTCTCCGCGGACCAATCCCTGCCCGAGGCAGAGACCTTTCACCTGTCCTTCTCCGGTGACGCGCTCAACGCCTCGGTGGCCGCGGCCGCGCAGGGCGCGCGGGTGGCGCTGGTGACCCGCGTGGGAAGCGACGAGTTCGGCGAACGCCTGATCCGCTTCGCCTCCGGGCACGGCGTGGATCCGCGGTGGATGATCCGGGGAGAGGGCGCGACGGGCGCCTACGCGGTCGGAGCCGACCCGTCGGGCGAGCGGTCCTTCGCCTACCTCCGGTACGGCAGCGCGGCCTCACGCATGGACCGGACGGACGTGGACCGCTCCCCGATCGCGGAGAGCCGTGTGGTCCTGCTCAGCGGCATCACCGCGGCGATCTCCGGCTCGTGCGGTCAGGCCGTACGACACGCGGCCGAGACGGCCTCGGGGCGGGTCGTCTACGACCCGAACTTCCGCCCGCGCCTCACCACCCCGGAGGCCGCCGCCGCGGTCCTGCGGGACGTCGCCCCGCACGCCGCCCTGATCAAGATCTCCTGCCCGGGCGACGGTGGCGCGCTCGTCGGCCTCACCGACCCCTCCGAGGTCGCCCGCGCCTGTCTCGCCATGGGGGCCGCGGCCGTGGCCGTCACCCTCGGTGAGAACGGCGTGCTGCTGGCCGAGTCAGGAAGGGAGCCGGTGCGGATCCCGGTGTTCCCCGCGGAGCGGGTCGTCGACCAGACAGGGGCGGGAGATGTCCTCGCGGGCACGGTCTGCGCGTTCATGTCGCGGGGCGCCTCCCTGGACGTCGCCGTCCGCGCCGGCATGGCGGCCTCCACGATCAGCCTCTCCGGCCGGGGAGGGACCGGAAGACCGGCGACGCGGGAGGAGGTGGAGAACCTGTTGCGTTGACGGAGCCGGATGCGGTGGCGTGCCGTACCTCCATCCCGTTGTGGGACGCCGAAAGGCGGCGGGCGTGTCGGGCGGATCACCGCATCGCCGGGATCGGGCCGGGAAGTACGATCAGCGGGTGACTGAAAAGACCGAAACCGTGCCTGGATGGCTTTCCCCGGAAGAGCTGGAGTCGGCGCGGGGGCGGATGCCGATCCTCTACATCGACGCCGTGCCTGTGCGAGTCGACGACACCGGTGTGGTGACCAGCGTCGGTCTGCTGCTGCGCATCACACCAGAAGGAACAGTCAGCCGGGCCCTGGTCTCCGGGCGGGTTCTCCACCACGAACGCGTCCGCGACGCGCTGCTGCGCCATCTGGAGAAGGACCTCGGCCCCGTGGCACTGCCCCACGTTCCGGCCTCCCCGCAGCCGTTCACGATCGCCGAGTATTTCCCGACGCCGGGCGTCACCCCGTATCACGACCCGCGCCAGCACGCCGTGTCCCTCGCCTACATCGTCCCGGTGGCCGGCGACTGCCGTCCCCGCCAGGACGCTCTCGACCTCGACTGGTTCACGCCGGAAGAGGCGGCCTCCCCGCTGGTGCAGCAGGAGATGGCCGGCGGGCAGGGTGTTCTGCTGAAGCAGGCCCTCGCGCACGTCGGCCGTCTTCCCTGAACGGCCGGCTCCCAGGCGGGTCGCAAGGATGCCTGAGCACCTGGGTGCGGACCCGGTGAGGTCCCCACCCAGGCGGGAGCCGTCTTCCCGTCAGACCTCGATCACCACGGGGACGATCATCGGCCGGCGACGGTAGGTGTCGCTCACCCAGCGCCCCACGGTCCTGCGGATCACCCGGCGGATCTGCTGGATCTCGACCACCCCGTCGGCCGCGTTCTCCTCCAGGGCCTTCTCGATCTGCGGGAGGACCTCCATCAGCCGGTCGGGGTCGATTCCCGATCCCCGGGCGTGGATCTCCGGACCGCCGGCCAGCTTGCCGTTGGCGGTGTCGACCACCACGACGATGGAGATGAATCCCTCCTCGCCCAGGATCCGCCGGTCCTTCAGCGCGAAGTCGGTGACGTCGCCCACGGAGGTGCCGTCCACGTAGACGTAACCGGCGGGAACCGCGCCCACGATCTTCGCCCGGCCGTCGACGAGGTCCACCACGACCCCGTCCTCGGCGATCACGATGTGGTCCTCGGGCACCCCGCTCTCGGCGGCGATCTTGGCGTGCGCCCGCATGTGGCGCCACTCGCCGTGCACCGGCATGAAGTTGGACGGCCGGGTGACGTTGAGCAGGTAGAGCAGCTCGCCCGCGGCGGCGTGGCCGGAGACGTGCACCTTCGCGTTGCCCTTGTGCACCACGCGGGCGCCCCAGCGGACCAGCCCGTTGATCACCTTGTTGACGGCGCTCTCGTTGCCGGGCACCAGCGAGGAGGCCAGCAGCACGGTGTCGCCCTCGGTCACCCGGATCGGGTGGTCGCGGTTGGCCATGCGTGAAAGCGCGGCCATCGGCTCTCCCTGGGAACCGGTGCAGATGAGCACCAGGTCCTCCGGCGGGTAGGTCTCGATGTCCTTGGAGTCGATGATCAGATCCGGCGGCACGTCGAGGTAGCCGAGGTCGCGGGCGATGCCCATGTTGCGCACCATGGAGCGGCCGATCAGCGCGACCTTGCGGCCGTGGTGCGCCGCGGCGTTCATGACCTGCTGGACGCGGTGGACGTGGGAGGCGAAGCTCGCCACGATCACCCGCTTGTCCGCGGTGCGGATCACCTCGTCGATGACCGGCGCGATCTCCTGCTCGCTGGTGACGAAGCCCGGCACCTCGGCGTTGGTCGAGTCCGACATCAGCAGGTCGACGCCCTCGGCCCCGAGCCTGGCGAACCCGCCCAGGTCGGTCAGCCGCCCGTCCATCGGCAGCTGGTCCATCCGGAAGTCCCCGGTGTGCAGCACGATGCCCGCCGGCGTCCTGATCGCGACGGCCAGCGCGTCCGGGATCGAGTGGTTGACCGCGAAGAACTCCGTCTCGAACGGCCCGAACCAGCGCCGCTCCCCCTCGACGACCTCGACCTTGACCGGCTGGATACGGTGCTCGGTGAGCTTCGCCTCGACCAGTGCCAGCGTCAGCTTCGACCCCACGATCGGTATGTCACGACGCTCGCGCAGCAGGTACGGCACGGCACCGATGTGGTCCTCGTGACCGTGGGTCAGCACCAGGGCCTCGACGTCGTCCAGGCGGTCCCGGATGTAGTCGAAGTCGGGCAGGATCAGGTCGATGCCCGGCTGGTCGGGCTCGGGGAACAGCACTCCGCAGTCGACGATCAGCAGACGACCGTCGTACTCGAACACCGCCATGTTCCGGCCGATCTCACCGAGACCGCCCAGCGCGACGATGCGCAGCGCGCCTTCGGGAATCGCCGGAGGCGGCCCGAGTTCGGGGTGGGGGTGACTCATTCGGCCGCACCTCTCTTGCAGGCGTCGGCGGTTCCCCCGGACGGCAGGACTGCTCCCTCGCCAAGCACTCCGATCTCCAGCGGACCGCTATGTCCTCTGTTGTTCAAACTCCCTTTCCTCCCCACTGCGGCCGATGCCGGCCGCCACGTTCCTTCTCATGACACAACCCCGTCGGACAGCTTCACGCCGCCCGCGATCAAGTCTTCTCTCAGCCGCGCGATCTGCCCCTCGGTGGCCTCCACCAACGGCAGTCGCGCCGGTCCCGCGGATCGCCCCACCAGGGTCAGCGCCGCCTTGGCCATGATCGCACCACCGGCCTGCGTCATGATCCCGGAGACCACGGGCAGCAGCCTGCGATGGACGGCCAGCGCGCCGGACACGTCGCCCGAGCGGTACAGCTCCATCATCCTGGCGATCTCCGCGCCCACGACGTGCCCGATGACGCTGACGCATCCGGCGGCCCCGACCGACAGCCATGGCAGGTTCAGCGTGTCGTCGCCCGAGTAGAAGGCCAGGTCGGTGGCCGCCATCACCTGCGATCCGGCGAACAGGTCGGCCTTGGCGTCCTTCACGGCGACGATCCGCTCGTGACGGGCCAGCCGCAGCAGGGTGTCGACCTGGATCGGCACGCCGCTTCGGCCCGGGATGTCGTAGAGCATGACCGGCAGGCCGGTGGCGTCGGCCACGGCGGTGAAGTGGCGGTAGAGCCCCTCCTGCGGCGGCTTGCTGTAGTACGGCGTCACCAGCAGCAGGCCGTGGGCTCCGGCGCGCTCGGCGGTCCGGGCCAGCTCGACGCTGTGGTGGGTGTCGTTGCTGCCCGCTCCGGCCACGACGGCGGCACGATCGCCGACCGCCTCCACGACGGCGCGCAGGATGCGCTCTTTCTCATCGTCGGAGGTGGTCGGGGACTCACCCGTCGTGCCACTCACGATGAGGCCGTCGTTGCGCTGCTCGTCCACCAGATAGGTGGCCAGACGCTGCACTCCTTCGTAGTCGACCGCGCCCTGGCCGGTGAACGGCGTGACCATGGCGGTCAGCATGCGGCCGAAGGGTGCGTCGGAGGTTCCAGTTGGCGCTGCCATAGACCGAACGGTACCTGGATCCCTGGAGACGGTGGACCTCGCCACCCCGCCTAGCCTCCGTACACCGATGGACCCATGAGCGAATATTCCCCCGTGATGCCCTGATGCACACCCTGCGAGGGGGTATGTCGTGGCGGGCGGTCCGGCTCCGGGGCCGCAATCCCGGGGGCCGCGAGAACGACGGCTGAACTATGTCCCATATGTCAATCAACAAGAGGTAACAGGTCTCATGTCGGCTTAGCGGGGCCGGCGATTCCGCACGCATGAAAGAGGCCGCCGATATGTGCTCGGGGGTACACACATCGGCGGCCTCTCCCGTTGAATCGGGGCTCCTTACGCGGGCGTTACACACCCCCTGAGATATTTTTAACCACTTTCCCGGAGGCCCTCTCAAAGTTGGAGCTCCAAATTGCCTCCATTACCCTGAGTTGTCTTCCGAATACGACAGGATGGGATGACGCCTGCCGAACTCAGGGATGGACACGTGGCAACCTCCGATCCTGTCTACCTGCGCGTCGTCGCCGACATCCGCCGCCAGATCGTCGACGGCTCTCTTCCTCCCGGCGCGCCGATCCCCTCCCGCGCCCAGCTCACCCGCAAGTACGGCGTGGGCGAGACCGCCGCCCGCCACGCACTGCGCGTGCTCGCCGCCGAAGGCCTGATCGTCGGCCGTGTCGGCTCCGGCCACTACGTCCGCGCCCAGCCCGTGTTGCTACCGCTGCACCGCTGGCGCCTCCCCGACCACCACGCCCCCCTCGGCGCCGACATCCAGCCGCAGGGCACCCGCGCCTCCTGGGAGCGCCGGGCCGAACCGGCCGAGGCCACCCCCGACATCGCCCAGCGCCTGCGCCTGGGCGACTCCGCCCCGGTGACCCGCACCCACTACGTCTTCCGCGGCGACGGCAAGCCGGTCCAGCTCGCGACCTCCTACGAGCCCGCCGAGTTCAGCGAGCCCGCCGCCGAAGACGACCCCCGGGGCCTCATCGCCCGCCTGTCCGCTCTCGGGGTCAAGATCACCGAAATAGTGGAGCAGGTCTACACCCGCGTCCCCCAGCCCGCCGAGAGTGACGCGCTCGCCCTGCCTGCGGGCGTCCACGTCCTGCATGTCGAGCGCACCCACTGGGCCGGCGACCGGCCGGTGGAGACCAGCGACATCGTCATCCCCGGCGACCGCTTCCGCCTGGTCTACGCCCACCCCCTGCAACCTCAGAACTGACCCGGAAATCGACGCTCATGACGCCGTGTCGCCTCTCATGGCGTTCCACCAGGTCATCTACCGTCGAAAGAACGCGCCGGGAGAGCCGGCGACGATCTCGGCCAAGGGGAGCGTCATGCGACTGAGCGCGCGCAACAAGATTCCGGCCCGGGTTACCGCCATCACTCATGGCGAGGCGACGGCCAACGTCGAGCTGGATGCGAGCGGAGTGCGCCTGGTGGCCTCGATCACCGTGGAGGCCGCACGGGAGCTGGGCCTGTCGGAGGGCAGCAAGGTGGTCGCGGTGGTCAAGGCATCCGACCTGATCGTGGCCGTCGAAGACTGATGGGACCGCGGTGGCGGCCCGAACGGGCGCCGGCGCCCGCCACCGCGTCCGGGGTCAGCCGCGCCGGTTCACGAGGGCGTCGGCGTTGCCGACGTCGACGCGAGCGACACCGCTGACATACCGGCCGCCCTTGACGTCACCGGGGACGACCAGGCGCGGGCCTTGCCCGTCCAGCGACTTGCCGTCCTCGCTGACGGCCAGCAGAACCTTCTTTCCGGAGAAGGCCGGATCGAGTTCGGCCCAGGAGACGGCCGCGCGGTAGCCGTCGGAGCCGGTGGCCACTGCAAAGAAACGCAGCTGGTCGTTTTTGACGTCGGCGTCGAAGCGCGGCTCGGTCAGGCTGAGCACGTCCAGCAGCAGGGGCCCGGTGAAGGTGTGCTTCTCGGGGCCGTGGGAGGTCCGGTAGCGGACGCGGACGGTGTGCTGGGGCAGGGCGCGCAGCCGTGCCGCGGTGAAGGAGCGAGGATGATCGACGTCTCCGCGGACCTTGACGGGTGCCGCGTGCGGGGCCTGGTGAGCCACGGTGGCGACGGCGGTGCCGGTGCCGGTGCCGGTGAGCGACACAATCATGGCCAGCAGCAGGGCTGTGACAGCGTGCCTGCGCCGCCGGTGCGAACGGGGGGACATCAGCACTCTCCGATCTCTCATGTGCGATGCGAACACGGTAGATCACGTCGCTGTTGCCATGGGATGCGGGTGAGACAGCCTGAATGTGCGAAGGTATGGTGATTGTTCGTGACGACGTTTCGGATCAGCGAGGCCGCCGCGCTGCTGGGGGTCAGCCCCGACACCGTCCGCCGGTGGATCGACGCCGGTCGACTTCCGGCCCGCCGGGACGAGCACGGCCACCGGATGGTGGCCGGTGTGGATCTGGCCGCGTTCGCGCGCTCCCAGATCGAGGCCGAGAACGGTTCGGGACACTCCTCGGCGCGTAACCGCCTGCGCGGGATCGTGACCGAGGTGATCAAGGACGCGGTGATGGCCCAGGTGGAGATCGCCGCCGGGCCGTACCGGGTCGTCTCGCTGATGAGCCGCCAGTCGGCCGACGAGCTGGGCCTGGAGGCGGGGGTGGTGGCGGTCGCCGTGATCAAGTCCACCAACGTCGTCGTGGAAATCGCCGACCACACTCGCACTGTGAGTCAGTAAGGAGCCCCTGTTGTTCACGCGTCTGTCCCGATGGGCCACCACGGTCCCCATCGCCCTCGCGCTGGCCGCCGGTCTGTCCGGCTGCGGCTCCAGCGGGCAAGCCGTCCCCGCGGGCACCTCTCCGGCCGCCTCCGCTTCCTCCGGCAACGGGGCCACGACGTTGACGGTGTTCGCCGCCGCCTCGCTGACCGGCACGTTCACCGAGCTGGGCAAGTCCTTCGAGGCGGCCCATCCAGGGACGACGGTGAAGTTCAACTTCGGCTCCAGCGCCACGCTGGCCCAGCAGATCACCCAGGGCGCGCCCGCCGACGTGTTCGCCGCGGCCAGCCCGGCCACCATGAAGACCGTCACCGACGCCTCCCTGGCCTCCAGCCCGACCACATTCGTGCGCAACAAGCTGGAGATCGCCGTGCCGGCCGACAACCCGGCCAAGGTCGACGACCTGAAGGACCTGGCCGATCCGAAGGTCAAGGTCGCCCTGTGCGCCCAGCAGGTGCCCTGCGGGGCGGCGGCGGTCAAGGCGCTGGAGGCGGCCGGGCTCAAGGTCACCCCGGTCACCCTGGAGCAGGACGTCAAGGCCACGTTGACCAAGGTCGAGCTCGGCGAGGTCGATGCCGCCCTGGTCTACAAGACCGACGTGCTGGCCTCCGGGGGCAAGGTCAAGGGCATCGACTTCCCCGAGGCCGACAAGGCGATCAACGACTACCCGATCGCCGCCCTGTCCAAGGCGCCCGCGTCCGACACGGCCAAGCAGTTCGTCGACCTGGTCCTGTCCGCTCAGGGCAAGGACGTGCTGACCAAGGCCGGCTTCGAGGCCCCCTGAGCGAGATGAAGCCCCTGCCGGCTTCCCGCGTTCCCGGCGACGCCAGGCGTCGCCGGGAACGCGGGAACCATGGACGAGACGGAGCCGTGGACATCCCTCACCGCACGGCTATCCGGTCCGCTGCCGCATGCTCGAAGGTGTGGCGATGACGCGGATGACAGCCGTACGGCCAAGCCGCGCCGGCGAACCCGGCGCCGCAGGCCGCGTCCCGTGGATCCTCCTGGTCCCGGCGGTGCTCGGCATGGCCTTCCTGGTGCTGCCGCTGGCCGGGCTGGTGGTGCGCGCCCCCTGGTCCACGCTGGCCCAGCGGCTGGCCGAGCCGCAGGTGCTGGAGGCGCTGCGCCTGTCGCTGGTGACCGCGACCCTGGCCACGCTGACGTGCCTGCTGCTCGGCGTGCCGCTGGCCTGGTTGCTGGCACGCGTCGCCTTCCCCGGCCGCCGCCTGGTGCGGGCCCTGATCACCGTCCCCCTGGTGCTGCCCCCGGTGGTGGGCGGCGTCGCCCTGCTGCTCGTGCTGGGACGGCGCGGCATGATCGGCCAGTGGCTGGACACCGCCTTCGGCGTCACCCTGCCGTTCACCACCGCCGGGGTCGTGGTCGCCGAGGCGTTCGTCGCCATGCCGTTCCTGGTCATCAGCGTGGAAGGCGCGCTGCGCGCCGCCGACCTGCGATTCGAGGAGGCCGCCGCCACCCTGGGGGCCTCCCGCTGGATCATCTTCCGCCGCGTCACCCTGCCCCTGGTCGCACCGGGCATCCTGGCCGGAGCCGTCCTGTGCTGGGCTCGCGCCCTGGGCGAGTTCGGCGCCACCATCACCTTCGCCGGCAACTTCCCCGGGCAGACCCAGACCATGCCGCTGGCCGTCTATCTCGCCCTGGAGACCGAACCCGAGGCGGCCATCGTGCTCAGCCTCGTCCTGCTGGCCGTCTCCGCCCTCATCCTGGCCAGCCTGCGCGACAGGTGGGTGGGCAGCTCATGATCCTGCGCGCGCACCTCATCGTCGAACGTCCCCGTTTCCGCCTGGACATCGACCTCACCGTCGCCTCCGGCCAGGTCGTCGCCCTGCTCGGCCCCAACGGCGCGGGGAAGACCACCGCGCTACGCGCCCTGGCCGGGCTCACCGCCCTGTCGGACGGCCACATCACCCTGGACGGCGACCCCCTTCACACGGTCGCCGCCGAGCGCCGCCCGATCGGCATGGTCTTCCAGGACTACCTGCTCTTCCCGCACCTGTCCGCACTGGACAACGTCGCCTTCGGACCCCGCTGCCGCGGCGCTTCCAAAGCCGACGCGCGCCGCGGCGCGGCCGCCTGGCTGGAGCGCGTCGGCCTGGCCGAGCACGCGACCGCCAAGCCCCGGCACCTGTCGGGCGGCCAGGCCCAGCGCGTCGCCCTGGCCCGCGCTCTGGCCGCGGAGCCCCGCATGCTGCTGCTGGACGAGCCGCTGGCCGCGCTGGACGCCCACACCCGGCTGGAGATCCGCTCCCAGCTGCGCCGGCATCTGGCCGACTTCGACGGCGCCACCGTCCTGGTCACCCACGACCCGCTGGACGCCATGGTGCTCGCCGACCTGCTGGTCGTCGTCGAGAACGGCGCCATCGTCCAGCAGGGCACCCCGGCCGAGGTGGCCCGCCGTCCCCGCACCGACTACGTCGCCCGCCTGGTCGGCCTCAACCTCTATCGGGGCATCGGCGACGGTCAGCACGTCAAGGTCGACGGCGTGCTCTTCAGCGTCGCCGAACACCTCGACGGTCCCGTGTTCGTCGCCTTCTCACCCAGCGCCGTCGCCCTCTACCGCACCCGTCCGGACGGCACCCCCCGCAACCTGTGGCAGGCCAGGATCGAGGGAATCGAACGGCACGGCGACAACGTCCGCATCCACCTCGACGGGCCGATCATCGCCTCTGCCGACGTCACCCCCGCCGCCGTCGCCGACCTCGACCTGAGTCCCGGCCAGGAGGTCTGGGCCGCGGTCAAGGCGACCGAGACCCACGCCTATCCCGCATGAACGGCCACCTATCCCACAACGCCATCTGCCTGGGCGGTCCCTGCCACGGCATGCTCACCCACATCGACCAGGACATCGGCACCCTCACCGTGCCGGTTCCGCGCCGCTCGTCCGAGGAACCCGAAACCAGCGCCCGCTATCGCGTCACCCGCGAACGCGTGCACCACCCCTGCCGGGCGGAGCCGTTCATCGCCCTGTACTGGGCCGACCAGCCCGCCTCTATGTGCCCTTGCGAGCAGGAGTAGCCGGAAGGCGTTCCGTTCCGTGGTCCGCTGTTCCCGATCGGGCGAGCGTGGTTCGGGTGACGATCTGGGTCCGGGTCCGACACCACCGGGCCGGCACGACGGCCACACCGCCGAAGCCTCGGCCGCGACCGAGGTGATTCACTCAGGCCCTCGGTTCACCGTTATCGCGACCTCCATCCCCACGACCTCTCCCTGCTCCATCAGCCCGATCTGGCGCAACCGGGACAGGTCCACGCCCACGCCGCGCTCTTCCGCCGTGGTGAGCAACGCGAGCACGGCCGGATGCGTGACGCCGTCGACGACCGTCACCGGGTCGTCGAATCGCCAGCGCACCACCAGTTCGGGCGAGTCCTCGACGGTGCCGGTCTCGACCGTCCATCCCGGCATCGACCATCCGGCGGGCAGCGGATGGGCGACCGGCCAGCAGCACAGGAGCTCGATCTCGGTGTCACTGTCGGACGCGGCCCGGAAGGCCGACCAGAACGGCCCGGTCGGGGCGTTGCCGGTCGCCGCCAGCGCCTGCCACAGCGCACCGAACCCCTCATCGGCCCGCTCGTTCGCACCGTCGATGTCTTCGGCGGAGTCGCCGTCGTGCGGCACCGGCAACACGACGCCCGCCCAGTGCTGCCGCGCCGCCCGGCGCTCCTCCACCTGCCAGTCGTGACGGCCCTCGCCGCTCAGCAGCCGGTCGAGGGCGTCGAGTGCGGCGTCCTGGCGTTCCCGCTCCGCGAGCACCCGGGCGCGGTGCTCGGCGAGCGCCCCGGCGGCCTCGGAAACCTCGCCCAGGAGCCGGGGGGCGTCGGCCAGCGGAACGCCGGCCGCGCGCAGTGTCTTCAGCCGGATCGCCGGCTCGAACTGGGACGCGCTGTAGCGCCGGTGCCGCGACCACGGGTCGACCGAGGTCGGCTTCAGCAGGCCCTGTTCGTCGTAAAGGCGCAGCGCCTTCAGACTCAGTCCGGTCAACTCCGCGAATTCGCCGATGCTCATCATGGAGCCAGTGTGGGACCTCCCCCAGGGGCAGGATCCACTTCTCCACCGTGCCGGTCCCCCGAGATCGCGATTACCGGGCAAGGGTCTCGTCGCGCAGCCGCCGGTCTCTCGTCGGCCTCTGTCCGTTGGCTCCTCCTCGGATCCGGAGGTACGGCAGGCGCCCCGGGGGATGGCCCGGCGGCCTGCCGTACCTCCGGATGGAAGGTCGGTTGCCCTGGGGCGGGCCGGGCAGGGCTGAGGCTCCACCCGGCCCGCTCGCAGTCGACCCGGTCTACCGGATCACCTCATCGGTGTCCCGCGCCCGCCACGGCGGGTGCGCCGAGCCAGGCCGACAGGGCGGTCTTCAGCGAGCCGGGCTCCACCTGGCCGGTGTCGGCGGCCCAGGCGACGACGCCGTCGGGCCGCACGAGAAGCCCGGCCAGCCCGGGCCGCTCGGGCGAAGCCGTCGTGACCGCCTTCAGCCGGTCGGTGTAGCCGTCGGCCAGGGCCCGCAGCTCTCCGGCCGGGTCCAGCAACAGCGCCCTGCCCTCGTGGAGGTGGTCGGCGAGCCTGGACCCGTCGGCCAGTTCGAGGTCCGGTGCGCTGCCGCCGATCAGCGGGTGATCGCCGGGAAGGTCGTGGCGCTGCCACACCCCGGAGATCATCTTTGCGAAGTACGTGGTGCCGGCGACGGTCTCCGTCAGCCGGCTCACCACCGCGCGAAGCGCCCTGGCGTGGGGGTCGGGGCGCATCAGCGCGATCTGGGCCCGCGTCCAGTCCAGCACCCAGGCGCCGATCGGGTGGCGTTCGGCGGTGTAGGTGTCCAGCAGCCCCTCGGGGGCCCAGCCGCGCACGGTGGCGGCGAGCTTCCAGCCCAGGTTCACGGCGTCGCCGAGACCGAGGTTCAGGCCCTGGCCGCCGAAGGGCGAGTGGACGTGGGCGGCGTCGCCGGCCAGCAGCACCCGGCCGCGCCGGTAGGTGGTGGCCTGGCGGGCGTTGTCGGTGAACCGGGTGGCGGTCTTGACCTTGGTGACGGTGACGTCGGCTCCGCTGACGTTCCTGATCGACGCCTGTATCTCCTCGGCGGTGATCGGGACGTCCTTGTCGACCGGTGTGCCGCCGAACTCCACGGTGAGGACGCGGCCGGGCATCGGGCCGTGCGCGTAAATGCCGGTGGGGGTGGCCTGCCAGCCCGCTCCCAGTGCCTCGGAACCCTCCATCTCCACCATGGCCTGGTGTGCGGTGATCTCCGGCTCGGTGCCGGGGAAGTCGAAACCGGCGAGTTTGCGGACCGTGCTCCTGCCCCCGTCGCAGCCGACCAGCCAGCGGGCGCGGACCGGCTCCGCACTCGTCGTGACGGTCACCCCGTCGGCGTCGGCCTCGAAACCGGTCAGCTCGACGCCCCGGCGCACCTCGATCCCGAGCTCGGCGGCGCGCTCGGCGAGGAGGCCCTCAAGCTGCTGCTGGTTGATCAGGCCGACGCCGTCGGCGGGGCCGTGCCCGTTCAGGTCGGGGTCGGATGAGTCGAACCGGTCGGCGCTGAGCTGGATCCCCGCGAAGTGACCGGCGAACCTAGGCGGCGCCGGGACGGACTTCCCCTCGGGGAGCCGGGACCGCATGAACGCGGCGAACTGCTCCATGTTCCGCTCCTGGGCCTTCCGCAGGGCGGGCAACAGGCCACGCCGGTAGAGCGCCTCCACGCTCGGGGTGTTCAGCGCCCCGGCCTTGATCGTGGGGTCCATCTGGGTCAGCCGTTCCAGCACCAGGACCGAGGCGCCACCGATCCGCAGCTCGCAGGCGAGCATCAGGCCCACGGGGCCGCCCCCGGCCACCACAACGTCGACGTCGTATGACATACCGTCTCCCAAAATCAGTACCGTCAATAAAAACTTACTTCGACTATAAGTTTTTATCAACTATAGTGACCTTCGTGAGCAACGAGCCCGGCCTCCGCGAGCGGAAGAAGCAGCAGACCCGCAAGGCGATCTCGGACGTGGCCTCCGGCCTCTTCCTCCAGCGAGGGTTCGACAACGTCACGGTCGCGGAGGTGGCCGAGGCGGCCGACGTCTCGACGAAGACGGTCTTCAACTACTTCCCGCGGAAGGAAGACCTCTTCCTGGACCGCTTCCCCGAAGCCGTCGAGCTGATCACCCGGACGATCCGTGAGCGCCCCGCGGGCGAGGAGCCGCTGGCCGCGCTGCGGCGCCTGCCGCCGGAGCTCCTGCGGCAGCGTCACCCGCTGGGCGGCATCGGTGACGGCTACCAGTTCTTCTGGCAGGTCATCCTGGACTCCCCGGCCCTGCAGGCTCGGGTCCGGGAGTGGGTGGAAGAAGTGGAGAACCTGCTCGGCTCGCTGTTCGCCGAGGCCACCGGAGCCGACCCCGAGGACCCATGGCCCAAGGTGACCGCGGCGCTGGTCGTCTCGGCCTATCGCGCGGCCTACGTCTTCGCCGCCCGGAGACTCCTCTCCGGCGAGCGCACCGACGTCGTCATCAACGACCACATCGCCCTGCTGAACCGCTCCTTCGACTCCCTGGAACGGGCGCTGATCCCCTTCGAAGGCTCCCCGGGCAGGCCCTGACGCCCGCACGCGGCCGGAGCGCCGGCGGATCAGCCCGCGGGCGCCCGGTATCCCATCTGGCGCAACAGGGTCCGCAACCGGTGCGCGATCTGCTCGGCGGTCACTTCATCCTCACCCCGGAGAAGCACGAATCCGATCGCGCTGGAGAGGACGTCCTGTATCGCGACCGGGTCGGTGCCCGGCGGGAACAGGCCCGCGTCGACGGCCTGCCGTACGGTGTCCGCGAGTGCGGTCAACCGCGGCTGAAGGTATCGCTCGGTATAGGCCTTCACCAGTTTCGGGTAGTCCACCGAGGCACCGATGACCCGTGCCATCAGTGCCCGGAACCGGGGCCGGCTCAGCAACTCGGCGATGAACTCGACCAGCTCGTCGATGGACCGCCCGGTCGCGTCGGTGTCGGTGCCGGCGTCCACGTCGACGTCGGCGCTCCGGGCGTATTCGAGCGCGGCCATCAGGAGGTCTTCCTTCGACTGCCAGCGCCGGTAGACGGTCAGCTTCGCCACACCGGCGCGCTTGGCGATCGCCTCGATGCTGGCGCCGCCCGCACCGCGTTCGATCAGCAGGTCCAGCGCGGCGTCCAGGATCGAGGCGTCGTTACCGGGGTCGCGCGGGCGGCCGCGGTCTACGCCGGCCACAGCACCTGATTTAGCCATGCGGACAGTCTGTCTGGTGCCGGATGACCGCGCCAACCGATGTGCCCGTCGGGGCGGATCAGCAGGACGTCGCGTGACCTGGTCTCCACCGGCACCAGCGTGATGACCAGGTCGGCGCCCAGCTGCGCGGCGGCGGCCTCGGCGTGCCGGGCGGCCTCGTCCCGGTCACCGGCGAGCACCGCCCAGCACCCGGATATCGCCGCGTGCAGCGTGACCTCGGTGCCATCGGGGCGCAGGCACGCGAGGTCGGGCATCCGGTCGCCAGGACGCAGGCCTGGCATCCACCGGCGTGAGGTGGGGGCCAGCGCCCTGCCCCGGTAGCTGATGCCGAGCTGGGACGCGGCCAGCCACAGCCGGCGCTGTACGGCGGGCAGGCGGAAGACCGGCAGAACCACCTTGTCGCGTACCAGCCGTTTCCACGGGTTGTCGGGCAGCATGATGTCCACCGCGGTGCTGGTGGCCCTCAGCACGTTGCGGGCCAGCGGGCGCCGTTCCGCCTCGTAGGTGTCGAGGAGTCGCTGGTCGGCGCTGCCGCGGGCGACCAGCACCAGCTTCCAGGCGAGGTTCTCCGCGTCGCCCAGGCCGGTGTTCTGGCCCTGCCCTCCGCTGGGGCTCTGGATGTGGGCCGCGTCTCCGGCCAGCAGGATCCGGCCGCGACGGTAGGTTTCGGCGAGCCGACGGTGGATCCGGAACTCCGAGGCCCAGCAGACATCGGTGACCGTGTCCAGGCTCGTCCCGCTGCGGCGGGCGAACTCGCCCAGCACCCGTTCGGTGATCTCGCTGTCGGAAAGGTGGTCAGGCAGGTCCGCCGGTGGTTCGGCGAACACGCGCCACGTGTCGTCCGGCAGCGCGGTGATCGACAACATGTGGCTGGCGTCCATCCAGGTCGTGCTGCCGTTCCTGTCGTACGGCCAGCGGGCTTCGACGTCGACCATCAGCAGGCGTTCGATGAGCTTGCGGCCGGGAAAGGCGATCCCGGCGAGCTTGCGCACCATGCTGTGGGCGCCGTCGCAGCCGATCAGCCAGCCGGCCTCGATCTGCCGCTCGGTGCCGTCACCCGTGGTGACGGTGGCGGTGACGCCCTTGTCGTCCTGCTCCGCGCCGACCAGCCGGTTGCCCCATTCGATGTCGCCGCCCAGCTCGCGAAACCGTCGCCGGAGCGTGCCCTCGATCTCGGCCTGCGAGATGAGCAGCGTCTGCTTCGGCTGGTCGGCCACGGCCTGGCCGACTTGGAAGCGCAGAACGGTGCGCGACCCCTCGTTGTAGGACATGTTGAGCGAGGTCTGTGACCGTTCCGGCAGGTCCCCGAGCGCGCCGATGCGTTCCAGCACCTCCATGCCACGCGGTTGCAGGCCGAGAGCTCGCGAGGTGGTGGCGGGGCCGCCGGCGGCGTCGACGACCCGGACGGCGATGTCGTGCAACGCCAGATGGATGGCCAGTGCCAGCCCCGTGGGACCGGCACCGGCGATGAGTACCGTGTCTGTCATTTAATAAACGGTACCGTACCGATTACTAAATCGCCATCCATCACCCGAACCTCGTGAGCCGGCGTCAGCCTGGACCCGCAAGGGGACTATGACCGCACGATGTGTGGTGATTCATGTGAGTAATGCGATGCCGCGTCAGGCCCGAAGCCCCCACGGCGGACATCTTTGGCGCAGGCCGTGATGGCGGCGCCGCCGAGAACGAGGCCCGCGCAGCCCCACAGCACAGGCCGTACCCCGGCCGGCCCGGCCAGGGGATCGATGACGGCATAGGCGACCGGCATCAGAAGGGTGCCGATCATCGCGTTCGTCGCGAGAATCCAGCTGACCGGTCAGGCGGGATGACGGCCTGGAGACAGGAGGTCCAGCCGACCGGCTGGAGCGTGCCCGCGGCCCCGGTCGCCGCGGCGGCTACGGCGATCACGGCAAGGGCGCCCCAGCGGCCATGCTCGCCATCCACATACACCGAGCCATGTCCCCGGCGGTGCTCACCCGCCAGGGACAGCCCTACCAGCGAGGGCCCCGGCCCATCGCTGCACAACACCGCCTCGGCCAGCTCGAACACGGCGTCCGCCCGCGCGGTCAGGCAGTCGTGGAACTCGGTCCGGAAGCGCGCCAGCTCCCGTTAGAACTCAGCCAATGCGTCAGCGATTGTCTGGATTCCGATGGCACGCTCACGGAGGTACAGCAAAACCTGCTCAAGGTCCGCACAAGCGAGCTTGAGCAACATCTGCGATCACGGGATCTCCTGCAGGTCGTTCGGCATACCGAGGTGGCATCCGGCCTGCGGCAGATCCAAATAATGAGGGCCGAGCCGCCCTACTGACCGAGTGCCTCGATCACGAGCCGCGCCGCGGCCACGCCGGAATACTGCTGCTGGCCGGTGACGAGCAGGCCGTCTCGCACCGCATGGGGCCGGAATCGGCCGTGCACGATGAAGTTGGTGTCCGGCAGCTTGCGGGCCTCCGTCTCGATGCGGAACGGCTGAATCTGCTGCCCGACGTACGCGTCGGCGTAGTCCTCCTCGGAGTCGGCGAAACCGGTCCACGTCTTACCGGCGACGAGTAGTTCGCCGTTCGACAGCCGTGTCTTGAGGAGAATGCAGGTGGCGTGGCAGATCACGCCAGTGATCTTGCCTGCCTCGTAGAACTCCGCCGCCAGGTCATGGACGCGCTTGTCGGAGTAGAACGTGTACATCGGTCCCTGGCCGCCGACGAAGAGCACCGCGTCGTAGTCGTCGACCGAGACCTCCGCCAGGGGGAGGGTCTCCTCGACAAGCCGCATGTGGTCAGGCGAGTTGACGAAGCCCAGCGTGATCAGGTCGGTCGCCGAATATTTGGATTCGTCGCGGGGGTCGCTCCAGCTGTCCGCCACAAGCGCTCCTCCATCGGGGCTGGCCAGCACGACCTGGTAGCCCCGCTCGGTGAACTCCCAGTACGGGTGGGTCAGCTCCGACCACCAGAATCCGATCGGCCACCCGGTCTGCCCAGATGTGGCAGGGTTGGACGCGATCATAAGGATCTTCCGATTGGTCATCGTGTCAACATTCGCGCTCATGCTAGTGACTCCTTCGCATTTAGATTGGGCTATGTAATCATGTAATCATGGCGATGGACTAGCTGTTCGATCAAGGAAAAGGATCATCACGACCTCCACCGGCGACCCGCGCGTCGACGCCTACATCGACGCCACGCCCACCCAGGTCCGGGAGGTGTTGGCCGACCTGCGGAACCGGCCGGCCTGTTCTTCAGCGCCGACAAGCTCCGCACCGGCCACGACCGCTATCTGGCCGCCCTCAAGACCGAGCTGACCAAACGACCCGCGGCGCAACGCTGACGCGTCGGCACGTCCCCTCCTCCCAAGCCGGAATGTCGGAGCCCCTTGGTACAACCGACCTGGTTTCCCGAGTCGGAGGTGCCGATTGCGTGTCAAGGACATGCCCCCCAACGACCAGCCTCGCGAGCGGCTTCTGGCGAGCGGTGCGGCCGCGCTGGCCGACCGGGAGCTGCTCGCCCTGCTGATCGGCTCGGGGAGCCGGGGTGCCAACGCGGTAGAGCTCGCCTCCCACCTGATCGCCCACTGCGGCGACCTGCGCGGCCTGGCCCGCTCCGACGCCCACCGCCTCATGACCGTTCCCGGGATCGGCCCCGCGAAGGCCGCCAGGGTCGTCGCCGCCTTCCATCTCGTACGGCAGGCGCAGTCGGAGCCGGAGCGGCGCCGGATCACCTGCTCGGGAGACCTGGCCGCCGTCGCCTCCCCGCTCCTGCGCGGCCTCAGCCACGAGCGCGTGGTCGTCGTGGTCTGCGACCCGAGCGGCGCGGTGACCCGCAGGGCGATCGCCGGCGAGGGCGGCAGCGACCACGCACCGGCTCCCGTCCGGGAGATCATCACCACCGTCCTCACCTCCGGCGGCTCCTCCTTCGGCCTGGCCCACAACCATCCCAGCGGCTCCCTCGATCCCAGCCCGGCCGACCTGGAGGTCACCGCCCGGCTGCGCGAGGCGGCCGAGACGGTCGGTCTCCGCTTCCTCGACCACGTGATCGTCACCGACACCGCCTGGCGCCGCATCCCCTTTGACCGCTCCCACCCGGCGTCGCCGCCGCCCGGCTGCGATCCCCCTTGACCGCTCCCACCCCGGCGTCGCCGCCGCCTGACGGCGATCCCGCTCGTCCGATCCCATCCGGCATCGCCCTGCCTGACGCTTGACGGCGGCCCCACGCCACCCGGATTGGCGCAGGGCCGCCGTCGCCCCGGCGGGCAGTCGTATCTGGGAAGTGGCCCGCCGGGGTGTCGAGGCCCGGCAGGTGGTGTGGGGGGCACCTGCCGGGGGTCTGGAGGTGGTGGTCCCGTATCGGCCCTCCACCCGATACGGGACCACTGCCCCGGCTCCCCGATCGTCATGGTCATCGAGGAGGCGGGGAGCTGTGAGGTGCTCGGCGGCCGGAGCCACCCGCGTCTTGCCGCCGAGCACGCCTATTCGGCCGTCAACGGGCGCTACCGATCAGCAGGCGGAGCCACAACGCCTCCACCTGGCGCGAGACCGCCCAGGGCGACTCGTGCACGGTCACCACTCCCCTCAGCCGATGTGTCCGCCGTATGAACATCAACCCGCCCGCCTGGCACAGCTCGTAGAAGGTCGCCCGGCAGTCGCAGGTGTGCTCCTTCACTCGCACCCGATCGGCCCTCGGCCGCTCGGGCCGCCAGTCGATCCGTTCGTGCTTCGCCTGCAACGGCGCGAGATGGTGGCTGTGATGCCCCTCCACCGGCACCCCCACCACTCCCCCGACCTCCAACTCGCGCTTGATCACAGCAAGACCATACGTCTAGTTGTCTCTTCTCGTCAAAATTGAGAATGCTCTTCATCTAATTAGAGGTTCCGTTATGACAGGGCTCGTTCCTGTTCGTCTATCTTTCGGATGTGCTCGATCATGATGGAGACACTCATCTCTACCTGCAGATCGCAGAGATCATCCGGCAACGGATCACCGAGGCGAACCTCCCGTCAGGACATGTCGTTCCCAGCGAGACTGACATCAGGAGCGAGTTCGGCGTCGCGAGAACAACTGCCAGACGAGCAGTTCAGATGTTGCGCGACGAGGGACTCGTCTACACCGTCCAAGGCGAGGGCACCTTTGTCGGACCGCCCGACAAGGGCGTTCGGCAGTCACGGAAGACGCCGATGTATCGCCAAATCGCAGATGACATGGTCGAGCGCATTCGCAGTGGCGCCATAGGGCCACGCCGCCCCATCCCCAGCGAGACAACGCTGATGCAGCAGTACGACGTGGCCCGAGAGACCGCGCGCCGGGCGGTCGGCCTCCTACGCGAGCAGGGATGGGTTTACACCGTTCCGCAGCGCGGAAGTTACGCGTCCCCGGAGGAGGAGCGGCCTCAAAACTAACCAGGGCTACTTCTTGGTTTATCTCAACCCCTCGTATTGAGACGTCTAGTCTTCAGCTGTGCTCGATAGAGACGGACCAGTACCGGTGTACAAGCAGGTAGCCGACATCCTGCACCGCCACATCGATGACGGCGACCTTCTCCTTGGCGAGGCGGTCCCCAGCGAGGCGGAACTCAAGATCGACTATGCCATCGCGCAGACCACGGCCCGCCGTGTCATCCGAGAACTTCGCGAGCGAGGCCTCGTACATACGCTTCAGGGCAAGGGCACCTTTGTCGGCCCCATCGGCACTCCCACCATCAGGCGGAAAACCCCTCTATATGAGGAGATCGCCAACGAAGTCGCCCGCCGGATTCAGCACGGCGAGATCAAGGTCAACCGCCGGATCCCCAGCGAGAAGATGCTCATGCAGCAGTACGGCGTCGCCAAGGTCACCGTACGGAACTCCGTCGCGTTCCTACGCGACCAAGGATGGGTCTTCACCGTGTCCCATCGCGGGACCTACGTTTCACCACCGGAAGAGTGGCCCGACTCGGCAAAATAAGTAAGCGGTCGCGCCGAGCCACAAGGTCGAGCCAGACCTCAGGGACACGAGAGCGGGTGCTCGCCAGCGCTGAAGGCATCGAGACGAGTTCTGGGCCGAGGAACGCTTAGCGGGATGCTGACCTATATCGGCTCTTCCGGGTGCTCGGCCAGTACGCGCTGGGCGACGGCGAAGGCGGCGTTGGCGGCCGGCACACCGCAGTAGATCGCGCTCTGCAGCAGCACCTCGCCGATCTCGTCGGGGGTGAGCCCGTTGCGCAGCGCGGCGCGCACGTGCAGGGCCAGTTCTTCGAGATGGCCGCGGGCGACCAGCGCGGTCAGCGTGATACAGCTGCGCGTCCTGCGGTCCAGGCCGGGGCGGGTCCAGATCTCACCCCACGCGTAGCGGGTGATCAGGTCCTGGAAGTCCCGGGTGAAGTCCGTGGTGCCGGCGATCGCCCGGTCCACGTGGGCGTCCCCGAGCACCTCGCGCCGCACCCGCGTGCCCGGTACGGCGGGCAGATGCGCAAGCAGCGCCGCCGTGACGGCCGTGGGTTGGTCGACGCCCGCCAGATGGGCGGCGCCCGCCACCTCCACGAGCGTGGCCGCCGGGATGCCGTCGGCCAGTTCCCTGGCGTGGTGGGGAGGCGTCACCGGGTCCTCCCGCCCGGCCAGGACCAGGGTGGGGACGGTGATCCCGGCCAGGCGGCCGCGCAGGTCATAACCGGCCAGCGCATCGCAGCAGGCGGCGTATCCGGCGGGATCGGTGCCGGCCAGGTCGTCCAGCAATGCCTGGTCGGCCGGTCCGGCGAACCATCGCCGCGCCGTGGCCTCCAGCAGCGGGCCGGTGCCCTTGGCTCGCACCAGCTCGGCCCGCTCCCGCCAGACCCGCGGCTCGCCGAACCGGGCCGAGGAGCAGATCATCGCCAGTGACCGCACCCGCTCAGGGTGCCGCACCGCGAGCGTCGCGCCGATCGCGCCACCGATGGAGACGCCCGCGTAGTGGAAGCTCTCGAAGCCCTGCGCGTCGGCCAGCTCCAGCACCAGGTCGGCCAGGTCTTCCATGGTGGCGGCGCCGGACGAGCCGGAGCTGGAGCCGGACAGGCCGGACCCACCCGCGCTGGGCAGGCCGAGCTCGCCATGACCAAACAGGCCGGACGTGCCGTGGCCGGGCAGTCCAGACCCTCCGTAACCAGGCAGACCGGACCCGCCGCCGGACAGACCGGACTCGCCGTGGCCGGGCAGGTCGAACCTGAGCACCCGGAAGGTCCGCGCGAGCGCGGTGAGCTGCGGCTCCCACACTCTGGGGGAGGTGCCGAGCGACGGTCCGAGGACGAGCGGCTGTCCTTTCTCGGGTCCGTCCAGCCGATACTGCAGCAACGTCGACTCACTTCCTTCGGTGCCGGTGCCCTCAGCCGAAGTCAAGGAAGACCGTCTCCTTCTCGCCCTGCAGGTGGACATCGAACCGGTAGACGTCTTCGCGTTCGGCGGTCGCCACCAGGGTCCGCCTCCGCTCCGGGGGCAGTGAGTCGAGGAAGGAGTCCTCCCCGAGGTAGATGCGGGTGTAGAGGTGGTGCAGCAGGCCGCGGGCGAACACGCAGACGCTGATGTAGCCGTTGCCGGGGGCGAGCGTGCGCAGCGTCCAGTGGCCGTCGGCGTCGGTGGCCACCCGCCCGAAGCCGGTGAAGTCGACGCCGTGCCTGCCGACGATCGCGCCGGTCACCGGGTCGCGCCGCAGCGTGCCCGGTGCGCCCTTGAGGCTGCCGGACGGGTCGGCCTGCCAGAACTCCAGCAGCGCGTCGGGCACCGGGTCGCCGGCGCCGTCGTAGACGTGGCCGTGGACGGTGATCCCACCCTTGGCACCGGGAGGGGCGATGTCACCGCCGCCGGGGAAGGGCAGCGCGTAGCCGTAGAACGGGCCGACGGTCTGCGACGGGGTGGGGTTCAACGGCCTTCCTCCATCCAGGTCGCGGCCGGTCCGTCCAGCACGATGTCCCAGCGGTAGCCCAGGGATCGTTCGGGCACGGACAGGTCGTGCTCGTAGGCGGCGACCAGCCGCCGTCTGGCCCGCTCGTCGGTCACCGAGTTGAGTATCGGGTCGTGGTCGAACAGCGGGTCGTTCGGGAAGTACATCTGGGTGACCAGGCGCTGGGCGAAGGCCGTGCCGAACACCGAGAAGTGGATGTGCGCGGGCCGCCAGGCGTTGACGTGGTTGCGCCAGGGGTAGGCGCCCGGCTTGATCGTGGTGAACATGTAGGAGCCGTCGTCGCCGGTCAGACAGCGGCCGGCCCCGGTGAAGTTCGGGTCCAGCGGCGCGGGGTGGTCGTCGTTCCGATGCCGGTAGCGGCCGGAGGCGTTGGCCTGCCAGATCTCCACCAACTGGCCGCGCACCGGGCGGCCGTCGCGGTCCGTCACCCGGCCCCGCACGGTGATCCGCTCGCCCAGCGGCTCGCCTTGGTGCCGGCGGGTCAGGTCGGCGTCCAGGGCGGTCACGTCGGTCACGCCGAAGACCGGGCCGGTCAGCTCGGCGGCCTCAGGGTCCTTCAACGGGACCAGCGGCTGCTTGGGATGGCGCAGCGCGCTGCTGCGGTAGGGGGCGAAGTCGCGCGGGGGATGGTTCGCCTCCCGGCCGCCGGGGGCGGCGTGCAGCTCGGCGATCTCGCGGTCGATATCGGCCTGTGTGAGGGGGTGGGACACGACGCTCACCTTTCGAGGACAGAGGCTCACCTTTCGAGGACAACGGCCAGGCCCTGGCCGACGCCGATGCAGAGGGCCGCTAGGCCGGTGCCCGCACCGGCCTCGGCCAGCCGGTGGGCGACCGTTCCGGTGATGCGGGCCCCGGAGGCGCCCAGGGGGTGGCCCAGGGCGATCGCTCCGCCGTACGGGTTGACGATCCCGGGGTCGAGGTCGGGCAGCTCGGCCAGGCAGCCCAGCACCTGGGCGGCGAACGCCTCGTTCAGTTCGGCGGTCGTCAGGTCGCCGAACCCCTTGCCCGCCTTGGCCAGGGCTTTCTTGACGGCCTCGACCGGGCCGAGGCCGAAGAGGCGGGGTTCGAGCGCGCTGACGCCGCTCGCGATGATCCTGGCCAGCGGCTCGCGTCCGCGCAGCCCGGCCTCGTCGGTGAGCAGCAGCGCCGCCGCGCCGTCGTTGAGCGGGGAGGAGTTGCCCGCGGTGACCGTGCCGCCGGGCCGGAAGGCCGGCTTCAGCCGGGCCAGCGCCTCCATGGAGGTGTCCTCGCGGATGCCCTCGTCGCGGGTGACGCCGCCGATGGGGGCGATCTCGTGCTCGAACGACGCCTTGGCCGCCTTCTGGTGGCTGGCCAGCGCGAACGCGTCCTGCTCGGCGCGGCCGATGCCGTGCTTGTCGGCGATCAGCTCGGCGCCTTCGCCGAGGGCGACGGTGTGCTCGGCGGGCATCCTCGGGTTGACCAGCCGCCAGCCGAGCGTGGTGGACACCAGTTCCTGGCCGCCGGCGGGGAACGCCCTGTCCGGTTTGGGCAGCACCCAGGGGGCGCGGGTCATGGACTCGACACCGCCCGCGATCACGGTGGAGGCGTCGTCGAGGGCGATCGCCCGGTAGGCCTGGACGACGGCCTCCATGCCGGAGCCGCACAGCCGGTTGACGGTCGCGCCCGGCGTGGACACCGGCAGCCCGGCCAGCAGCGCGGCCATGCGGGCCACGTTGCGGTTCTCCTCACCGGCGCCGTTGGCGTTGCCGAGGATCACCTCGTCGGCGGTCTCCTGGCCGTTCCGCTCCGCCAGCGCCCTGACGACGTGCGCGGCCAGGTCGTCGGGGCGGATGTCCGCCAGCGCCCCGCCGTACCGCCCGAAGGGGGTGCGCACGGCGTCGAGGATGTAGACGTCTTTCAAGCGATGACCTCCGCATCTGTACGGCTGCGCAGCTCCGCGACGCTCACACCGGGCGCGGTCTCCACCAGGGCCAGGCCCTGGCCGGTGACGTCGAGCACGCCGAGGTCGGTGATGATCCGGTGAACGCAGGCCCGGCCGGTGAGCGGCAGCGAGCACTCCCGGACGATCTTCGGGGAGCCGTCCTTGGCCGTGTGATCCATGATCACGATCACTCTGCGGGCTCCGTGCACCAGGTCCATCGCCCCGCCCATACCCTTGACCAGCCTGCCGGGAACCGCCCAGTTGGCGAGATCGCCCCGAGCCGACACCTGCATCGCGCCCAGCACCGCCACGTCGATGTGGCCCCCGCGGATCATGGCGAACGACAGCGCCGAGTCGAAGAACGAGGCCCCCGGCAGCACGGTCACCGTCTCCTTGCCCGCGTTGATCAGGTCAGGATCGACCTGGTCCTCGGCGGGGTAGGGGCCGACGCCGAGCACGCCGTTCTCCGAATGCAGGATCACGTCCACACCGGGGCGCAGGAAGGACGGGATGCGGGTGGGCAGCCCGATGCCGAGGTTGACGTATTCGCCGTCGCGCAGCTCGGCCGCCGCCCGCGCGACCATCTCGTCACGGGTCCAGCTCATGGGGTGACGGTCCTCTTCTCGATGCCCTTGCCGGCGGCCTGCTCCGGGGTGAGCGCCACGACGCGCTGGACGAACACGCCCGGCAGGTGGACCTCGTCGGGATCGAGCACGCCGGGCTCCACCAGCTCCTCCACCTCGGCGATCGCGATCCGCCCGGCCATAGCGGCCAGCGGGTTGAAGTTCCGGGCGGACTTGCCGAAGACCAGGTTGCCGTGCCGGTCTCCCCGCGCCGCCCGGACCAGCGCGAAGTCGGTGGTGATGCCGTACTCCAGCACGTACGGCCTGCCGCCGAACTCGCGGACCTCCTTGGGCGGAGAGGAGACCGCCACCGAGCCGTCAGGGGCGTAGCGCCACGGCAGCCCGCCCTCGGCCACCGGCGTGCCCACCCCGGCCGGGGTGTAGAAGGCGGGAATGCCGCTTCCGCCCGCGCGCAGCCGCTCGGCCAGGCTGCCCTGCGGGGTCAGCTCCACCTCCAGTTCACCGGCCAGGTACTGCCGGGCGAACTCCTTGTTGTCGCCGATGTAGGAGGCGGTCACACGGGCGATGCGCCGGTCGGCCAGCAGGACGCCGAGCCCTCCGCCGTCCACTCCGCAGTTGTTCGACACCACGCCGATGCCGGTCGCACCGGTGCGGTGCAGGGCCTGGATCAGCACGCTGGGGATGCCGCTGAGACCGAAACCGCCGACGGCGAACGACGCGCCGTCCCAGACGTCCGCCAGCGCCTGCTCGGCGGTGGTGTGCACCTTGTCCGTCCGCACGGCGCTCCGTTCATGGATGTTCGCCTGGTGAACCACGGTTAATCAATGTTAAGTCGAGTATGTCGCGATGCCCGTGCGAACCGAACCGACCCTAATCTCATCGAGTTTCCGCAGGTCAGCGAAATTCGGCCAAAATTTCCCTGACCATCGGGAGGCTCCTCCCCCGGCGGGCAGGCTCCGGGTGGAAAGGGCCGCCAGAGCGACCCGGCCTGGTGTGCCGAGGTTCGCGATCTGCCCGCCCACCTGCTCAGAGTCGCCGGACCGGCCCACCGGCGCCGGCTTTCCCGTGCCGGCAGGGCGGCCAGGTGAGCGACGCCCCCGCCGGGCCGCTCCGGCCACCCCGCCGTTTCCCCTTCGCCCCGCGCTCTCGCCCGGGGGTGGCAGGGCACAGCGGAAGAGGAGATCCACATGAAGTTCATCGAGTCGGCCAGGCCGTACGTCCTGTCCCTGTTCCGCATCGTCGTCGGGTTGCTCTTCGCCTGCCACGGCGCGTCCAAGATCTTTGGCGTGCTCGGCGGCGAGGTGGCCCGCGTCGGTGCCTGGCCGCAGTGGTACGCGGGCATCATCGAGCTCGTCGGAGGGACCTTGGTCCTCCTCGGCCTCGCCACGCGGATCGCGGCGCTGATCTGCTCGGGCGAGATGGCCTTCGCGTACTTCACCGTCCACCAGCCGAGGGCCTTGTGGCCGCTGGAGAACGAGGGCGAGCTGGCCGCCCTCTACTCCTGGTCGTTCCTGCTGATCGCGGTGGCCGGCCCCGGGGTGTGGGCACTCGACACGTGGCTGGGCCGCGCCCGCGGGCGAGCGCCCACGGCCAGTACCGTCTGAGCGGACGCGGCGGAGCTCATCGGCCCGGTCGAGGTGTCTGGGAGCGGAAGCTGTGGCCGAGCTCGGGGCCGAGCCCGAAATAGTGGCGAAAGTTGTAGATCAGCGGGCTCCACAGGGCCGGGTCGATGTGCTGGGTCCCGGGTATGACGATGCGCGGGTCGGCGTGGACCTTGAGCACGTCGGCCTCCACGATGAGGAAGTCACCTGAGACGTCCGGCTGGACCCGGATGGCGTGTGCCTCCATCTGGATCGGGCATTCGGCGACCCGGGGCGGGCGGACCGTGTCGGAGGGCTCAGGCCGCAGGCCGGCGGCCTCGAACTTGGCCGGCTCGAAGCGGAACACGCTCTGCTTGTGAGTCGGCACCGGGTCACACCCGGTCAGCGGGGCGAGGCGTTCCACCTCCTGCCATTGCCCCGGCCCCGGCAGGTTGATCACCAGGTCGGGCCGGACTGCCAGGTTCTGCCCGGTACGGCCGTCGGCCCCCAGGCCCAGCACGACCACTTGCCCGAGCGCCCAGGCCGACGACATCGGGGCGAGATTGAACGAGCCGTCCTCGTTCTCGGTCGACAGCAGCACGACCGGTGTCCCGAAGTACAGGATGCTCGGCGTGATGGTCACATGATCGGCCGCCGCCTCGGTGGACGTGCCGCGATCTGTCTCGATGTTCATGGGCCCGACCGTACGAGCGGATCGCTTCGGCGGGCGCCGAAGGATCCCGGAGCGAGAGTGGACGGCGACGTGTGGCCGCGGCGGCTTCTTCAGACGTGTGGTCGCGGGCGGCCTCTTCGGGCGTGTGGTCGTGGTGGCTCCTTCGGCCGCGTGGTCACGGCTCCTTCGGGCGTGTGGTCGTGGTGGTCCCTTCGGGGAAGGCATCGCCGCTCCCGGGAGAGATCTCCCCCGGAGGAGGGAAGCGGGTGGCCCGCCGGAGGGATGTGACCGTCGCGGGCATCTGGTGATCTTTGGGTCAGCAGTGTTGACACCTGGAGGCCATGATGACTGTTCCCGCACACTCGCGGACGCTGGGCGATCCCCGGTCGCCGTCCAGGGATTCGGGGTGGACGGCGCACTGGCGCCGCTGGCCGTCGTGGGTGCCCCACGCCGCGGCGGTGTGGGGGGTGCTGTACGCCGCCGTCCAGGTCACCTGGGTGATGACCGGTACGGCCCTGCCGGTCACCATGCATCACTCATTCCCGCCCGCGGCCCAGCTCGCCCTGGCGGGCCTGGCGGTGCTGGCCGCCGGGGCCTGCCTGGCCGGCAGCCGTGTCCGCAGTGGAGCCGGCCGGACGGCGGTGGAGGTGGCGCTGATCGTGGTGACCCCGGTGTTCGTCCTGGGAACGTTCGGTGCGCCGATCGAGTTCGTCTCCCTGATCTCGGGGGCGGGAACGAATTCGGGCGTCGGCCTGGCCCACATGCTGCTGAACATCGCCGGTGCCGGGCTGCTGGTGGCCACCGGCCTGTCCTTCCGGCGGCGGCTGCGCGGCCGATGCCCCCGGTGCGGCCAGGCGCACTCCGGTCGCACCGACGGCCCGCTGGCCCATCCGGCCGCCTCCACGGCGTCGGCGAGGACCCGCGTGGCCGTCTACGCCGGCATGAGCGGAATCCTGCCGTGGGCGGCCACCAAGACCATCTGGACGCTGGGCGGCGACGCCCTCGGCATCACCGCCCAGGAATGGCATGAGCTGAATGCCGTCGGCTCCGGGGTGATGAAGGCGCTGGCGTCGGTGGGCATCGACTTCACCGTGCTGATGGCGCTGCTCGCGTGGTTCCTGATGCTGGGCCTGGTGTACCCCTGGGGGCAGGTGTTCCCCCGGTGGACCCTATTCCTGTCCGGGCGGCGGGTGCCGCGCCTGCTGCCGTTGATCCCGGCCTGGCTGACCGGCGTCACGCTGGCCCTGTACGGGACGGGGCTCATCGTCATCGCTTCCGTGCTCCTCGTCGGCGCGGGGAGCGAGCCCAGCCCGCCGTCCACCCTCAGCCCCTGGATGACCGAGTTCGGCGGGCTCGCCTTCGCCGGTCTGGGCATCGGCCTCCTCGTGGGTGCACGCTCCTATGCCGCCCGTACCCGGCCGGTCTGCGCCGTCGGCGCGCCGACCGCTGCCGCGTGAGGATTCGAGCGGCTTCGCGCAGCGGGGAAAGCGTCTCACCGGGTGAGATCACGCTGGTTCCGGCGTTGAGCGCGAAACGAGGGGAAAGGACCGGCGGACGACCGCCGGTCCTTTCCCTCCCGACCTACTTGATCTTGACGACCATGGTGCCGGCCACCTTGTCGTGCAGGCACTGCCGCAGCGGCTTGTCCCAGAACTGCCAGAGCACGTTCACCAGGTAACCGACGTAGGCGATGAGACCCACGACGGGGACGAAGTTCAGCGCCAGCGGGCCCCAGAGCACGCCCGCGCGGCTGAAGGCGGCATCGGAGGGCAGGCCGCCGGAACGGGCCCCGCTCACGGGAACCACGCGGAGGCCCATCGCCATCTTTCCGACCGTCTGCCCGCCCTTGCGGAGCATGGAGGACTCGTAGCCGAAGTAGATGACGGCGCCCAGCACCGCGAGCAGGAGCGCCTGGAAGAAACCGGCGCCGAGGATGATCGTCAGGATCGTGCTGAGGACGCCGTAGACGACGCCCAGGATCACGCCGTCGATTATGCGGGCGACCAGGCGCTGCCACCACTCGGCGAGCGGGTAGCCCGCGCCCGCGCTCTGGTCGTGCCCGGGAGTAGGGCCGTAACCAGAAGTAGGGCCGTAACCAGGAGTGGGGCCGTAGCCGGGAGTGGGGTTGTGATCGGGTGTGTGCTGCGGACCGGACCCGTATGGTCCGGAGGACATCGAATGGCGACCGGGTGCGCCGGGGTGATACGAGGAGTTCTCTCTGTTCATCATGCCATCTCGCTTCGAATGTTTACATGCCGCATGCGGGCCACATATTTGCTGGCACGTAACGCAAAATGCAGCCGTCAGCGGTAGTCCTTGAATCCCCCCACCTTGGCCGGCGCCGAAATTCGGTGGTATCGCGCGCATACCTTCGCTGGCCACGGGTTCACAGGACGGGGTCGGCCGGTATCACCGGGAGGCAGAGGTCCCCTTTTCGGCTTTCCATCCTAAATATGGATAGAAAGCCAACCATTGCAATCCTTGAGGCACGGCCGCTGCCACACAAAGTGGATCTGCCGCTCCCCAGGCTCCCGAACACAGACAAGCTCCCGCCATGCGGTGAGTGATCACTTTCTCGGACACGAACCCGGGAGACATCAGTAAAACTACGTAATTCACATACGTATATTTCGACCAGACGCGAGGCGGTTCGTCATCCCTCCGCCAGGAAGCTCCGCGATTGTCAGGCACCCTGTCCCGGCAGCTTGGCCGCGAGAATGTCGATCTTGTTGATGGTCGGGGGCTTGGCGAACAGCTGGGGAGCCTGCTCCATCAGGGCCCTGGCGGCCTCACCCGACAGATGAGCCTCGCGGCCCTGCTCGTCGGGGAAGACGTCGACGATGGCGAAGAGGTCCTGGGCTATGCGGATCGCGAACCAGGCGACGGTCGCGGGCTCCGCCTCGGCGAGCGGGAGCGCTTCCCTCAGGAGACTCTCCACCTCGGCTTCCTTGCCCGGCTTGGCTTCGAGCACAACGAAGAATCCCAGGGTGACCATTTACCCTCCAGCCGGCTTCGGCGAAGGTTTTCGCCGTCTTCCCTCAGCGTCTCCACGCCACGGCCATGGCTACACCGCCTGTTCCCCTGGGACCTTTACGCATAAGCCCGTGATCGTCCCCGCCCGGTCAAGCCTCGGTCCTCGCCTGCAAGACTTCCAAGGCCCGATCGGCGTGAGCCTGCATGCTCGTCTCGCTGTGGATCGCTTCGAGAAGGCGCCCGTCCACATCGATGACGAAGGTCATCCGGCGGGTGAGAAACGGTCCCACCGCGATGCTGCGGCGGGCTCCGAACCGCCGGGCGACGGTGCCGTCCGGATCCGACAGCAGGGGGAATCCCAGCTGGTAGGTCTCGGCGAACCGCCGCTGCCGGTCGACCCCGTCACGGCTGATCCCGATCCGGCTCGCTCCCACGGCGGCGAACTCTGCGGCCAGATCCCGGAAGTGGCAGCTCTCCATCGTGCATCCCGACGTCATGGCGGCCGGGTAGAAGAACAGCACCACCGGCCCCTTGGCCAGGAACTCGCTGAGCCGCCGCGCCGTACCGGTCTCGTCGAGGAGCTCGAAATCCTCGACCACGTCTCCGACCGCGAGACCTGCGCTCACGACATATCCTCCCTGCGTCGCTGAAGAGCCTCCCCGCCCGGGTGCTTCGCGACCGGAGGGCAAAGGTTGGTGTCCCAGCTCCATTGTGGGTCGAATCATCAGCCGGGGAACAGTTCCCGACGATGTTTCATTTCCGACGGGTATCGCCCGTCCCGGGCTCGCCCCGATCTGGCCGGTTCGGAATTGCCCGCCGGAATGCCCGGAACAAACCGCCACCGCGCCGTCCCGCGGCATATGGCCGGCATCGAAAACCGAAGAAGTCTCAACCGGCCGCCATTCCCAATGGCCGCAGCCCGAGCTGCCGCGCATGCGCGGGCGAACTCCTCGGGCGGCGCTCCTGGAAGCCCCGCAACGCGGGCATGACATCCGTCAGCCGCTCCTGCCCGTCCGCGGGCGACGTCACCTCCCCGCACGCACGCGCGTCGCGACGGTGATGAGCGCGAGAAGCGTGAACGCCGGTGCCACGGCACCCGCCCAGGGTTGCGCGAAACGCAGAAGCAGCGACGCGCAGAGCGCGCCGAGGACGAGAGCCGCGACGACGGCGGCGCGATGTCCGGTGTCGGTGAACCTGCCCGACGCCAGCGTCTCGAACAGCGAGGTGAGGGTGCCGGTGACGAACGTGGTCGTGATGCCGGCGAGATCGACGCGCCGGGCCGCCGCCGACTGCAGGCCCATGGCGCAGGACGCCACCCCGATCAGCATGAGCATCGAGGCGGGCCCCGGTTCGGCGTCGCAGAGCACCCAGCCGGCGAGAAAGGCGATCTGGAGGGCCAGATCGGCGCAGAGCAGCCGGGTGGCGGCCGACGGCCACCGCTCGTCCCCCCGCCCGTGGCCGGGAACCTTGAACCCGATGAGGAGCCCGGCGCAGAAACCCACGCAGGAAAGCCCGGAGCTCAGCGCGTGGGTTTCCCAGTCCTCGCGGCCGACCAGGGCGGAGAGGACCAGGTTACCTGTCATGTTCGCGGTGAAAACGCCGCCGAGCCCCAGAAAGGCGACCGCGTCCATCGCGCCCGCCGCCAGTGTCAGCAGGGTCAGGACGACATGGCCCCACCGTCGCGCCCGCCCGGCGTCGCCGCCTTCCGCCGGAGGCGGCGACGCGGACCCGGAGGTCGATCCGCCGGCGGGCGTCCGGGACCGCTCCGCGTCAGGGACGGACGGCTCAGACCTCTCCGCGTCAGGGTGAGTCATGGATCTGGTCGGCCATCTGCCGTCCTCTGTCGTCGGCGGTTACGCGCACGATGAGTTTTCCCTGCGTAACCGCTTTCCATCCGGAGCCGCCCGGACCGGCCGCGCGGCGCCCGCCTGGCCGGGACGAGGACGCCCAGGCCTTGCGGCGCCGTCAGGACGCCGAGCTTGGTACCCGAGATCGATGTTCCGGCGTTCACTCGGACCGCTCGGCGACGGGGCCTTCGCCGTACGGTGGATGAAGATCCATGGCCCTGCATGGACGTGGCGCACAACAAGAACCCACGATGACTCCTTCGCCGGAGCCATCCGAGCGATCAACTCGACAGCCGGGCTTCCGGCTTCGCCCCCGAGACAGAAGACGAGCGTTCTATCGCCGAACAACGAATATCCACCAAAAAAGAGGAACTTCTCCCGAGAGTTTCACCGCGAAATGCGATCGTTTCCCGTTGAGATGTTCTTCGGAGCACGAACGTGAGGATGGAAACAACCATGTCCCGCCGACCCCCCGGGCCGGTGCCCGCGGCCGACCCGTTGGCCGAGCTCCTCGACTGCGCGCCCGCGCTGCTCGACACCACCCTGGACCAGCTGCGCACCCTGGTCGTCGTGCACGAGACCGGATCAGCCTTGCACGCCTCCCGGATGCTCGACAGGGAGCAGTCCAGCGTGCAGAAACAGGTCGACACCCTCAACCGGAATTTTCAGAAACTCTGCGGCGAGACGCTCGTGACCAAGCAGGGAAGGGGAAAGGATTTCCTGTTCACCGCGACCGGGGAAATGGTCGTGGAAAACGCGCGCCGTACGCTCGGCCGGTGGCTGGACGAGATCCACTCGTCCCGCCGCCGCACCGGCAGAACGATCACCGTGGGCACCACGGAGTGCACGCTCCGGCTTCTGGCACGGGCGTGGGACAGGCTCTCCGACGAGTTCACGCGCCGCGACATCGATTTCCGGCTCGCTCACGTCCGCACCGGGGACTTCTGGTCTCGGCTGGAGGCCGGGCAGGTCGATCTGCTCTGCGGCAGCGTCGTCACGCAGGTCGGCGACATCACCCGTCATGACAAGTACGACGTCATGGAGTGGCGTCGCGGCAGCCCCGTGATCCTGACGAACCTCCCGGTGCCCGAGCTGCCCGTGTCCTCGGTCGGGACGAGCAGGCTGGGTGAGCTCCCTCTGATCGTCCCCGCCGGGCCGGCCGCGGACTTCCTCAGCCTGTGGCACGGGCCCGGCTTCCGCGGCCGGCTGAACATCGTGGCCGAGATCGACGACCTCCAGTACGGGATCGCGCTGATGCGCTCCCGGCTCGCGCGTGGCTGCATGATCGCCACCCGTGCGCTCGGACGGCAGGCCGTGGACGGGGCGGCGGCCGAGGGAGCCGAGATGCGACTCCTCGAACTGACACACGACACGGAACCCAAGCTGGAGATGGTGTCCGCGGTGTTCGCCCGCAAGGGAGAACGCGATCGCTATGAACCGGACCATCCGCTCAACCTGCTCTGGGAGGCCCTCCGTACGGAGACCGCCGACACCGGCCGCCCGTCCGCACCCCGAACCTCCGACGCGGGGGGCTAGCCGCCCTGCCAGGCGCCGCTCCTGTGGTCGTTTCGGTCGTTCAGCGGCTGAGGAGGTCTCGAAGCGCCTTGGCGATGTCGGCCGGGGCTTCTTCGGCCATGAAGTGACCGCAGGTGACGGTGGTGTGCCGCAAGTCCGGCGCCCAGGCACCCCACAGGGCCGTCGCGTCGAAGCCGAGGGCGGCGCCCCAGTCCTGCTGGAGCACGGTGACCGGCATCCGCAGCCGGTTGCCGGCGTCCCGGTCGGCCTGGTCGTGGTCGACGTCGATGCCGGCCGAAGCGCGGTAGTCGGCCACGATCGAGGGCACCGCGTCACGGCAGGCGTCCAGGTAGGCAGCCCGAACGTCGGCGGGGATCGCCCGCGGGTCGTTGGTCCAGATGTCGAGGAAGTGACCGAAGAAGGCGTCCGGGCTGGCGGCGATCATATGTTCGGGCAGGCCCGGGGGCTGGGCCATCAGGTAGAGATGGAAGCCGACGGCGGCGGTGACACCGCGCAGTACCTCCCACATGTCCGCTGTGGGGAGCACGTCGAGGCAGGCCAGGTGAGTGATCGTCTCTGGGTGGTCGAGACCGGCGCGGAAGGCGACCAGGGCGCCGCGGTCGTGCCCGGCCAGCGCGAAGCGCTCGTGCCCCAGCGCGCGGGCCAGGGCGACGATGTCGGCGGCCATGGTGCGCTTGGCGTACATGGTGCCGTCGGTCTCGGCGGGTTTGTCGCTGGCGCCGTAGCCGCGCAGGTCGGGGCAGATCACGGTGTGGTCGGCCGCGAGGTCGGCGGCGACATGCCGCCACATCAGGTGGGTCTGCGGGAAGCCGTGCAGCAGCACGATCGGACTGCCCGAGCCGCAGACGGCCGCGTTCAGGGACACGCCGTCGGCGACGGGGACGCGCTGGTAGGTGAAGCCGTCGATGGCAGGCGTCATGGTCTCGCCCTTCTCCGTAGGTGATCAGGTGCCTTAAGCCTGCCGAGCGCGGATGAGCATCGGATGAGCGCGCTACCGTGACCTGGGGCGATGTTCCCGGAAAGGGGGGTCAAGGGTGCAGGTCGCGTTCGGGGTGCTGGGGCCCGTGGTGGCCTGGGACGGTGCCGAGGGTGCGATCGCGCTGAAGGGGCCGCGGCACCGCGCGGTGCTGGCCCGGCTGATCGTCGCCCGCCGCCGTGTCGTCCCGGTCACCCTCCTGGTCGAGGACCTGTGGGCGGACCCGCCTTCGGACGCGGTGGGCGCGGTGCGCACTTTCGTGGCCGCGCTGCGCCGCGCGCTGGAGCCCGAGCGTCCGCCCCGCACTCCGGCCCGGCTGCTGGTCACCGAGGGCCCGGGGTACGCGCTGCGCGCCGAACCGGGCGCGGTGGACGCCTGGCGTTTCGAGCAGGCAGTGGCCACCGCTGCGACGCTGCCGCCTCGGCCTGCGCTCGCCCGGCTGGAGGACGCGCTGGGATGGTGGCGCGGGCCCGCCTACGCCGAGTTCGCCGACGAGGCCTGGGCCCGCGCGGAGCGCTCCCGCCTGGGCGAGCTGCGGTTGCACGCCGTCGAGCGCCAGGCCGAGGCCCGGCTGGCGCTGGGACTCGCCGCCGAAGCGGTGCCGGATCTGGACGCGCATGTGGCCGAGCATCCTTGGCGCGAGGACGCTTGGCGACTGCTGGCCCTCGCGCTCTACCGCGCCGGCCGCCAGGGCGACGCGCTCGCGGTGCTGCGCCGGGCACGAACGCTTCTCATCGAGCAACTGGGGGTGGATCCTGGCCCGGGACTGCGCCGTTTGGAGGCGGACATCCTCAACCATGCCCACCACCTCGACCACACCGCCCCGACCGAGGCGGTGGGGCGGGTGTGGGCGCAGGCGACCGCCGCCTATGACCGCACCGTGGCATCCGGCGCCCGGGCCCGGCTGGAGTCGGCGGTGGGCCTGCTACGCGATCTCGCGGCGACCGGAGGCGGCGGCCTCCAGGCCGCCCGCCAGCACCGCGTGGCGGCCATCACGGCGGCGGAGGAGCTGGGCGACACGGAGCTGACCGCCCGCGTGATCGGCGCCTACGACGTCCCGGCGATCTGGACCCGTGTCGACGACCCACAGCAGGCCACGTGTGTCGTGGCGGCGGCCGAGCGCACCCTGGCCGACCTCCCGCCGGGCGCGCCCCCGGCGGCGCGGGCCCGCCTGCTGGCCACGATCGCCCTGGAGTCACGCGGCACCCGCTCAGCGCGTGGGCTCCAGGCCGCCCGGCAGGCAGAGCAGATCGCCCGCCTACTGGACGACCCCGCGCCGCTGGCGTTCGCTCTCAACGGCGTATTCATGCAGACCTTCCATCGCGCGGGACTGGCCCCGCGCCGGGACGCGATCGGCGCCGAGTTGGTCGCCCTGGCCACCCAGAACGGCCTGACCACCTACGAGGTGCTCGGGCACCTCATCCGGCTTCAGGCCCGCAGCGCGCTCGCGGATTTCCCCGGAGCCGACGAGCACGCGGCCGCCGCGGATCGATTGGCCGAGCACCACGAGCTGCCGCTGGTGGGCGTGTTCACCCGGTGGTACCGGGCGTTGCGGCTCGCGGCCACCGGGCGGACACCGGCAGCCGAGGTGGAGGCGGCCTACCAAGACGCCGCCGCGCGACTGAACGACGCCGGCATGCCCGGACTGGAACGCGGCCTGCTGCCGCTCGCCCTGCTGTGCCTGCGCCTACAGCACGCACAGCCCGCCCAAACCGACGAGCACACCGACTGGGGGCCCTACGAGCCCTGGGCCCGCCCCCTGGTGCTGCTGGCCCAAGACCGCCCCGGTGAGGCCGCGGCGGCGCTGCGCCGGCTCCCGGACCCGCCCCGCGACCTGCTGTTCGAAGCCCTGTGGTGCCTCGCCGCGCGAGCGGCGATCGCCGTCGGCGACCGGGAGACGATGGAACGCGCCCACACCGAGCTCACCCCCGCGGCAGCGGAGCTGGCTGGGGCGGGCAGCGGCCTGCTCACCCTGGGCCCTGTCTCGAAGCACCTCGACGACCTCGCCGCCGCCCTCGCCCATTCATGATCGCGCGTTATTGACGCGTCACCGAGGTACGTTTTCCCAGCGGTCCATGGGTCTTGATGAAGCGTCGTTCTGTTGCTTGACCTGCGGCGCAACACGATGATCAGCAAGGCTAGAAGACCGGGATGATGTCCTCGGGATCGAGGAAGTCGACCTCGACACCGTCGATGTCGAGCTCGGGGATGGCGGGGAACTCGATGCCCCATCGTTCGACGATGGCGCGGATCCGGGCCATCGCCACGCGCCAGTTGTCGGCCTGCTCCTCGTAGGAGAGCACCCCGAGACCCGCGTCGCGGGCGTGGTCCATCAGGACGCGGTGGTTGTCCAGGAAGTACGGCGGAAGCTCCCAGAAACCGCCGGGGGGCTCCCAGAGGATCATGGAGAGGAAGACGAACCCCGCGCGCAGCTGGCGGGTGATCTGCGAACGGGTGTCGTCGGTGAGGCCGGGCCACTCGTTCTCCAGGATGGTCATGCAGATCTGGAGGTGGCGCGACTCGTCGCGGCCGATGCGGTGGAACATGTCGCTGAAGACCGGGTGCGCGGTGCCGCTGGCCATGCCTCGGAACAGGGTGGAGGCGGCCATCTCGCCCATCATGAAGCTGGTGAACAGCACCGGCAGCGTGTATTTGCCGACGGCGTTGTTGTAGCCCGTCCAGTAACGGCCGCCGTTGTGATAGAGCCAGCCGATGTTGTTGTGGGCGGCCCTCTCCAGGTCGGTGGCCGGGGTCCAGTTCAGCGGCCCGCCCGGCCAGAGCTTGGCGATGGTGCGCTGGCAGCACTCCTCGTGGTTCATCTCGTCACGCGTGATGGAGAAGAAGCACTTGCGGACCGGGTCTTCCTCATGCTTCTCGAACGCCTGGATGGTGGCGCGGGCGAAGACGGCCGGGCCGGAGGCGTCGAAGTTGGCCAGCACGGAGAACCAGTACATGATCCCCAGGCGCTGTTCGACGGTGAAGTCGTCCGGGTCGAGGCCGTCCCACGGCAGGTCGGCGGGGTTCCACACCATGCGCTTGGACTTCTCGTAGATGGCCGCCAGCTTGTCGGTCTCCACCCTCCACTCCATCGGGTAGATGTTCGGCTGAGGGATCTCGGGAGCGGGCCAGAAGCCACCCTCGGGAATCGTCAGGTCCGCCATGATTCCACCCCTTTTATGACAGCTACAGCTCACATCGTGCGCCCCGATGTCACATCTTTCAAGAGCGTGCCCGCTGAGTCATGGCGACACACGCCAGTACGGCGAGCGCGGCCATGACCGTCACCGGGCCGAACCGCTCGCCGAGAAGGAGCCAGGCCCACAGCAGCGTCAGCAGCGGCTGCGCGAGCTGGGTCTGCCCGGCACGGGCGATGCCGCCCATGGCCAGGCCCGCGTACCAGGGGATGAAGCCGAGGAACATCGAGATCAGCCCCACGTAGGCGAACCCTGCCAGCGACGCCGCGCTGGGCCGTACGTCGGTCGCCAGGGCCAGCGCGACCGCCGCCGGGACGGTGAGCGGGGTGGCGATGACGAGGGTGTAGGAGATGACCCGCCAGCCCGGGGTCTCACGAGCCAGGCGCCCGCCTTCGGTGTAGCCCACGGCGGCCGACACCAGCGCCCCGACGAGCAGCAGGTCGGCCCCGGTGACATGGCCGCCGCCCCGGCTGAGGGTGAAGGCGGTGATCGACGCGGCCCCGAGGCCGCAGGCCGCCCAGAACATCGGCCGGGGCCGCTCTCCCCCTCTCAGGATGGCGCAGGCCGCCGTGGCGGCGGGAAGGAGCCCGATGACCACCGCGGCATGGGAGGCGCTGGCTCCGGCGTCGAGCGCCAGCCCGCTGAAGACGGGAAACCCGAAGACCACACCGGCCACGATGACGAGATACGACCGCAGGTGGGCCCTGGGCGGCAGCACCGGCCCCCGGGCCGCCACCAGGAAGATCAGCGCCGCGACGGCGGCCACCACGGCCCGCCCGATCGCCACGAGGTAGGGGTCGAACCCCTCCATCGCGAAGACCGTCGCCGGGAACGACCCCGAGAACGACAGCACTCCGAGACCGGCGAGCAGGGTCCCGCGCCATGCCGTGCTCGCGGGCGCCGGCATCAGCCGGGCCGGCTCGGCCGGGCGAGGGGCGGGAACGGCGGAAGAGAGGTCGGGATCGACCGCTACTCGATTTGTCACGATAGCGCTATTCTTATCTCTCATGAATGACGATAGCAGTATCGTCCGTTTAGCGGCCACCCTCAGGGAGGAGGCGGGGCGGCTGCGCCCCGGAGACAGACTGCCATCGAGCCGCGAGCTGATGCGGCTTTACAACGTGAGCCCGGTGACCGTGTCGCGGGCGCTCGGCCAGCTCGCCGCCGAGGGGCGGGTGGTCATCAGGCCGGGCAGCGGGACCTACGTGGCCCCCGCGGTCACGCGCACCGGCGACACCGCCGACCTGTCCTGGCAGACGGTGGCGCTCGGCGACAGGGTGGTCGACGACACCGAGGTGACCGGCCTGCTGACTCCCCCGCCGGACGGCGTCATCCCGCTCACCGGCGGCTATCTCAACCCGGCGCTACGCCCCTCCAAGGCCCTGTCCGCCGCCGCCTCCCGCGCCCTGCGCCGCCCCGACGTCTGGGAGCTGCCGCCCCTGGCCGGCATCCCGGAGCTGCGCAGATGGTTCGCCCAGGAGGTGGGCGGCGACGTCACCCCGTCGGACGCCCTCATCGTCAGCGGCGGGCAGTCCGCCCTCACCCACGCCTTCCGCGCGCTCGCCGCCCCGGGCACACCCGTCCTCGTGGAGACCCCGGCCTACCCGGGCGCCCTCGCCTCCGCGCGGGCCGCCGGGCTCCGCGCGACAGCCGTACCCATGGATCGCGACGGGGTGAGACCCGAGCTCCTCGCGGAGGCGTTCGCCGTCACGGGCGCGCGGGTCTTCCTCTGTCAGCCGACCCTGCACAACCCCACCGGCGCGACCCTCCCTCTCGAACGGCGCGAGCAGGTGCTCGCGATCGCCCGGGCCGCGGGAGCGTTCGTGATCGAAGACGACTACGCCCGGTATTTCACCGTGGCCCCGGCTCCGCCGCCGATGATCGCACTGGACGCCCATGGCGTGGTCGTGCACATCAACTCCCTCACCAAGGTCCTGTCGCCCAACATGCGGGTCGCCGGGGTCATCGCGCGGGGGCCCGCGGCGCGACGGCTCCGGGCGAGCCAGGTCGTGGAGTCGTTCTTCGTCTCCAGGCCGCTTCAGGAGACGGCGCTGGAGTTCGTCGGCTCACCCGCCTGGCGACGCCACCTGACCGCGCTGAGCGCCGAGCTGACGGTCCGCAGAGACGCCCTCGCCGCCGCGCTGACCGCCCAGATGCCCGCCGCCGAGATCCATCTCGTGCCCCGGGGCGGCCTGCACCTGTGGGTACGGCTCCCGCCCGACCGGGACGAGGAGACCGTGGTGGAGGCGGCCCGGCGAGCGGGGGTCCTGGTGAGCTCCGGCCGCATCTACTATCCGGCCGAGCCCCCGGGTCCCCGGATCCGGGTGACCCACTCGGCGGCCGTTCACCTGCCGGAGCTGGCCGAGGGGGTGCGGCGGCTCGCCGCCGCGCTGGATGACCTCTGAGCGGGGACGAGCGGGCGTCCCCCTCTCTCGTCCGGCCGCTCCGCGTTCTCGTCACTGTGGTTTCCCACCTGGTGCGGCTCGTGTCTGCGACTCTCCCGAATGGCGAGATATGCCCAGTACCACATGACAACCCCCAATGCAACACCACTAAAAACACTATGCCGGTGTTGTACTGAACACAACCCCCTAATGGCGTACAGTGGTTGCGAAGAGGTGAGTGACAACATGAACAGCCCCTCCGACCTGGTGTGCGACTTCGTGAACAGCTACGACGTCGAAAGTGACACCGACGCGATCCCGTCCCCCGCCGCGCTGGCCGCGTGGCTCGGCAAGCGGGGACTGACCGGGCCGGGCGACACTGCCGACGACGCCGACCTGGCCCTGGCCGTCGATCTCCGCGAGTCCCTGCGTGCCGCGTTGCGCCACAACCACGACCGTGACCACGAGCCCAGGCCGCCCCACATGTTCGACGGGCTTGCCCTGCGGGTCGCCCTGACGGCCGACGGACCCGTTCTGGAGCCGGTTGCGGCCGGGGTGCCCGGCGGGCTCGCCAGGATCGCGGCCGCGGTGATGAGCGCGCACGCGGACGGCATGTGGCCCAGACTGAAGGTGTGCACCGAGAGCACCTGCCAGTGGGCCTTCATTGACTCGTCCAAAAACCGTTCTCGATCTTGGTGCTCCATGAGGGTCTGCGGTAACCGCACCAAGACCCGGGCATATCGGGCGCGTCGCCAGACGGAGACCGGTTCGCGTCATCTCTGAGTCGGATTCCCCGATACGGTGTAGGAGCCTGTCTCACGGATCCACCCGCCTGATGCCCGCTCGCGTGGTAAGAGACCCACGAGACAGCGCGTCCTGAGGCGACGGCAGACGGCAGAGAAAAGGAGCGGGCCGAAATGGCAGACGTAGGCGTGCGGGTGGCCCGGCACGATGATGTCGCCGCGGTGACAAGCACCCAGATCCGCGCCTGGAGATACGGCTATCGGGAGTTCCTCCCCGAGGGGCCGCTGGAGCAGATGACCGGGGCGGCCGCCGAGGAGATGTGGCGCCGCCAGTGGGACGAGGCCATCATCAGCCCGCCGTCCCCCCGGCATCGGGTGCTGGTCGCGGTGGAGCAGGTCGTGCTGGACACCGACGCGTTCCCCGCGCTCGGTCCGGGCGGCGTCGAGGCCGCCGCGGCGATGCGGGGCAGCGAACGGGTGGTGGGCCTGGCCTCCCACGCCCCGGCGGAAGACCCCGATCTCGACCCGACCACGACCGCCGAGATGCTCACCTTCCTGGTGGACCCCGACCACGTCCGGCGCGGGCACGGCAGCCGCCTGCTCAACGCGACGGTCGACTACCTCCGTGACGACGGCTACCACACCATCGTGACCTGGGTGTTCGCCGACAACTACGGAACGCTTGGGTTCCTTGAGTCGGCCGGTTGGGGCGAAGACGGTGCCGAGCGGGTCCTCAACATGGGCCGGCCGGTACGGATGATCCGCCTGGCGACCGACATCAGCTAAGGTACGGCCGGAACCGGCATTATCGGTCGGTTCCGGCCACCCAGGTCACAAGCGTCCGAGAGGAACCTCCCAACCATGGCCACCCCGAGCCAGTGGATTGCCGGAGCACGTCCGCGCACCCTTCCCAACTCCATCGTCCCCGTCGTCGTCGGCACCGGCGTCGCGATCGGATACGGCGGAGCCGTCTGGTGGCGGGCCCTGCTCGCCCTCTTCGTGGCGCTCGCGCTGCAGGTGGGCGTGAACTACGCCAACGACTACAGCGACGGCGTGCGCGGCACCGACGACAGGCGAGTCGGCCCGATGCGCCTGGTCGGGTCGAAGGCGGCGGCGCCCCGCGAGGTCCTCGCCGCGGCCCTCGGCTGCTTCCTGGCCGCCGCGGTGGCGGGGCTGGTGCTGGTCGTGGTGACGGGAGCCTGGTGGCTGCTGCTGATCGGCGCGGTGTCGATCGCGGCGGCCTGGTTCTACACCGGCGGCTCCAGGCCCTACGGCTACCGGGCGCTCGGCGAGATCTCGGTGTTCGTGTTCTTCGGCCTGGTGGCGGTGGCGGGCACCACGTTCGTGCAGCTCGAATGGCTTCCCTGGACGGCCCTGGTGGCCTCGGTGCCGGTGGGCCTGCTGTCCTGCTCGATGCTGGTGGTCAACAACCTGCGCGACATCGTGACCGACGGCCCGGCCGGCAAGCGCACCATGGCCGTCGTGCTCGGCGACAGCCGTACCCGCGTGCTCTACACCCTCTGCCTGACCCTTCCACTGGTCATCGCCCTGGCCATGGCTCCGTGGCAGCCGTTCGCGGCGCTGGCCGTACTCGCCACGCCGTTCGCGATCCCCCCGATGAAGATCGTCCGGCAGGGTGCCACCGGACCCGCCCTGATCGCCGCGCTCCAGCAGACCGGCCGCTTCCAGCTCGTCTACGGCCTGCTCTTCACCGTCGGCCTGGCCCTCCAGGCCCTTTAAGGCGGCCCTCCAGGCCCTTTAGGGCAGTCCTTCACCACCCGCACCCAGGACGGCTTCACGACCCGGACCGGCGCCAGGGGCCGTACCGCCTGGCATCGGGCCGCTTCGCGGCCACGTCCAGAAGGACCTCTTCACCATCGCCGACGCACCCAAGCTCTCCCGGGGAGAACCCCCGTCCAGCCGGAGTGGAAGCGCGGGCGACATGCCCCCCGGGACCCTGGCGGCGGACATCGGCAAGATACGCTTTGGTCCTGTCGGCGCAAGGAGGCTGCGGTGGTTCCCTATTGATCGCGGCCTTTGTCCCGATCTGGGCGCTGACGCTGCTCGGCTTCATGGCCGGGCGTTTCCGGCTGCTCGGCGCGGAAGCCGACCGGGTGCTCGGCGGCTTCGTCTTCCATCTGGCGATGCCGGCCGCGTTGTTCTCCGTTCTCACCCGGACCCGGCTCTCGTTCAGCGGGCTCGCGCTCGGCGCCTTCGCCGCCAGCACCGTCGTGACCATGGCCCTGGGCTTCGCCCTGAGCCGCCTGGTCTTCGGCCGCAAGCCCGGCGAGGCCACGATCGGCGCGATGTCCGCCGGCTACGTGAACTCCGCGAACCTCGGCATCCCGGTCACGCTGCAGGTGCTCGGTGACGCCACCTTCCTGACCGGGGTGCTGCTGTTCCAGGTCCTGATCATCACTCCCCTGGTGCTCGTCGTCCTGGACCGGGGCACGGGCCACAAGGTCCGGCCGGCCCGGCTGGCGAGCCTGCCGCTGCGCAACCCGGTGATCCTCGGGCTGGCCGCCGGCGCGCTCTGCTCGGCGCTCGGCTGGCACCCGCCGCCGGTGATCGTCGGGCCGCTCTCCCTGCTCGGCAACGCCGCCGTGCCCGCCGCTCTGGTCGCCCTCGGCCTCTCCCTGACCGTGCGCGGCCCGGGTCCGGCGGGCGAGCGGACCGAGGTCGTGGCGCTGTCGGCGCTGAAGCTGCTGGCCCAGCCGCTGCTGGCATACGTGTTCGGGCTGATGATGCGGCTCCACCCGGCCGAACTGCTCGCGCTGGTGGTCTGCGCGGCCCTGCCCACCGCGCAGAACGCCTACATCTTCGCCCGCGAATACGGCCAGGCCGACTCGGTGGCACGCGGAACCGTGATCGCCGGCACCGCGCTGTCGATGCTCACCCTCGCGTCGATTGGCTGGCTCCTGGGCTGATCACGGCGCCCTGACCTTGGCCGACGGCTCCCATGCCAGAAGGTTCAGCGCGTCATGACCTAAAGGATCCGGCGCATCACGACCTCAAGGGGTTCAGCGTGTCATGACCTCAAAAGATCCTGCGCATCACGACCTCAAGGGGTTCGGTGCGTCACAATCTCAGAGGATCCTGCGCATCACGACGCGGGGCGCGAGCTCGATGCCCAGCTCCCGCTCATGAACCACCAGCGCGGCCAGCTCCGGCCCCCATTCGGCCTCGTCGAGTACGGCGAAGCCACGCCGGGCGTACCACGGCCCGTTCCACGGCACATCCCGGAACGTCGTCAGCGTCACGGCCCCGGAACCGGCCGACGCCGCGTGGTCGCAGACCGCCTCCAGCAGCTGCCCGCCGATCCCCTGCCGCCCGTGGTCCGGGTGGACGGCCAGCTGGTCGAGGTGGACGCTGCCGTCCACCCAGCCGATCATGGCGAAGCCGACGGGCGGGGTTCCGGCGACCAGGACACGCGACGGGTCGTCGGTCTCCTCGATCATCGTGGTTCCCGGCGGGAAAGTGATTCCGACCTGGGCGAAGACCCCGTCCGCGGCGACCTCCACCGCCGCGAGTCCCGCCAGTTCTCCCGGCTGGGCCCAGCGGACATTGGCCGAAGCCGGAAATAGCTCGCTTGTCACGAAATCGGACGATACAGCGTGAGCGAATGCGGACCATAATGTTTTTCCGGTTGCGATGATCACCGCAAACCGGCGTCTCACCGTCCCGCCGGGAGTAGGCTCCGGCTCATGCCTTCCCGCGCCCCGCATGCTCGGCCACCGCGGCTGAAAGAACCCGTCGCCCCCCGGCTGCCGGGGTCACTCACCCCCGCCCGTCTCCCCGAACACGACCTGGAGGCCGACGGCATATACCGGTCGCTGGAGTTCAGGGCCGTTGACCTGTCATTCCATGATGCGGACGCGGCCGAATTCGAGGGCTGCCGCCTCGTCGAGACGCGACTCTCAGGCACGACGATGCGGCGGGCCGGTTTCTCGGATGTCGAACTGGAGCGCTGCGACCTGTCGAACATGGTGGCCAGGACGTCGACGATGCACCGCGCCCGGGTGTCCACGAGCCGGCTGACCGGAATGGCCTGGTCCGAGTGCGGATTCCGCGACGTGACCTTCGACGCCTGCCGTGCCGATCTGACAAGCTTCAGATTCTCGGCCTTCAAGAGCGCCGTCTTCCTCGACTGCACCATGGTGGAGGCCAACTTCCAGAACGCGGACCTGCGAGGGGTCCTGTTCGAGCGCTGCGACCTGACGGGCGCCCAGTTCTCCGGGGCGCAGATGGAAGGTGCGCGGTTCGCCGACTGCGTGCTGCTGAAGATCGGCGGCGTGACCAGCCTCAGAGGAGTGACCATCACGAGCCGGGATGCCCAGGGGCTGGTCTACGGCCTGGCCGGCGCGCTGGGAATCACCATCGAAGACTAGGGAGGGTCCCGTGGATCTCGTCCGTCACGAGCGGTGATCCCGATGGACGCCTCGCTAGGCGGAGAATCCTCCGGGAGCCGGTGGAAGTCGATAGGAGGGGTCAACGGCGGGCCAGCACCGCGACCTCGTGGCCGAAGCCCACCACCAGCCGGCCGTCCGGAACCATGGCCACCGCGTGGACCGGCAGCGGGAACACCGCCTCCGGACCGATCTGCTCACCCGTGGCCAGGTCCCACACCCGCACCCTCTTGTCGTCACTGGTGACAATGCGAACGCGGCCGTCCACCACCGCCGCCACCCTCATCCAGTCGGCGTGGGAGATCAGGGAGTCTCCGACCTGCTCACCCGTGGCCAGATCCCACACCCGCACCGGGTCAGCGTCGCTGCTCGTGATCGCGCAGGCGCGGCCGTCCACCACCCCCGTCGTCACCCCGCAGACCCGGCCGGTATGGCTGGTCAGTGGGCCACCGATCCGCTGACCGGTGGTCAGCTCCCACACCCGCACCGTCTCGTCATCGCCATACCCGCTGTGGATGACCGCGCAGGGGCGGCCGTCGACCACCGCCGTCGCCATCAGACGCACCCAGCCGGTGTCGTCGATCAGGGGGTCACCGACCTCCTCACCCGTGGCCAGATCCCACATCCGCACCGTCTTATCCAGGCCGTGGGTGATCGCGCAGACGCGGCCGTCGACCACCGCCGTCGCCTGCAGCCAGCCGGTGTGGGGAATCAGGGGGTCACCGATCTGCTGCCTGCTGGTCAGATCCCACACCCGCACCGTTTCGTCGGCACCGCCGGTCACCGCGCGGACGCGGCCGTCCACCACCGCCGTCGCCACCGCGCACACCGGGTAGACATGGCCGATCAAAGGCCGGCCGACCGGCTCACCCGTGGCCAGATCCCACACCCGCACCGTGTCATCGGCTGCGCCGGTGAGCACGCAGACGCGGCCGTCGACCACCGTCGTCGCCAGCGCAGACACCTTGCGGAAGTCGCTGGCCAGGGTATGCCGGAAGCGGGAGTCGAGCAGGGAGCCGGTGGCCCACTCCACGCCCCACCCTGCGGCGGGTTCGTCCTGCACCGCCACCGCGCTGATCCGCGCCGACAGCTCCCGGTCCCCGTACCGCGCCGCGTCCAGCGCCAGCAACTGACGGCGCACCCCCGCGGTGGTGTCACGGTGCAGGTGCGCCGAGGTCCGGTACACCGCCGCCGCCAGCCGCGCCGCGGGACCCGACGCCGCGTCCAACAGCGCCGTCACCTGCCCGGGATCGGCGTGAACCAGGAAGCCTGGATCGGTCAGCCGATCATCCACCCTGGTGCGCTTGGCACGCGGGCCGCCACTGCGCAGATCGTCAGACATGCCTGGCACAGTAACGGTCCCCGCCGACGCAGCGCGCCCACCGGCCACCTCAGCGGCCGAACCTACGGAGGTGATTACGTGAATACACGTAACCCACAAGCCGGGAAACACCTTCTCTTCCCGTCGGCGTGGCGCTTCGGCCTTGGCGAGCGTCCCGCCTACAGGTCGAGCAGGCGCTCCAGGCCCACGGTCAGACCGGGCATCTCCCCGACCCGGCGCACGCCCAGCAGCACGCCCGGGGTGAACGACGAGCGGTTCATGGTGTCGTGGCGGATGGTGAGGGTCTCCCCGTCACCGCCCAGCAGCACCTCCTGGTGAGCGATCAGCCCGGCCAGCCGTACCGAGTGCACGTGGACCCCGTCCACGTCCGCGCCCCGGGCACCGTCCAGCTCGGCGGTGGTGGCGTCGGGCATGGGAGCGGCCCCGGCCTTGCGCCGCGCCTCGGCGATCAGCTCGGCCGTACGGCGAGCGGTGCCGGAGGGCGCGTCGGCCTTGTTCGGGTGGTGCAGCTCGACGATCTCGACGGAGTCGAAGTAGCGGGCGGCCTGCTGGGCGAAGTGCATCATCAGCACGGCCGCGATGCCGAAGTTGGGCGCGATCAGCGCGTTCGTGCCGGGATTGGCGTCCAGCCAGCCCCTCACGGTCGCCAGGCGCTCGTTGTCGAAGCCGGTGGTGCCGACCACCGGGTGGATGCCGTGGGAAATGCACCATTCGAGGTTGCCCATGACCACGTCGGGGTGGGTGAAGTCCACCACCACCTCGGAGCCCTCAAGGCCCTCGATCGGGTCGTCCTTGTCGACGGCCGCGACCAGCTCCAGGTCGTCCGCCGCCTCGACGGCCTTGCACACTTCGACACCGACACGCCCGCGGGCGCCGAGAACTCCAACCCTGATCACGGCCTAAGGGTATACCTTTCGCTTCCCGCGGCTCACCGAGGATCGCCTGGTAGGCGCCGATGCGTGCCGCCGGTGGAAGAGCCTGTGGAAGCGAAAGCGGCCCCGGCGCCTTCCGACGCCGGGGCCGCTCATGCCGGAGCGCCAGTGCTGCGACCGGGAACGCTCACCGGTCCGGCGCGCTCGCAGGCACCGGCCGAGATCGCGTCACCGCTCGCCGGATCGATGCCGTGAGGCCGCGCCGACCCGGCGAAAGCATGCGGTCACCGCACTAGTCGTTCAGGGCCCAGCTGAAATCCTTGTCCTCATAGGGGCCGATGACCGCGAGGGTCAGCGGGCGGTTGAAGACGTCCCAGGCGACCGCGGTGATCTCGTCCGGGGTCACCGCGTCGATCCTGCCGAGGATCTCGTCGACCGACAGGTGCTCGTCGAAGACGAGCTCCCCCTTGCCGATCCTGGACATCCGGGAGCCGGTGTCCTCCAGGCCCAGCACGAGGCCGCCGCGCATCTGACCCTTACCGCGGACGATCTCTTCCTCGGTGATGCCGTCGGCCACCACCCGGAGGAGCTCCTCCCGGCAGATCTTCAGCACGTCGTCGATCTTCGACGGCAGGCAGCCGACGTAGATGCCGAACTGGCCGGTGTCGGCGTAGGCGGAGGTGTAGGAGTATGCCGAGTAGGCCAGACCCCTTTTCTCCCTGATCTCCTGGAACAGCCGCGAGGACATGCCACCGCCGAGCGCCGCGTTGAGCACGCCGAGCGCGAAGCGGCGGTCGTCGGTGCGGGTGAGGCCGGTCGTGCCGAGGACCAGGTTGGCCTGCTCGGTCGGCCGGTGCATCACCCGGACGCCGGAACGGGCCTCGGCTCCGGGTCCGGAAATGCGCGGGGAAATCGGCGAGGCGTCTCCGCCGAGAGCTCCGGCCCGCTCGTAGGCCGCGGCGACCAGGGCCACGACCTGCTCGTGGGTGACGTTGCCCGCCACCGACACCACGGTGTGCGTCGGCAGGTAGTAGCGCCGGTAGTATTCCGCGATCCGGTCACGGCTGACGGCGTTGATCGAGTCGACCGTGCCGAGGATCGGCCTGCCGATGGGCGTGTCGCCGTACAGCTCGGCGGAGAACTGCTCGTGCACCACGTCCGAGGGGTCGTCGTCGTGCATGGCGATCTCCTCCAGGATCACGCCACGCTCGGCCTCGACATCCTCCGGGGTGATGAGCGAGGAGGTCACCACGTCGGCGAGCACGTCGATCGCCACCTGCAGGTCCTCGTCGAGGACCCGCGCGTAGTAGCAGGTGTATTCCTTCGCGGTGAAGGCGTTGATCTCGCCGCCGATGCCCTCGATGGCCGCGGAGATCTCCAGTGCGTCCCGCGTGGGGGTGCCCTTGAACAGCAGGTGCTCAAGGAAGTGGGAGGCCCCCATGTGCTCGGGGGCCTCGTCTCTCGATCCGATGCCGACCCACATGCCGACCGCGACGGAACGCACGGTCGGCATGGACTCGGTCACCACCCGGAGCCCACCGGGGAGGACGGTGCGCTGCACAACCCCGGCGCCGTCCTTGCCGGAATGCAAAGTGGTGGTCATCACGAGTTACGGTCTTCTCCACCGCGGTTGCCACCGCTGCTGCGGGTGCGGGTGCGACGGGGCCGCTCCGCACGGGGCTGCTCCTCGTGGGGGCGGTCCTCGGCGGGCGCCGCGGGCTGCTCCTCGGAGGCGTCTCCCTCGGCCTTGGCCGCGGCCTCCTTCTCGACGACCTCGACGGGAACCAGGGAGAGCTTGCCGCGCGCGTCGATCTCGGCGATCTCCACCTGGATCTTCTCGCCGACGTTCATGACGTCCTCGACGTTCTCGATGCGCTTGCCGCCGTGCAGCTTGCGGATCTGGGAGACGTGCAGCAGGCCGTCCTTGCCCGGCATGAGCGAGATGAAGGCACCGAAGGCGGCGATCTTGACGACCGTGCCCAGATAGCGCTCGCCGACCTCCGGCATGTGCGGGTTGGCGATGGCGTTGATCGCCGACCGGGCCGCCTCGGCGGACGGGCCGTCGGTGGCGCCGATGTAGATGGTTCCGTCGTCCTCGATCGTGATCTCGGCGCCGGTGTCGTCCTGGATCTGGTTGATCATCTTGCCCTTCGGGCCGATGACCTCGCCGATCTTGTCCACCGGGACCTTGATCGTGATGATGCGCGGAGCCGTCGCGTTCATCTCCGCCGGGGAGTCGATGGCCTCCTGCATCACGTCGATGATGGCCAGGCGGGCGCCCTTGGCCTGCTTCAGCGCGGCGGCCAGGACCGAGGCGGGGATGCCGTCGAGCTTGGTGTCGAGCTGGAGCGCGGTGATGACGTCCTTGGTTCCGGCGACCTTGAAGTCCATGTCGCCCATGGCGTCTTCGGCGCCGAGGATGTCGGTCAGCGTGACGTACTGGTCGCCCTCGTTGATCAGGCCCATCGCGATGCCCGCGACGATGCCCTTGAGGGGGACACCCGCGTCGAGCAGCGCCATGGTCGAGGCGCAGACCGAGCCCATGGAGGTCGAGCCGTTGGAGCCCAGTGCCTCGGAGACCTGGCGGATCGCGTAGGGGAACTCCTCGCGGGACGGCAGGACCGGCACGAGCGCCCGCTCGGCGAGCGCGCCGTGACCGATCTCGCGGCGCTTGGGCGAGCCCACGCGGCCGGTCTCACCGGTGGAGTAGGGCGGGAAGTTGTAGTTGTGCATGTAGCGCTTGGTGCGCTCGGGGTTGAGCGTGTCGATCATCTGCTCCATGCGGAGCATGTTCAGCGTGGTGATGCCCAGGATCTGGGTCTCGCCGCGCTCGAACAGGGCCGAACCGTGCACCCGGGGCACGACGTGGACCTCCGCGTTGAGCTGGCGGATGTCCTTGACACCACGACCGTCGATGCGGACGCCCTCGGAGATGACCCGCTCACGCATGAGCTTCTTGGTCAGCGAGCGGAACGCGGCGCCGATCTCCTTCTCGCGGCCCTCGAAGTCGGGGCCGACCTTCTCCAGCGCCAGGTTCTTCACGCGGTCGAGCTCGACCTCGCGCTCCTGCTTGCCCGCGATGGTCAGCGCCGTGGCGAGCTCGCTCTTCACGGCGTTGGTCACGGCCTCCAGGACGTCGTCCTGGTAGTCGAGGAACAGCGGGTATTCGGCGGTCTCCTTGGCGGCGACCTTGGCGAGCTTGGACTGCGCCTCGCACAGGACCTTGATGAACGGCTTGGACGCCTCCAGGCCCTGGCCCACGGTCTCCTCGGTCGGCGCCACGGCGCCGTCGGCGATGAGCTTGAGCGTGTCACGGGTGGACTCGGCCTCGACCATCATGATCGCGACATCGCCGTCGTCCAGGACGCGACCGGCGACCACCATGTCGAAGGTGGCGTTCTCGAGCTCCGCGTGCGTCGGGAAGGCGACCCACTGACCCTCGATCAGCGCCACGCGGACGCCGCCGATCGGGCCGGAGAAGGGCAGCCCGGCGAGCTGGGTGGACAGGGACGCGGCGTTGATCGCGACCACGTCGTACAGGTGGTCGGGGTTGAGCGCCATGACGGTCGCGACGACCTGGATCTCGTTGCGCAGGCCCTTGACGAACGACGGGCGCAGCGGCCTGTCGATCAGACGGCAGGTGAGGATGGCGTCCTCGGAAGGACGGCCCTCACGGCGGAAGAAAGAGCCGGGGATGCGGCCGGCGGCGTACATCCGCTCTTCGACGTCCACCGTGAGCGGGAAGAAGTCGAGGCTCTCCTTGGGACTCTTGGAGGCGGTGGTCGCGGACATGACCATCGTCTCGTCGTCCAGGTAGACGACGGCGGAACCCGCCGCCTGGCGCGCGAGCCGCCCGGTTTCGAACCGGATGGTCCGTGTGCCGAAAGAGCCGTTGTCGATAACGGCTTCACTGCTGTGGACACCCTCCACGGGGGACCTCCTTGTGGGTCGGTCGCCCGCGCCCGCTCAGGCGCGCCTTCAGGCGCCTGAGTCGTCTTCGTCGCCGGCTCCCCGTGGGTGCAGCGCCGGTCTTCGATTGAAGCGCCCGGTTCCGTATGGCTCAAACCATGATGACCGGGGGCCACTACCGAGGACCGGCCCTCTGACGCCGTGGGGCGCTCTTGCTGATGGACGCGGGGCACTATCTCGGCTATTCAGTTTGCTCACTGGAGCGGTGTCTTCATCGCGCGACGCGCCGACATCCGTCCATATGAGATGAGGGAGCGGCGCGAGCGCCGCTCCCTCATGATTCTATCGGCGCAGGCCGAGCCGCTCGATGAGCGAACGGTAACGCTCGATGTCCTTGCTCTGCAGGTACTTGAGCAGACGACGGCGACGACCGACGAGCAGCAGCAGGCCGCGGCGGCTGTGGTGGTCGTGCTTGTGCGTCTTCAGGTGCTCGGTGAGCTCGCTGATGCGCTTGCTGAGCAGCGCGATCTGCACCTCGGGGGAACCGGTGTCGGTCTCACCCTTGGCGTACTCACTGATGATCTGCTTCTTGGCGGCGGTGTCGAGCGACACTTCTCTCCTTGAACCTCTACGGGCACGCGCGGCTTCAGACGTCCGAACGACCGTGCGTGCCTACAGTCGCCGTGACGAGATCAGCGCCGGGGCTGTGACACCACCGGTTACAGAGCTGACATGCCAGGTTACCATCAGGCCTCACGCTCGCGCACATCCCGGAAAAACGCAGGTCAGATCGCCCCGCGCGCCCATGTCCCGCCGCCTGAGGCGGCGGGTGCCGTCACGCGCCCTGGGCGTCGCCCTCGAGGTCCTGGACGCCGCCTTCGGAGGTGAGGCGGCGGGCTTCGTCCACGTCCGCGCGTATCTGCTCGATGAGCGCCTCGATCGAGTCGAACCTGACGTTGCCCCGGAGCCGGGGCCCGAAGTCCACAGCCACGTGGGCGCCGTAGAGCTCCAGGTCGTCGCGGTCGAGCGCGTAGGCCTCGACGGTGCGGGGCACGCCTTCGAAGGTGGGGTTGGTCCCCACCGAGATCGCGGCGGGCCAGCGCTCGCCGTCGTAGACGGCAGGCAGGTTGCCCGTCGAGATGCCTTGCAGCCAGCCGGCGTAGACGCCGTCGGCGGGGATCGCGGTGAAGTCCGGCGACTCCACGTTGGCCGTCGGGAAGCCGAGCTGGCGACCACGCTGGTAACCGCGCACGACCACGCCCTCGACCCGGTGCGGGCGGCCGAGCGCCTCGGCGACGGCCTCCATGTCCCCGGCGGCGAGCCGCTCGCGGATGAGGGTGGAGGAGATCGTCTCCCCGTTGCTCACCAACGGGACCGCTTCCGCCACGAAGTCGTATTTCTCGCCGAGGGTCTGCAACGTCTCGACGTCGCCGGAGGCCTTGTGGCCGAAGCGGAAGTTCTCCCCCACCACGACCCCGGCCGCGTGCAGCCGGTCCACCAGCACGGTCTGCACGAACTCGTCCGGGGTCATCCGGGAGAACTCCAGGGTGAACGGCAGCACGCACACCGCGTCCACACCCAGGGCGACGAGCAGCTCGGTGCGATGCCTGGCCGTCGTCAGCCGCGGGGGGTGCGTGCCCGGCCGCACCACCTCCTCCGGATGCGGATCGAAGGTCACCACGACCGAGGGCACTCCGAGGTCACCGGCCATCTCAACGGCACGGGCCACCATCTTCTGGTGGCCGCGGTGAACGCCGTCGAAGACGCCGATCGTGATAACGGACCTGCCCCAGTCTTCGGGCACGTCGTCCAATCCGTGCCAGCCTCGCACCGCAGCCTCTTCCCCTTGTAGCGGATCGACCCCTAAAGCCTGCCATGCTCCCGGGCCCTGTCCCCAATCGGGGAGCCTATACGGAAAGCGGTGGGCTGCCCGACATCGGCCGCGAGAGCCGGGCCGCGCATTCCCGCCCCGCACCGCTCCCGGACGATCAGGTCGCCGCCGGATGCGCTCGGATCGCGGTGCTCAGAAAGAGGCTCAGAAAGAGGCGCAGAGAGGGTCGGCGACACCCCGACGAGGTCAGGGGACGAAGACCGCCAGCGACTTCATGATCTTCCCGTGTTCCTCGGCCAGGGCCACCAGCGTGCCGTCCGGGCCGAAGACACCGATCGGGCCCTTGCCCAGCCCCAGCGAGGGCAGCCGCCCGCCGTGTGCGACGGTGCTCGCCTCCTCGGCGGTCACGTCGCGCCGGGGGAAGGCCGCCGCCACCGCGTCGGCCATCGGCAGGATCACGCACTCGGCGGAGAGCTGCTCGATGGTGTGCGCCGTCGACAGGTCGTAGGGCCCCACGCGGGTGCGGCGCAGGAAGGTCAGGTGACCGCCCACGCCCAGGTCGGCGCCCATGTCACGGGCGAGCGCGCGGATGTAGGTGCCGCTGGAGCAGGTCACCGAGGCGTCGACGTCGATCAGGTCGCCCTGGCGGCGGATGTCGGTGATCTCAAAGCCCGACACGGTCACCGGACGCGCCTGAAGCTCCATCTCCTCCCCCGCCCTGGCCCGCTTGTAGGCGCGCTCGCCGTTCACCTTGATGGCGCTGACCTGCGGCGGAACCTGCATGATCCGGCCGGTCAGGGCGGCGACCGCCTTCCGGATCTCCTCCTCGGTCACCTCGGCCGCCGAGGCCGTTCCGGTGATCTCGCCTTCGGCGTCGTCGGTGTTGGTGGACTGGCCGAGCCGGATCGTCGCGTCGTAGCCCTTCTCGGTGAGCGCGAGGTGGCCCAGAAGCCGGGTCGCCTTCTCCACGCCGACCACCAGCACTCCGGTGGCCATCGGATCCAGGGTGCCCGCGTGGCCGACCTTGCGGGTGCCCGCGATGCCGCGGAGCTTGCCGACCACGTCGTGCGAGGTCCACTCGGCGGGCTTGTCCACAATGATCAGCCCGCTCGGCGGCGGGGTGCGCTTGGCGCGAGCCGTACCCATTTGAAATTCCTTCTACAAGAGTGCGCGAAGACCGGCCATCGTCTGCTCGACAGGCAGGTGAGAGGTGAAACCCGCCGCCTTGGTGTGCCCGCCGCCGCCCAGCGCGCTGCAGACGCGGGAGACGTCCACCCCTCCCTTAGAGCGGGTGGAGACCTGCCAGGCGCCGTCGTCGTCCTCTTTGAGTATGACCGCCACGTCGGCCTCGTCGGTGCGCCGGACCACGTCGATGATCCCCTCCACCTCGTCGTACGGCAGGCCGTACGCGGCCCGGTCGGCCCGGGTCACGAACGTCCAGACCAGCCCGCCGCCCACCTCCGGCTCCAGCTTCACCCGGTCCAGGACCGCGCCGAGCACCTTGAGGTAACCGAACGGGGAACGGTCCCACAGCTCCCGCGCGATCTCCTCGGGGTTCAGCCCGGTGGCCAGCAGCCGGGCCGCCATGGCGTGCACGCCGGGAGTGGTGGAGGAGTGCCGGAAGGAACCGGTGTCGGTGACCAGCCCGGCGTAGAGGCCGGTCGCGACGGCCCTGTCGACCGGCAGGCCGAGCCGGTGGATCAGATCCTCGGCGAGCACGGCGGTGGCCGCCGCGGCGGGGTCGACCAGGTTGACCGTGCCGAACCCGGTGTTGGACCGGTGGTGGTCCACCACGACCAGCTCGCGGGCCTTACCGGCGTTGCCGCTCAGCATGCCGAGCCGGTCGACGATGGGGACGTCGAACGTCACCATCAGCTCGGGCGCGGCCGGGTAGTCCCCGGGCTCGACCAGAAGGTCCTGGCCCGGCAGGAACCGCAGCAGCCGCGGCACCGTGAAGCGACGTTCCCCGAAGGAGGCCGTGACCTGCTTGCCCGCCGCGCGCAGCGCCAGCCCGACGGCCAGCATCGAGCCCAGGGCGTCGCCGTCCGGCGAGATGTGGCAGGCCAGGGCGATCTCATCCGAGGATGAGATCAGCTCAACGGCCCGGTCCCAGTAACGACCGGGGACCGGACCGCCGTAACGCGGGTCAGGCGTCACGTCGCGGGGTATCCCGCGTGCTCTGACGGCTCATCGTCGCTCTCCTCCGATTCCCCGCCGTTCTCCTCAGGCTTGCGGTAGGGGTCGGCCTCCCCGGCGTGCTGCGCGCCTTCGGCCTGCTTGGCGATCTCGGCGTCCCTCGCCTTCGCCTCGGCGAACAGGCCGTCGAGGTGGCGGGCGCTGTCAGGGAGCGGGTCGTGGGTGAACGTCAGCGTCGGCGTGTGGCGCAAACCCGTCTGACGGCCCACCTCCGAGCGGATGAGCCCCTTGGCGCTTTCCAGCGCCGCGGCGGAGTCGGCCCGCTCGGCCTCCGAGCCGAACACGGTGTAGAACACCGTCGCCTCGCTCAGGTCGTTGGTGATCCGGGCGTCCGTCACGGTCACGAAACCCAACCGAGGATCCTTAATTCGGCGCTCCAGCATCTCGGCTACCACCTGCTGGATCCGGTCGGCGATCTTACGTGCGCGTGCGGCGTCCATATCGCTCCCCCCTTCTCACAGTAACGACCGGGCACGAAGGGCGGCTCCGCGACCGGTCGTCTCTTTGTTAGTCCTCGTCGTTGTAGAGCCGCTGTTTGGCGGACAGCAGCTCGATCTCCGGGTGGAAGGCGACCAGGCGCTCGCAGTCGTCCATCACCGCGCCGCAGTTGGCGGCGGTGGCGGAGACGACCGCGATCCCGATCTCGGTACGGCGATGCAGATCCAGATGGCCGGTCTCGGCGACGGCCACACCCGGGAACCGTCGTTGCACCTCGGCAATGATGGGACGCACCACAGAGCGCTTCTGCTTCAGCGAGCGGACGTCGCCAAGCAGGATGTCCAGTGTCAGGGCACCTACATACATATCGAGTCTCGCCACGGATCTCGCCGTGCCACCGGCGGCGCCGGAGCCGCCCGGCGGCCGGAGGCCTCACTCATCGTGAGCGGTGCCTCCGACCGGCGAGCGGTCCCTTTGCCGAACCGGAGCATCAGACGCGCGGCTTCTCCCGCATCTCGAACGTCTCGATGACGTCGTCGATCTTGATGTCGTTGTAACCGACGCCGATACCGCACTCGTAGCCCTCGCGGACCTCGGTCGCGTCGTCCTTGAAGCGGCGCAGCGAGCTGACGGTGAGGTTGTCGGAGATGACGACCCCGCCGCGGATGACCCGCGCCTTGCTGTTGCGGACGATCGTGCCCGAGCGGACCAGCGCACCGGCGATGTTGCCGATCTTCGGCACCTTGAAGACCTCGCGGACTTCGGCGGTGCCCATCTGGACCTCTTCGAACTCCGGCTTGAGCATGCCCTTGAGGGCCGCCTCGATCTCCTCGATCGCCTGGTAGATGACCGAGTAGTAGCGGATGTCGACGCCCTCGCGCTCGGCCAGGTCGCGCGCCCGGACCTCGGGACGCACGTTGAAACCGATGATGACGGCGTTGTCGTCGGCGACGGCCAGGTTGACGTCGTACTCGGTGATCGCACCGACGGCGCGGTGGAGCACCCGCAGGCGCACCTCGTCGCCGACGTCGATCTTGAGCAGCGCGTCCTCGAGAGCCTCGACCGAACCGGAGACGTCACCCTTGATGATGAGCTTGAGCTCGTCGACCTGGCCCTTCTCCATCTCGCTGAAGAGCTCTTCGAGGGTGCGGCGACGGCCGGACTTGGCCATGTCCGCGATGCGCTTGCGAGCCGCCCGCTGCTGGGCGATCTGGCGCGCCATCCGGTCGTCGGTGACGACGATGAAGTTGTCACCGGCGCCCGGCACCGCGGTCAGACCGAGGACCAGAACCGGCCGCGACGGGTCGGCTTCCTCGATCGACTTGCCGTTGTCGTCCAGCATCGCCCGGACGCGGCCGAAGGCCTCGCCACAGACGATCGAGTCGCCGACGCGGAGCGTGCCGCGCTGGACCAGCACGGTCGCGACCGGGCCGCGGCCCCTGTCGAGGTGCGCCTCGATGGCGACGCCCTGGGCGTCCATCGTGGCGTTGGCCCGCAGGTCGAGCTCGGCGTCCGCGGTGAGCAGGATGGCCTCGAGCAGGTTCTCGATGCCGGTCCCGTTCTTGGCGGAGATGTCGACGAACAGCGTGCTGCCGCCGTACTCCTCGGCGACCAGGCCGTACTCGGTGAGCTGGGCCCGCACCTTGTTCGGGTCGGCGCCCTCCTTGTCGACCTTGTTGACCGCGACCACGATCGGCACGTCGGCCGCCTGGGCGTGGTTCAGCGCCTCGATGGTCTGCGGCTTCACACCGTCGTCGGCCGCGACCACCAGGATGGCGATGTCGGTGACCTTGGCACCACGGGCACGCATGGCGGTGAACGCCTCGTGACCCGGGGTGTCGATGAAGGTGATCCTCCGGTCCTCGCCCTCGTGCTCGGTGGAGATCTGGTAGGCACCGATGTGCTGGGTGATGCCACCGGCCTCGCGAGCCACCTCGTTGGTGTGCCGGATGGCGTCGAGCAGCTTGGTCTTACCGTGGTCGACGTGACCCATGACGGTCACCACCGGCGGACGCGCGACCAGGTCGCCCTCGTCGCCCTCGTCCTCACCGAACTCGATGTCGAAGGACTCGAGAAGCTCGCGGTCCTCCTCCTCCGGGCTGACCACAAGCAGGTTGTAGTCCAGCTCGGAGGCGAGAAGCTGCAGTATCTCCTCGTTGACCGACTGCGTGGCGGTCACCATCTCGCCCAGCTGCAGCATGACCTGCACCAGGGACGCGGGGTTCGCACCGATCTTGTCGGCGAAGTCCGCCAGGGAGGCGCCACGCGACAGGCGGATCGCCTGACCGTTGCCGCGGGGAAGCCGCACGTCGCCGAACGCCGGCGCCTGCATGTTGTCGAACTCTTGACGCCGCTGGCGCTTGGACTTGCGACCGCGGGTCGGGCGTCCGCCCGGGCGGCCGAAGGCACCGGCCGTACCGCCACCGCGGCTACGGCTACCGCCACCGGGACGGCCGGCGAAGCCGCCGCCACCGCCACCACCGGGAGCACCGGCTCCGGCACCGCCGGGACGGCCACCGCCGCCACCGGGACGACCGGCGAAGCCGGTGCCGCCACCAGGACGACCGCCGCCACCGCCGGGACGGCCACCGCCGCCGCCACCGGGACGGCCACCGCCGCCACCGGGGCCGCCGGGACGGCCACCGCCGCCACCGCCACCGCCGGGACCGCCGGGACGACCCTGGGGCATCATCATCGGGCTGGGACGGGGACCGCCGGGACGCGGACCACCGGCACCCGCACCGCCGCCGGGACGCGGACCACCCGCGCCGGGACCCGGACGCGGACCGGCCGGAGCGGGCCCGCCGGGGCGAGCCGACGGCGGACGAGGAGCGCCGCCCTCACGCTGTCCGTGCTCGCGGGGACCGCGGTCCTCGCGAGGACCGGGGCGCGGACCCCTGTCGCCGGGGCCTCCGTCACGGCCGCCCGGACGCGGCGGACGGGCCTGACCCATGCCGCTGGCGTTCGACGAGAACGGGTTGTTGCCGGGACGCGGGCCACGCGGGCCCGGACGCGGACCGGGCTTGGGCCCGCCGGCGCCGGGAGCGCCCGCACCGGGGCGGGGACCCGAGGGGGCCCCGCCGGGACGGCCTTCCGGACGCGCCGCCTCGGGGCGGGGCGCCGGGCCGGGCCGCGGAGCCGGACGCGGGCCCGGCTTGGGACCGGGGGCCGCGGGACGGGGCGCCTCGAAACGCGGCGGCTGAACCGGCGAGGGCTGCTGCTGCGGCTGCTGAGGCTGTGCCTGCGGGGCCTGCGGAACCGCGGGCGGAGCCTGGGGCGCGGGGGGCACGGGACGCGCCGCCGCGGGACCAGGCCTCGGACCCGGCTTGGGCGCCGGACCCGGCTTGGGAATCGAGGACGGCGTCGCGGGGGCGCCGCTTCCGGCCTGGCTGCCAGCCGGCCGAGGGGCCGCCTGCGGCGGCCTGGGCGGCCTGTTGCCGCCCCTGTCGGAGGCCCCCTTGGGGGGACCACCCAAAGCTTCCGTGAGCCTGCGGACTACCGGTGCTTCGATAGTCGAGGACGCCGAACGCACGAACTCGCCCATCTCCTGGAGCTTGGCCATGACGACCTTGCTCTCCACACCGAACTCCTTGGCGAGCTCGTATACCCGGACCTTCGCCACTGCACTCCCTTACTCGGCCCGGGAGGCACAGCCGCCGGACCGTCGTTACGTAGACGTACTCATCGCCGCATGCTCATCAGGCGCTCATAGCTATCTGACCAGCCCATCAACTCGGCGTCCTACATGACAGTTGGCAACCATTTCACCCGATCCTTTCAGCGTGTACCCCTTCCAGGTGACTTCGCACCAGCGACAGGTCAAGCGGGCCCGCGACGCGAAACGCGCGCGGAAACGCTCGGCGACGCTCGGCGAGTTCCAGACAGCTCAGGGAGGGATGCAGTGAAGCACCACGCCCTGGGAGCCGTCGTCGCAGGTCAGGGACGATGACGCCCTCGACCATCACCAGGCGGAGCAGCTCGGAGGAAACCGTGCGAACCCGGCAGCCCACGCATGTTCTCAGCGGGGCAGCCTGGTCACCATATTCCAGCTTACCGTGTGGGCGCATCTGCGGAACCGGCCGCATCCCCCGCTTGTGTATCGGGACGGATGTCGATGCGCCAGCCGGTGAGCCTGTTGGCCAGCCGGGCGTTCTGGCCCTCCTTGCCGATCGCGAGGGAGAGCTGATAGTCCGGCACGGTCACTCGGGCGGCACGCCCTTCGGCGTCGATCACCTCTACGTGCGAAACGCGGGAGGGCGAGAGGGCATTCCCCACGAACTCCGCGGGGTCCTCCGACCAGTCGATGATGTCGATCTTCTCGCCGTGCAGCTCGGCCATCACGTTGCGCACCCGCGAGCCCATCGGGCCGATGCAGGCGCCCTTGGCGTTCACGCCGGGTTTCCGAGACCGAACTGCAATCTTGGTACGGTGCCCCGCCTCACGGGCGACGGCGGCGATCTCGACCGTGCCGTCGGCGATCTCCGGCACCTCCAGGGCGAACAGCTTCTTCACCAGGCCGGGGTGCGTGCGCGAGAGGGTCACCGAGGGGCCCTTGTGGCCCTTCTTGACCTGGACCACGTAGCAGCGGATGCGCTCGCCGTGGACGTATTCCTCGCCCGGGACCTGCTCGTTGTGCGGCAGCACCGCCTCGATCTTGCCGAGGTCGACCAGGACGACCCGCGGGTCCTTGCCCTGCTGGATGACCCCGGCGACGAGCTCGCCCTCGCGGCTCGCGAACTCACCGAAGTTGATCTCGTCCTCGGCGTCCCTGAGCTGCTGCAGGATGACCTGCTTGGCGGTGGTCGCGGCGATGCGGCTGAAGTTGCTCGGGGTGTCGTCGAACTCCCTGAGCACCTCGCCACTCTCGGCGTCGATCTCGGCGGCGTAGATGGTCACGTGCCCGGATTTCCGGTCGAGCTCGGCACGCGCCTTGGAGGCGGCACCCTCGCTCCGGAAGTAAGCGATCAGCAACGCGTCCTCGATGGCCTTGACGACCAGGTCGAAGGAGATGTCCTTCTCCCGCTCCAGGCTGCGCAGGACGCTCATGTCGATGTCCACGAGGCTCCCCCTTAGCCCTCGTCGCCGTCTTCGCCGTCGTCTTCGGCGTCGTCTAGCCGGCGGAATTCCACCTGCACCCGGCCTCGGGTCAGGTCCTTGTACTCGATGCGGCGTGGCGCACCCGCCACGTCCAGCTCCACACCTGTCTCGTCGGTGGCGACGATCCGGCCCTCCACCGAGGTGCCGTCCCGCAGGTCGGCCTTGACCAGTCGTTTCACCGCCCGCCGCCAGTGGCGCGGCTCGGTGAGCGGACGGTCGACTCCCGGAGAGGAGACCTCCAGCACGTAGGGGGAGTTCCCCATCACGTCGTCGGCGTCCAGCGTGGCGGAGACGGCGAGGCTGACCTCGGCGACGTCGTCCAGGCTCACGCCGCCGTCACGGTCGACGACGACGCGCAGCAACCGCCGCTTGCCCGCCGGTGTGACCGTGACATCCTCCAGGTCGAGACCGGAGGCGAGGGCGACAGGTTCCAGAAGCTTCATCAGGCGGTCGCGGGATGTGGCGCTGCCCATGCCGACCTCCTATTGTCACGATCTCAATCGGGCGGACCTCGCCCTTGCGGTTCACCAGCCTATCCACATCAGGGCGTGAAAAGAGCGCCACTCGGCGCGGCGAGCCCGTCCGAGAAGCGAGGTGAATACGATTCCCAGCCCTTACGATGCTAGATGCGTCACCAGCTCTACACATAACCGGAGGTCGTCCGTGCGTTCCCTCTCCCGGCGCGCCCTGTTGCGGGGCGGCGCTCTCGGGGTGGCCGCCGTGACGGTCGCGGGATGCGCAACCGAGGAGCCGGAGCCCCTCAAGGCCGAGCCGCCCGACCCGGAGACCGTTCTGATCAAGCAGCTGATCGCGAGCAAGGAGCGGACCATAGCGCTCTACTCGTCGATCGCCTCCAGCAAGCTCACACCCTTCAGAGAGCGGCACGAGGCCCATCTCGCCGAGCTCCGCAGGCGGCTGCCTCCCGGCACCGCCGCCACCCCGTCATCGCCCCCGGCCTCGCCTTCAGCCTCGCCTTCGGCCTCGGGCAGCCCCGCGCCGGGCCCGAAGATCTCCCTGCGAAGCCTGCGCGATCTGGAGCGGAAGGCCGCGGCGCTCCGTCCCCGCCAGCTTGAGGGAGTCTCCCCGGCCCTGGCCCAGCTGATCGCCTCCATAGGCGCCTGTGAGGCCGCGCACGCCCTGGCCCTGCCGAGGTCCCCGTGACGGCCGATCAGGGGCTCAGCGCGGCTCTGGCGGCCGAGCACGCGGCCGTCTACGCCTACGCGGTCATCGGCGCCAGAACCACGGGAGACCTGCGCGCCACCGCGACGTCCGCGTTCAACGCCCACCGTGCCCGGCGCGACCAGCTCCGCACCCTGATCATCGCCCGTGGCGGCACCCCGGCCGAGCCGGACGCGACCTACCGGCTGCCGCTCACCCCGTCCACCGCGGCTCAGGCCGTGGAGCTCGCCGTGCTCGTCGAGCGAGGGGTGACGGCCGCCTACCTGGAGCTGGCGGCGTCCGGCGACGCGACCGTCCGGCGGATGGCCGCGCTGGCCATGCAGGAATGCGTCACCCGCTCGTACGGCCTGCGCCCGGCCATCGAGGCCTTCCCCGGCATGCCCGCCAGGCCCGCCCCCACCCCCACGGCGACCGCGTCCTCGTGATCCCGCGGGCCTCCTGGGAGGCCCGGCGGCCTGGGAGAACGCCGCTTCGGAACCATCTGCGGACGTCCATCGTTTTCAGGACACGTCAATGTGTTTCGGGGAGAGGCCATGGGCTGGGGATACCGCAAGTCAATCAAATTCGGTCCCTTCCGGATCGACCTGTCTCCGCGAGGGGTCGGCCAGAGCTTCGGCACCCGGAGGTTCCACCTCGCGAGAACCCCGGACGGCCGCAAATACGTGACCGTGAGCCTCCCCGGCGGATTCCACGTGAGCAAGACGATCGGTGGGCGCTCGCGGTATCACCGCCACTGAGACACATGCCGGCACCGACGGCACGCCGTACATGTGAAAGGGCGGCCCACCGATGACGGTGGGCCGCCCTTTCACACGCGGAAGGCCGATCCTCACTCAGAGGGCCGGGAACGGGGGGAGGTCACGCGCGGCAGGCGGCCACGACGCGGTCGACGGCCTCGGCGATGGAGATCTCCTCCTTGGTTCCGGCTGCGCGGTCACGCAGCTCGGCGACACCCTGGGCGAGGCCGCGGCCGACGATCAGGATCGTCGGGATGCCGAGCAGCTCGGCGTCCTTGAACTTCACCCCCGGGGAGACCCCGGGGCGGTCGTCCACCAGGACGCGCAGGCCACGGGCCTCAAGGTCTTCGGCGATCTGGGTCGCGACCTCGATCTGGTTCTCCTTGCCGGTGCCGACGATGTGGACGTCCGCCGGGGCGACCTCCCGAGGCCAGGACAGGCCCAGCTCGTCGTGTCGCTGCTCGGCCAGCACGGCCACCGCACGGGAGATGCCCACACCGTAGGAGCCCATGGTGATGCGGATCGGCTTGCCGTCGGGGCCGAGGGCGTCGAGCTTGGCGGCGTCGGCGTATTTGCGGCCGAGCTGGAAGATGTGGCCGATCTCGATGCCCCGGTCGATGGACAGGCCGGACCCGCAGACCGGGCAGGCGTCACCGGCACGGATCTCGGCGGCCTCGATCGTGCCGTCGGCGACGAAGTCACGCCCGGCGACCACGTTGGCGGCGTGCTTGCCGGGCTCGTTGGCGCCGGTCACCCAGGCGGTGCCCGCCACCACGCGGGGGTCGACGAGATAGCGGATGCCGAGGTCCTTGAGCACCTGCGGGCCGATGTAGCCCCGGACCAGGCCGGGGTGCTTGGCGAAGTCCTCGGCCTCGAAGATGGCGGGCTCACCGGGGGCCAGGGAGGCCTCCAGCCGCTTGAAGTCGACCTCGCGGTCGCCCGGCACGCCGATGATCAGGGTCTCGGTCTTGTCGGAGCCGGGAGTCGTGATCTTCACCACGATGTTCTTGAGCGTCTCGGCCGCGGTGATGTTCAGCCCGTGGTGCTCGTTGACGTGGTTGACCAGCGACTCGATGGTCGGGGTGTTGGGAGTGTCGAGCACCTGCATGGCGGGCCGCTCTCCGGTGATCGCGACGGGGGCGGGAGTGATGACCGCTTCGGCGTTGGCCGCGTAGCCGCACTGGTGGCAGGCGACGAAGGTGTCCTCGCCGGTCTCGGCCGGGGCGAGGAACTCCTCCGAGGCCGAGCCGCCCATGGCGCCGGAGGTGGCGAAGCAGATCTTGTATTTGATGCCGAGACGGTCGAAGGTCCTGATGTAGGTCTCGCGGTGCTTCTCGTAGGAGCGCTTGAGACCGTCGTCGTCCAGGTCGAAGGAGTAGGAGTCCTTCATGACGAACTCGCGACCGCGCAGGATGCCGGCCCGGGGGCGGGCCTCGTCGCGGTATTTCGTCTGGATCTGGTAGAGCGTCACCGGATAGTCCTTGTAGGAGGAGTACTCCCCCTTGACCATGTCGGTGAACATCTCCTCGTGGGTGGGGCCGAGCAGGTAGTCGGCGCCCTTGCGGTCCTTGAGGCGGAAGAGCGTGTCGCCGTACTCCGTCCAGCGACCGGTGGCCTCGTAGTACTCCCGGGGCAGGAGGGCGGGGAAGAGCACCTCCTGACCGCCCATGCGGTCCATCTCCTCACGCACGATGCGCGCGACGTTCTCCAGGACCATCTTGCCGAGCGGCAGCCAGGAGTAGACGCCGGGTGCGACACGACGAACATAACCGGCGCGGACGAGCAGCTTGTGGCTCGGGACTTCCGCGTCTGCCGGGTCGTCCCTCAGCGTTCGAAGAAACAACGACGACATGCGCAGCAGCACGGCTACTCCTAGCTAGCAGGGATCGATCGCCTACAGGCTATCGACTCGCGCAACCCGGTTGTCTGCCTTTCACAGGCCCACGAAGAACAGGAAGCAGGTCGACACCGTGATCAGCGCCACCAGCGCGGAGCGGGCCCGGGCGCCGCCCTGACGCAGCGAGAGCAGCAGGCCCAGCGCGAACACGGTCACGATGAGGGCGTTCCACGGCCAGAATCCGGGGACGTACTCCACGCCGCCGGGCAGCGACTTGTCGATGCCGGTGGCCGCGACGAGCCCGGCCAGCGAACCGGCCGCGATGTCTCCCCGCAGGTCCTCACGCTTGGTGAAGTAGGAGAGCAGGCCGAACGACACAAGGGTGACGAGCACGAGGTTCAGCACGGCGCCGTCGCTGCCGAGGCTCAGGGTCTGGGCGCCCGATCCGAAGATCGAGGCGGCCAGCAGCGAGACGATCGGGCCGAGCGTGGCCAGCGCACTGGCCAGCGTGGCCCAGCCGAGGCCGGAGGCGGTGCGGCCCACGACGACGACGAGCAGGATGAAGGCGTAAGGCTCGTAGAGCGAATAGATCAGGTGCGGCCCGTAGGAGAGGAGCGCGCCTACGATCCCCAGGGCCATTCCCACGACGAGTGAGAGCACCATGTGGAGCACAATCGCCCGCTCCCGACGATCACCCGTCAGGTAGTCAGGCGTGTAGTTCTGTTCAACCAAAGCCACTGATCCCCCGATCCAGGTTGCTCTGGGTCACGCTTTAGCATATCTGACCTGCAAGAATGCACAAAATGTGCCAAGCGTTATCCAACAAGCTAGCGCTTGGTTATGCTGCGTATGTGAGCCTTACCGAAGAGCAGCTCGACCTCCGCGAGGCCGTCCGCTCATTCCTCGCCGAGTGCCCCGACGCCCCCTGGAGCCGGTTCGCCGCCGAGCTGGGCGTGGCGGGCCTGGCCGTCCCCGAGGAGTACGGCGGTGCGGGATGCGGCATGGCGGAGGTCTCCGTCGTGTGTGAGGAACTGGGCCGTTCCCTGACCTCCTACCCCTATCTGCCGACCGTGGTGCTGGCCGCGTCAGCGATCATGGCCGCGGGAGATCCTTCCACCATGGCCCGGCTGCTGCCGGGCATCGCCGACGGCTCCCTCACCGCGACCGTGCTCTTCCCCGACGACGCCGACCTGACCCTGAACGGCGACCGGCTCACCGGGACCGCCCGCTACGCGCTGGACGCCGAAGTGGTGCTGGCCTTCGTCGACGGCGAGCTGGTCGAGGCCGTCCCCACGTCCCGCACGCCGTACTCGACCCTGGACCAGACCCGCCCGCTCACCGCGTTCACCTTCGACGACGCCCCGGTCCTGCGCGTGGGCGACGGAAGGGCCTGCGGCCTGGTGCGAGACCTGGGCATCGCCGGCCTCGCCGCCGAGCAGGTGGGCGGCGCCGCCCAGTGCCTGGAGACGGCCGTGGCCTACGCGAAGGAACGCCATCAGTTCGGCCGCCCGATCGGTTCCTTCCAGGCCGTCAAGCACAAGCTCGCCGACATGCTCCTGCTGGTGGAATCCGCCCGATCCGCCGCCCTGGCGGCCGCGCGGGCCACCCCGGAAGAGCTCCCCGTCCAGGCCGCCATCGCCGGCTCCTACTGCACCGAGGCCTACCTGACCGTCGCGGGCGAGAACATCCAGATCCACGGCGGCACCGGCGTCACCTGGGAACACTCCGCCCACCGCTACTTCAAACGCGCCACCGCCGACACCCAGCTGTTCGGCCCCCCGCAATCCCACCGCGCCCGCCTGACCGCCGCCGCCGGCCTCTGACCCCCTTTCGGGCCCTCGCGTTCCGAGGAACCCGCTGATCCGCCCTTTCGCGTTATTCCGACCGGCTGGCGAGTGCGGGGGCGGCCGTGTGCTCGAACTCACCGATCCACAGACCGGGGTGCCGGTCCCGGACGGCCCGCGCCAGGAGGTCGTGGGCACCGGGGACGACCAGGTGGAAGCGGTAGCAGCGGTCCGGCAGGTCCTCGGGAGGGCGGACGTCGTACCACTTCGAGGCGAGCCTCGGGTGGCGTCCGGCGTGCTCGGTGGAGATGAGGTAGATCTCCAGGTAGCGGCTCATCTTGGGAGGGCTGGTACGGCGCGGACCACGCCAGACGCCGATGGCCACCGCCCGCACCTCGTCCCAGGGGATCGCGTCCGCGTAGGCCTCGTCGCCGTCGCTCCACCACAGGCCCGTGCCGTCAACCGCGATCCGCGCGCCCCGGCGCATCGCGGGGATGCGGATGACGAACCAGATGAGCGTCGCCGTGAACGGGAGCGCGATCACCCCGGCGACGATCTTCCCGGAGAGCGCGGGGTCGGTGGCGACCGTCCACGCGAACGTGCCGACGATGGCGGTCAGCGAGGCCAGGCAGATGATCAAGCAGCCCGGCGAGTTGGCGGTCACGGCCACGACGCGGGCGTCGGGCGCGGGGGACGCTGTCACGGCACGTGATCCTAGTGCGGGCCGTACAGGGATCAAGGGTGCGGAAAAACGGTGGCATCGGCATAGGTCCTCCCGACCTCAGCTCAGTCGCCGCGCACTGGCACGGATCTCATCTGCGGAGCGCGCGATGTCGAGTTCAGCCAGTTGCTCGGCGATCCGATGCGCAGCCTCGGCCGCCTTCTTCGCGGAGGCCTGATCGATAGCTTCTCGCTGGGCGGGGTGACCGACGAACCAAAAGAGCGTCGAACTGTCTTCGCTGCTCCACACGGTGAGCCGGTCGGTCATGCGCAGCCGCGGTTCGGTCCTGTCGTAGCTGGCGGATGCTCGTACGGTTCCGCTGCCCGATGCAGGCTCAGTGCGTCATCAAGCAGCCCAGAGGCGACAACTCCCAGTGCGGTGTACGGCCGCGCGGACTCATGCCAGGCGAACCACGCCAGGGTCAGGCGGCGCCGTATTTTGTCAATCTCAACGGGCAGGTCATGCACCGGCAGGGGCGAGAACGTCGGGGTGGACAGCACCCGCCGGATGGCGATAGAGGCTATCGAACGGCGGGATATGGCACAGCGCAAGCTGGTTCTGTATGTGATCGCGTGTGGGGGATGTCCGGCTGCCGAGCTTCCAGCCCTGGTAGAGCACGCGCAGGGGGAAGGGTGGACGGTCTGCGTCGTGACGACTCCTTCGGGCACGAAGTTCGCCGACGCCGAGCGGTTGAGCGAGCTCACCGGATATCCGGCGCGAAACGACTACAAGCGACCGGAGGACCCCGATGTCCTTCCCTTGCCCGACGTCTTCGCGGTCGTTCCGGCGACGTTCAACACGACCAGCAAATGGGCCCAAAAGATCAGCGACACGCTGGCGCTCGGCCTGCCGAACGAGGCACTCGGCCTCGGACTGCCGGTCGTGGCCGTACCGTGGCCCAACGTCGCGCTCGCACGTCATCCTTCCTTCATCTCCAGCGTGACTTTGCTCAGAGAGTTGGGAGTGACGGTCATTCTCGACCCTGAACGGCTCCCCGCACCTAACTCCGGGGCTCCTGGGGCGGCGTCGTTCCCCTGGGACGAGCTTCGCAAGGAGCTCCACGACATGCGGTTGAGCCTGGACAACTGACGTCCAGCCAGTTCGAGATCGTCCATCGGCGTCCACAGCCGTCAGAAAGACCTGTTCAGAGCACCTCTCCCCATGATCATCTTCCAGGGGTGTCACCGGCGCCCAGGGGTGTCGTCAGCAATGGTGTCAGCAAGATCTTCTGCCGGATCAGTAGCGTTGGGCCATGCAGTCGCCCCCGGCCGAAGTACGGCGTTTCTTCCTCCACGCCGGCCACTTCCAGTTCTACCTTCAGGACACCGAAACGTACGGGAAAGCCGTCAAGAACGGCGACAACGACGAAGATTCCTGGACCGAGGAAGCCTCACAACTGCTGAGGATCGGGGTCGAGCCCGCCTCGATCGCCGTGGGCACGGCCCGCCGGGACTGGGTCCTGATGATCCTTCACGTGTATGCGTCGCCTCCACCGGCCGACCTCTCCGAGGAGGCCGATCACGTGGTGGAGGCCGACCTCGACCTGCGGACAGGACGGCTCAGCATCTACGGCTGCGGCCAAAAGCCGGGAACCGAAGACGTGCTTGTCCTCCCACCGGGCACGTACCGGACTCGGGTCTCATACATGCCGACGCAGTCTGTCCCCCCGGACACGAACGAGGCCGAGCAGGGCGACCACTTCGACTACCGCGTCGAGATGTGGGCAACCACAGAGGGAACTGACATCCATGTCCTGAAGCAGGGCCCTGTTCCTTGGGCCGGGTAGCCCTCTGATCCGCAGGCAAGGGCAGACGCCTCGTCAGCGGGATCTCGCCCTGCCCAGATGGTTGTTGCGGGTTGATGGAGGGCGATCCTGTAAGGCGGTGTTGCCGTATCGGCTGCCGTACACCACCTCTGTGACACAACCGTGGTGTTGCCGTATCGGCTGCCGTACACCACCTCTGTGACACAACCGTGGTGTTGCCGTATGGCGCTCGGGGACGCGCTCATCCGGCTGGATAGCTGGATAGGGAGCAGGACAAGGGACTTGAGCGACGACTGAACGGCCAGTGGCGTCAGCGGGCCGGCGTGGGCGCAGGTACCGCCGTCCACCGTTCCGATGTGGCCCGTGTCCGCGAGGGCCGACACTGTCACCGTTCAGTGACACCGGGCTAGCGATCATCTGTGTCATGCTGCCGACAAGATCATCTGCGTCGTGGCCGTCCCTGCATCCGGGGTTGAGGAACCAGCGGACAGCCGTTGGCGCTGAGATTGATCTTCTTTTCGGTCTCCCGCAAATGACCAGCCGAGAACGGCCATTGTGCGGCGTGGAACGCCTCACCTCTGCCCAAGGTGTTCGCGGGAGTTCTCTCAGAACCACTGAGTTGTGACACCGCTCTACGAGCAGGGCCCCGACCTGGAACGAATCGTAAAGATCGATCTCACCGCCAACGGCTGTACCGGCGTTCCTCAACCCTTACTACCGGGGCTTGAACGTGAAGAAGACCGACACCTGCTCGCGGGTGGAGCAGCAGGGCCTACATCACCTGCAAGTAGGCCCGCATCCATGGCCGTCCAGACCGGGTCCTGAGCGTTTCGCTAGGGTTTGGTACTTCCCGATCATCGGGCCAGTAAGGACGTCAAAGGTGCAGGCAGGGAGTCCCGATCATCATGATGGGTTCGATAGAGGCCACGTCGGTGCTGGCGGGGCGCTATCGGGTGGATGCGCTGATCGGCAGGGGTGCGGTGGCCGAGGTGTGGAGCGGTCATGACTTGACGCGCGATTGGCCGGTGGCGGTCAAGCTGTTCGCTCCCCAGATGGCGGACCCGGCGATGCGGGCGCGTTTCGTGAGCGAGGCCCGCATCGCGGCCCGGGTGGTGCACCCGAACGTGGTGAGTGTGTTCGACGTGGGCGAGCATGACGGGCGGCCGTTCCTGGTGATGGAGTTGCTGTCCGGGCGGAGCCTTGCCGCCGAGATCGCCGAGCGGGGACCGTTGCCGCCGGAGGAGGTGTGCCGTCTCATGAGCCAGGTCGCCGCCGGGCTGGATGCCGCGCACCGGGCCGACGTGGTGCACCGCGACATCAAGCCCGCCAACCTGCACCTGACTGCGGACGGGCTGCTCAAGGTGGTGGACTTCGGCATCGCCCGCCTAGCCGGAGAGGAGATGAGCAGGCTGACCGCGGCCGGCACCGTGGTCGGCACCGCCGCCTATCTGTCGCCCGAGCAGATCCTGGGGCGCGGCGGTGATGCCGGTGCGGACCTGTACGCGCTCGGTTGCGTGTGCTACGAGCTGTTGTGCGGGCGGCCCCCGTTCGTGGGCATCCCGATCGAACTGATCCACCAGCATCTCAACCAGCCACCGGTGCCGCCACGATCGCTTCGTCCGGACATTCCCGCCGACCTGGAGACGCTGGTGCTGTCGATGCTGGCCAAGGAGCCCGCCGCCCGCCCTGCGAGCGCGGCACAAGTACGGCACGCCCTCCTGTCCATAGGCCCACAACGCGCACCGGGCGGCACCGCCGTGCTCGAGGTGCCGGGTCCGGACACCTGGTCTGGGCAAGACTCGCCCCATCGGTGGTCCGTTCCGCGCCTCTACCTGGCCTTCGCCGCCGCCTTCGCCGCGCTGGTCGGCGTCCTGGTACTGACGATCCTGACCGGCTCGGCCCGGCAAGGCGCCGCCCCGGCACCCTCCGCGCTCACGACATCCCCGGTCACCGCGGTCTCGTCCGCGCCCACCAGCCCGCGGCCGTCGTCTACGGCGCGACCTGCCGCATCAAAGGCGCTGGCCTGGCTCGCGGCCTTGGAACGGGCGCTCGCCGCCCACCAGCGACAGGGCGGCATCGCTCCCGAGGTGGCCCGCGAGCTCCGCACCCGCATCGCCGAGGCGCGCGAGAAGCTCAACGACGGCAAGATCGGCGAGGCGCGCAGTCGAGTTATGGATCTCGGGACGAGGCTCACGGAGGCGCGCAGAGAAGGCAGACTCGCCGATGGTCCTCTGGTCACGTTCCTGGCCCGCTCCGGCATGCCTCTCCCGCCAATCGACGAACAGCCTGATCAAGGCCATCCCGGCAAAGGCAAACACAAGGGGCACAAATAGCACCCGCACCAGGGGTTCCCGGAGGGCTTGACACAAAGACATTCAGCAAGCAACGCGGCCTGGGAAAACGCCACGAAGAGCGTTATCAAGGCCACGACCGCCGGACTCATTCCCGATCGTCCTGACCGAAACCTGCGCCCGAGCTCCGCCCCCGTTCACTCGATGTGATCTGGGGCAACGCTCCTACTTTGGGGCCCATCGCACGAACCCGAGCGGAGGGCCAGGCCGGCCAGCAGGACGGCTCCATGGAGCACGCGCGCCTCCACTGCTGTCCGTTACGGGCCAGGGATCAACGGCGGTACATCACATGGAGCTTGTCGTTATGGGAGGCCGCGGCGGGTGCACCGAGTGCGGTGACTGCGGCGGTCCCGACGTTGTGGGTCGTGCTCCAGGCGCCGCCGGATGTCTGTTGGGCTGCGACCAGGGCGCCATCGGTGGCACGGATGGCGATCCACAGGGTGTTGTCGTGATGGGCCAGGGCCATGGCGTGCGTGGTCAGCCACCCTGACGGGACCGAGGTGCCGTTTCACAGCGGGTGCTGCTTGGCGGACTGATCCAGCCGGCCCCGGCCAATGCTGACGGAGTTGTCCGTGCCGTGGATGGCACGCCACATCCACTCGCCGGAGGGAGCCATGGTCACCGGGCTGCGCGTGAGCGCGTCGTCGGGGTGGCGCCGGCCGCCGCTCCAGCTGGATCCGTTGTAGGTGTGATCATAGATATACGGAACCAAAGCGATCAAGCTGATCGACGAGCCGGCGGCCGCCTCCCACGACGGCAAGCTGTATGCGATGTATCGCCGCTGACCACACCGCAGCTGTCGAGCAGAACACTCCCGCCTCCGCACGACGGAGGCGGGAGCCTCGCGGCGCAAGCACACCGCTGACGTCGGCCCCGGGTTCCGCCGAGGTACGGCCGGAAGCGGCCAGTGATCACATCGCTTCGTGATCTCGGAAGTGGAATCGAGGCTGCTCAAGCGCCTGAACAGCGCAATCTCGGAAGTGGGGGTCAGCGAGATTTGGGACCGAGTCCGGGACGCCTGATGCCGTTTCCCGGAGGAGGCTAGGCGCGCAAATGGCGGCTGACATCGCCGACCAGGTGGATCCGGACGTGGCGTTCCACGAATCGCCAGCGCCCGTCGCGGCGCTCGAAGCGGTCGGTGTAGCGTCCTGCGGCAACGGACTGCAGCGGAAAGTCGGGCAGGGCCTGAAACACGGTGACGTATGAACGCGCAGCGGCGGTTCCTGTCTCCTCGTCAATGTCGACGGCGAGGTTGGTCGTGGCGTGGTGAGTGCGCGGCGTGCCGTCCTCGTAGAGGATCACGGTGTCGCGGAGCATCTTCTCGACGGCTTCCCGGCCATGGACCGGTGCGCCACTGCCGATGAACACCCCGTCGGCGAACAGTTCGCCGACGCCGACGAAGTCTCCGGTGTCGACCAGTTCGGCGTACTCGGCGATCAGATTTGTGATGGCGGCCGTGTCCACAGTTGTGCTCATGGCCCGAGGGTATGGGGTCGCGGCCCGCGAAGCTCGGCTACCTCGATGTTGTCGCGGGTCAGAGGGATCAAGATCCGCCCATGGCCGGAATTCCCGTTATCTCGGCTGGCCCCGGACCCCGCCGCTCGCCGCAGACTTCCCTGACCCTCTAACCAGAGGCCACCTGCATCGGAACGGTGGGTGGCGGGACCTCCGCTCACGTCGGCCCGCTGACGCCACTGGTCGTTCGACTGTTGCTCAAACCCCGACAACGATCCCACCCCAATCCACTGGTGCCTCAGCATCGGCAACGACCAACTCGTCGACGGCGCTTTCCCCGCGATGGTGATGCTGCGCATGATCTCTGACGACACAGCCATCGGGCGGATCCTCGATTTCCCTGGCGAGCAATGCTCAGAACCTGTGGATCGGCTCAGGGGCATACCCTCCCGAGTGATCGATTCAAAGGTCACTGAGTAGGCCGATGCTGGCGTGTCTGCTGGGAGGGCACACCCATGCTTGCCGTAGTCAACGCCGACGGCGCGACGTCGAGTGGTTCCTTGATCGACGAGATTGTCCGGAAGGGAGCGCGAGCGCTGCCCTGCGAACTCGTTTGGGCGACAACCTGGGAATGGGAGGCGAATGCCGAGATAGCACCCCGAATCGGGCTGCCCCGGCTGCCCGTAGCGAGCCGGCCGGAGTCAACCGACCAGCATGAACGTGAGGACCAATGGTTCGGGCTCCACTGGAAGACCCGAACCCTGGTGAACTGGGCGGGTGGACGCCCGTTCGCCTGGGTCGACGACGAGAACACCGACGCCGACAGGGAGTGGGTCTCCGCGCACCATAGCGGCCAGGCTTTCCTCCACCACGTGGAGTCATACCGGGGACTCGCCGACGAAGACTTCGCAGTCCTCGTTCAATGGCTTCGAGCCCCGTAAATCACCCGCAATCCACAGGATTTGACAATTGCTCGTTCTCTACGATTTCCTGATCCAGGAAATCCGATCATCGCAGGCCGGATACGCCTTTCTCTATTAACGACCTCCAGAACGAAATTCCGGCTGAATTACCGAGGTTGATGGACATCGCCACCAACGATCTGGCTCCTACGGGAGTACTGATATTCGCCCCGGGGACCTGGGTCAGCGCGGGGAAAGGCGTCCGGGAGACTGCTGACGATCTGGCCGAGGGCGTGGACAGGTTCTGCCGGGCCATGGATGAGCGACCTTTCGGCCAGGACGATCTGGGCCGGGTGCTGTTCGAGGGCGATCCCGAGAGGAACATGCCAGGGTTCGCCCGACTACGCGACGACCTGCTGAAAGACCTGGCCGCGGCGGTGAACCTGCTACGCATGATGGCGGCCGGAATGGTCGTCGCCGGGTGCAGGCATGCCGCAGCCGAGAACGCGAGCGCCAGGATGGCGGCCGGGATATTCGACACCGGGGGCAGGCATGCCGCAGCCGAGGAGGCGAACACCGGGATCCCCTACGCGCGGTCGTGCCCGAGATGGCTGACGGATCCGGAGGAATACAAGCCCCCGCTGGGCCTGGGCGGCCTGCCGACGACCACGCCACCGCCTGGCTTCGTGAGCCAGGCGATCTGGTTCCTCGAATCTGTAGGTTGCGGGTCCGCGTGGCCGGACGGTGATCTCGACGGTGTGGCGCGGCTGCGGGATGCCGCGGCGGCGCTAGGACGCATGGTCGGCGATGTTCAGGAGCAGATCGCCGGTCAGGCCGGTCGTGTGACCGAGGTCGGATCCGGGCTGGCCACGGCCGCGTTCGGACAGGCCGCGCGGGAGGTGTACGGCGAGCAGGGACAGCTGGCGGACCTGCGACGGCGGTGCGAGCATCTCGCCGAGTGCGGCCAGATCGCGTATGACGCGATCGTGAAGGCCAGAGAGAAATTCCTGGCATGCGCGGCGTTCGTGGTGGCGCTGATGCTCCTTGCAAGGCTGCTGGCCCCCCGGCTCGGCCCGTTGCTCGACGCCGTGGTGAAAAAGCTGCTCCGAGTGGAGGGCCTGGCGCTGCGGATCATCCTGCTGATAATCCGTCAGGCCGCGCTGGGCGCGATGTTCTCCGGCGGACTGAGCGCGATCGATCAGTTGTTCGCCACCGGCGCCATCGATGTGGGGAAGCTGGTTCGGGATATGTTGCACGGAGCTCTCGCCGGCGGGTTGATGGCTGGTGCGCATGGCGCGCTTCCCGCGCTCCTGCGCCGAGGCGGACCCGCGCTCACCGGCCTGGCCGAGGCCATGGAGTCGGCCACATGGGAGCGGGCATTCTCCCGGACCCTGGCCGGCGGGGCGGTGAGCACAACCGTGCTGGCGGCCGCGGGATGGGCCGGCGGCGCCGGCTGGGATTGGAAACACGCCGCCGAGATGGGATTCGGCATGGCTGTGCTCAGCACCGGCGCGGGCATCGCCGCCCGAACCTGGCCTGCCCCACGCTATGCGAGCCTGAGGGGCCGAGACTGGAAGCAGAGTCCGGCCAAGCGGTGGCATGACGTCAAGTGGGCTTTGGGGATTCTCATGATCACCGCTCCTGCGACCTCCCTCTTCGCGCTCGCAAAGTTCGCCGAGGACGGGAAGAATCCCTTCTTCTTGCAGAAACGGATTGGCCAGTTCGGCCACGAGTTCGACGTTCTCAAGGGCCGTACGATGACGATGGTCGACGGTAAGGACGGCAGCCTTGGCGCATCGGATCCGCAGCGTACGAGGGTCGGCAAAGCTTGGGCGAAATCCACCCTCGACGAGATCGGTCAAATGGCCTACAACGTCCTCGTCAAGGCAGACATGTCGGTCGTGGACAACCGACCACTATTGCTGAGCGATAGACAGAGAACAATAGCGGCCCTCGGCCCCTTTCTGGGCCCACGTTGGAACGAAGCGGATCTGGCCGGAAAGCCCGGGTGGATCGGCCCATTCGCCAACAAGATCGTAGAGCTCGACCTCAAGCCGATGACACATGCGTTCGACGTTCAACGAGGCTTCACAGGTCTCTGGTACGACAAAAACGCGAGCCTGAATCTGGACCGAAATCTGCTTTGGGGTTTCATCTCCACTTACTGGAAGCGCATTTCCTAGCCTCGATCTTCCGTGCGCCCGGCAGAACAGGGGCGAAGCCGTGACGTAGCGGTGGATCTTGTTTTCGGTGAGCTACGTACCTCGACCTCGATGACTCACGTTGCGACCGTGTCAGGTCAAGCACAAGCTCGCCGACATGCTCCTGCTGGTGGAATCCGCCCGATCCGCCGCCCTGGCGGCCGCGCGGGCCACCCCGGAAGAGCTCCCCGTCCAGGCCGCCATCGCCGGCTCCTACTGCACCGAGGCCTACCTGACCGTCGCGGGCGAGAACATCCAGATCCACGGCGGCACCGGCGTCACCTGGGAACACTCCGCCCACCGCTACTTCAAACGCGCCACCGCCGACGCCCAGCTCTTCGGCCCCCGCAATCCCACCGCGCCCGCCTGACCGCCGCCGCCGGCCTCTGACCCCCCTTTCGAGCCCTCGCGTTCTTGCGCGCTTCGCATGGGCCTTCGCGGTCCTTACGCGCTTCGCGCGTGCGCTCGGCTCCGGTCTATGTTCCCCCGGAGGCCACGCCCCCGGACCCCCGGTGTGCGGTGGGTGCGGCTTTCGGGGTGGTTACGGCGCTGCGACTGCCGGTGGCCGTATGCGCTACGGCGGGTGGACGCCCCGGCCGACCGTCTCAGTCGCGGCTTGCCGTCGGCTCCGAGCACAGCGACCGGCTAACCAGCCCGAAGGGCGGCGACCGACTCAACGAGGCCTGCTTTCTCCAAAGCGTCGAGCACATCGTCTACGGCCTCCGGCGGGTTGACCCGTGAGTCCGCGATCTGCTGAACGCAGGCCCAGACCACTCGTCCGTCGAGGTCGATCTGGTCCAGCACGAAGTCATCGGGAGACTTCGCCTCAATGTCCCATGGTGCCAAGTGCTCTGGAGGAAAGTCCCTGAGGTTCGACGTGACGATAACCTGGGCCCCCACCTTGATCGCCGCAGCAAGTACGTGCCGATCATCCGCGTCGGGTAGTTTCAACTCCTCAACAAGAGGCTCGTACCCCTCAACCAGGCAATCTCGGACAGCGGAGTTCATGAGCACGCGAAGCTTGCCCAGTTTCTCTTACAGAATGTCCGGGCGATTGGCCGCAAGATTACGCTGCATCTCGTCGAGAATCCTGCTGGTCCATTTAGCCTGGAGCCGTCCCGTCACAGCCAGGCGGATGAGCAGATCGCGGAGCGTGTTGCCGTAGAGCACGTTCGCGTCATAGAGCACCACAAAGGCCATGCTCAGATGCCCAGCTCTTGGCCTAGTGCGGCGAGTTGATCGGCAGCCGTACGGCGCTTGGCGTCATCGCGGCGCTTGTACTCCTGAAGATCCTCATAAGTAACACGCCTATGCTTGCCAACCAAGCGGAAGGGAATCTCCCCTTCCTCCAGAAGCTTGATCAGGTAGGGACGCGAGACGTTCAGCATGTCCGCTGCCTGCTGGGTCGTCAGCTCAGCGTGAGAGGGGATGACCGTCACTCCCCGCCCTTCAGCCGCCTGGGCAAGAATGAAGGCGAGCAGGCTTACGGCCTCCCGAGGCAAGATCAGTGGATCCTCGGCGCCATGCTCACCGACGACACGGATGGTCGGCTGCTCGCGAGACCGCATGAGGTAGTCCTTGATGCGGCGCACGGCGCGACCAGCTATCTCGGCATCAATGCTCCCGGGCCGAACCCGCTTGGCCTGCACGTCTGTCATCGCGATACCTCCTTCCCGCAGTATCCGCAACAAACGAAATAAACGCAAGCAATGGGCGGTCAGATCCCTCCTACGGCACACGATTGACAGGCAACCTCTCTGAGTCCGCATCAGTCGACCGTTCGGCATAGGTCTCGGCCCCGCCACTGTCCGGAAGATCATCGGCTCGCCGAAGGTACTCGCCCTTACCCGCTAACGATCCCGAGAGCCGAGCTCTCTTGCATGTGGCCGAGCTTCCACCACGCCGCTCCGGCTGGTAGCGCCTGCGCGAAGTCGCCGAAGACCCGCAAGCCGCCGAAAACGGTTCGGCCCTCGATCGGCGCTGGGCCATGCCGGGCGACCAAGGGCCAGGATCGGTCAGTTACCGCAGGTTTACGCGTCGCCGGAGGCCAAACCGACCGGGCAGGAAACTCCTGTGCCTCCGATGCCGCAGTAGTCGTATGGCACTTGAACAGTGCTGGTGGTAGACCTCTGTCTCCGAGGGCAAGACCCCATGCCCGCATGGTTACGGTCGATGCCACCGTTTTTCCGCACCCTTGATCCCTGTACGGCCCGCACTAGGATCACGTGCCGTGACAGCGTCCCCCGCGCCCGACGCCCGCGTCGTGGCCGTGACCGCCAACTCGCCGGGCTGCTTGATCATCTGCCTGGCCTCGCTGACCGCCATCGTCGGCACGTTCGCGTGGACGGTCGCCGCCGTACGCCACCCGAAACTCGCCTCGAAGTGGTACGACGTCCGCCCTCCCGAGGACCTGCCGGACCGCTGCTACCGCTTCCACCTGGTCGTCCCCGGTGCCCACGACCTCCTGGCACGGGCCGTCCGGGACCGGCACCCCGGTCTGTGGATCGGTGAGTTCGAGCACACGGCCGCCCCCGCACTCGCCAGCCGGTCGGAACAACGCGAAAGGACGGATCGGAGTCGAGCGCACGCGCGAAGCGCGCAAGAACCCAAAGGTCCAATTCAAAGCCGGATGACGTAAGCGCCCGCTTCGAGAGAGAAGGCGGATTGTGATTATTCAAGCCGATCCTGCCCTCCGAGCCCGACCGGGAAGGCGTCGAAGTGGACGATGACCCGCGCGGTGTCCGGTGTCTCCTCGTCACGTCCCTTGACCCTCTCGTAGTGCGCGTCCAAGACCTGGGCGACCTCTCGCACCAGGTCGGCAAGCTCCTCCTGGGTGAGACGTAGTGCGGTGTGCGACTGAACCCCGGCCTCAATCCACGGCCGGGGTGTGGTCCGTGACTCCTCCAGCCAGCGGGTGAGTTCGGCGCCTCGCTGGCGAACAATCTCGGCGAGCAGGAACTCGGCGGCCTCGGCAGTCTCGGGGGTGCGGCGGAACCGGTCGCCGTCGAGGGAGAAACCGCCGGAACGCGCCCGCCACCAGCGTTCCTTGCCTTTTCCACGCTCCGGCACGTCTTCGATGAACCCGTGCCGGGCGAGTTGGCGTAGGTGATAACTCGTCACCCCGGTGTTCTCTCCGGTTTGGGCGGAGAGCTGAGTGGCGGTGGCCGGGCCGTGATGCTCCAGCAGCTCCAAAAGACGGAGCCGGGAGGGGTGGGCGAGCCCTTTGAGCGCCGAGGCGTCGAGATTCCGGGTCTTGTCATCCATCGCATGCAGCCATATCTTTGCAAAGCATTATTTGCACACTTTCCTCTGTATGATACCGGAGGCGCTGCATGATTAGTCGATCTTTCCGCTGGCTGTGGATGTCCTCCGGCTTGTCGAACATCGGCGACGGCGTCACGCTCGTCGGCGTCTCGCTGATCGCAGTGACGCTGACCCGCTCTCCGCTCCTGGTCTCTCTGGTCAGCACAGCGGCGACACTGCCCTGGCTGCTGCTCACGCTGCACGCGGGCGCCCTCGCCGACCGACACGACCGGCGCCGGATCATGGCCGTGTCCAACGGCGCGCGAGCGGGCGTGCTGGCCGCAATGATCCTGGCCGCGTGGTCAGGGGTGTTAAATCTGCCCGTGCTGCTGGCCGGGGCGCTCCTGCTCGGCGTCGCCGAAGTCTTCGCCGACACCTCGGCACAGTCCATCCTGCCGATGGTCGTCCCGCGAAACCAGCTCGCCGACGCCAACGGCAAGCTCATCGCGGTACAGACGGTCGGCAACAACTTCCTTGGGGCCCCGCTCGCCGGGATCCTGACCGGGATCGGCGCGGCGGCCACACTCGGGGCGCCCGCTCTGCTCTACGCGGCCGCGGGACTAGCGCTGCTCGGAATGCGTGGCCGCTTCCACGTCGAGGCCCCCTCCACCCGTACGCTGCGCGCCGACATCGCCGACGGCCTGCGCTACCTGTGGGACCACCGTGTCCTGCGCGCACTCTCCATCTTCGCGGGTGTGCTCAACCTCGCGAACGCGGCCTACTTCGCGGTGTTCGTCCTGTGGGTCGTCGGCGAGGAGTCGCGGGTGGGGCTGCCGCCCAGCGGCTACGGCCTCATCGCCGCGGCACTGGCCCTCGGGGCGGTGGCGGGCTCCCTGCTGGCCGAGAAGCTGTCCCACCGCGCCGGCCAGGTCAGAACGCTGATTACCGCCGACCTGGTCAACAGCATTCTTCTGCTCGTCCCCGTCTTCCTGCCGACCGCCGTCGCCATTGGAGTCACCGCCGCCCTCCTCGGAGCGACCAACGCGATTTCCAATGTCGTCTTGGTCTCGCTGAGACAGCGGATCGTCCCCGAGGAGTTGCTCGGCCGGGTCCACGCGACCATCCGCCTGATCGGTATGGGCGCCACGCCTCTGGGGGCCGCGGTCGGCGGGTTCCTCGGTGTCCGGGTGGGGCTGCCCGCCGTGTTCTGCACCGCCGCCGCGTTGTGCGTCATCGCCGTCGCCCTCGTCTCCCGACCCGTCACGGGCCGCTCGGTTGCTGAGGCCGAGCGGGCGGCACAGCCGGCCGAGGCCCTCAAGGAGACGGCATAGAGCCCTTGGCGCAATGAACTGTCTGCGCCTCCCTACTCCCTGGAGTGTTCATGCTCCTCAAGCGGCGTCAACTCCGGTTGCGCACTGTGGTTGGGATCAACGGTGCGCGTAGCGAGCCGTGGTCGAGAGGCATACGGCCGGTCGTGGCGCCCACCCGCCGCAGCGCACGCGACCACTGGTCATCGCAGCGCCGTAACTACCCCGAAAGCCGCACTTACCGCACACCGGGGTCCGGGGGCGTGGCCCCCGGGGGAGCACGGACCGGAGCCGGATACACCCGCGGAGCGCGTAAGGACTGGCGGAGGCCCGCGCGAAGCGCGCGGGAAACACCAAGGCCCCAGGGCTGATGGGCGCTGGACGTGCGGGGTCGGCTTGTTGCCGTCCCACCAGGCTGGTAATCTCGCCAAGCGAGCGCTTGGTTAACTAGAGGGCTCGGGACCGGGGATCAGATGTGACACAGACGGAGGCGCGGATGACGTCCCTACGGATCAGCCTGGGATATGAACTGGAGGTCCGCGGGCGTTCCCGCGAGGTCGAGCAGCAGGCGTTTCGGAACGTGATCGAGCAGGTAGTCCTCGGCGACCAGCTGGGCTTCGACACCGCGTGGTTCGTCGAGCACCACTTCACCAGGGGCTTCTCCCACTCCTCGGCCCCCGACCTGGTGCTGGCCGCGATCTCCCAGCGCACCGAGCGGATCCACCTGGGCCTCGGCGTGGTGCTGCTGCCCTTCCAGTCCCCCATCCGTACGGCGGAGCGGGTCGCGACCCTCGACGTCATCTCCGGTGGCCGGGTGGAGTTCGGCACGGGCCGAGGCGCCTCCCCGCTGGAGTACCAGGCATTCCAGAGGCCGTTCGAGAAGTCGCGGCAGATCTGGGAGGACTCCCTTGAGGCGACCCTCGCCATCTGGAACGCCGACGGCGAGCCGATCAGCAGGTCCAACGAGTTCTTCGAGATCCCCGAGGTCGCGGTCTACCCGCGCCCGGCACAGGTGCCGCACCCTCCCGTGTGGGTGGCGTCCACCTCGCTGGAGGGATACCTGGCCGCCGCCAAGCACGGCTACAACCTGCTCGGCATGACGATGCTCAAGGGCATCGACGACGTCGCCGAGGACATCGCCCAGTACAAGCAGTGCCTGGCCGACAACGGCTTCGACCCCGACAGCCGCCGGATCGCGCTGATGATCCCCTGGTTCGTCGCGAACACCCGTGAGCGCGCCTTCGAGATCGCCGCCGACCCGGTGCTGTGGTACATCCGGCGCCAGGTCAACCTGGTCACCCCGCCCGACTACTACGACGCCCGGCACGCCACCCACAGGGTCCTCGGCCAGCTCGCGGCCGGAATGCCGCCGGAGGAGGCCATGGCCACGCTCCGCGAGCACCACATGGTCGTGGTGGACGACGTGGAGGGCTCCCGCAAGGCGGCAGCCCGCATCGCCGAGGCGGGTGCCACCGACCTGATCCTCCAGGCGCAGGTGGGCGGCCTGGCTCACGAGCACGTGTGCGAGTCGATGAAGCTGTTCATGACCGAGGTGGCGAAGTGATGACGCCCGGGAAGACGACCACGTGGAGAACCCGTGACGACCTCGGCGCCGCGGGCCGTACCGCCACCGGCCTGCTGCTGGTCTCCGCCGACGCCGACAGCGTGGTCGCCGCGGGCGACCGGGCCGGGTCGGCGAGGCTCTACGCCGCCGCGCTGGAGGCGGCGGGCGTGGGCGCGCGGGACCGGGTCGTGGTGGCGCTGTCCGGTGACGGGGAGCTCGCGGGCGCGCAGTGGGCGCAGGCCGCGGCCGGGACGGCGCAGGCGGCGGCCTCCGTCGGCCCTCGCGGGCGGCTCCGGCTGCACCACGCGCTGGAGTCCCTGAGGGCGACCACCCTGGTGATCACGCCCACCGGCGCCATGGACCTGCTGGCCCGGCTGCACCTGGAGTTCCTGCTCGACCCGCTGGACCTGGGCCTGCGGCACATCATCCTGACCGGGGAGATCGCCTCCCGGAGGACGATGCCGCACCTGGCGACGGAGTTCGAGGCGAAGGTGACGGAGGTCTACTGCTCGCCGTTCACCGCGGTGCCGCTTGGCTGGCGCTCCGAGGAGTCGGCGCCCCTCACCCTGCTCGACCCCGAGGCTGTGGGCCTGGCCTCGCTGGAGAAGGACGAGCTGCTGGTTCCCCCGTACGCCCCCGGGCTGGCCGAGGTGGTCGTCGCCGGGACGCAGGACGAGGCGGTGATCCGTACCGGGCAGGTCGTCCGGATGGCCGCGGGAGACGCCGGGGGCGGGGAGAACACGATTCCCGCGCCCGAGCACACCGTCGGCGACCACGTGCTGGTGCGCGGAGTGTGGTTGTCGCTGAACCGGATCCAGAAGGCACTCGGCAAGATCGACGGGATCTCCGGATGGGAGCTGGGCGTGTCGCGGCAGGGCACGCTCGACTCCGCGACCCTGACGGTGACGTTCAACCGGGAAAGCCTGGTCAAGAACCCCATGTGGAAGTCGCGCATCCAGCAGTCGCTCAAGGCGCTCACCCCGGTCACGATCACCGTCGAGGTCTCCCCGCAGGCCTCGGAGGCCGCTCCCCTGGGCGTGGTGAACGACCTGCGCGGCCACCACCTGGGCAGGGACCGTACGGCCGTCACCCGCTGACCCCCGGAGGCGATCGGCATGGAAGTACCTGACTGGGGCACGATCCCCCGGATGCTCCGCGACCAGGCCGGAACCCACCCCTCCGACATCGTCGTGGACGACGGTGAGGTACGGCTGTCGCTCGCCGATCTGCGCACCCGGGCCGGCATCATCGCCCGGGGCCTGATCGCCCTGGGCGTGCGGCCCGGCGACCGGGTCGCGGTCTGGGGCCTGAACGACCTGCGCTGGGTCGGGAGCGCGTTCGGTGTCTGGGATGCCGGGGCGGTGCTCGTGCCGCTCTCGTCGCGCTACAAGGGCATCGAGGCCGCCGAGGTGCTCCGTAAGACGGGGACGAGCGTGCTGATCACCGGAGAAGGCCCGGACGGCGTGGTCTTCGCCGATCTGCTGACCGGTGCGGCGGGCGGGCCCGCCGCCGGCCGGCCCTTCGCCGACCTGCCCGACCTGCGGCACTCGATCGTGCCGGAAGGACTGCGACGGCCCGGGGCGGTGCAGCCCTCGCAGGTGCTCCTGGACGGGTCCCAGGTCAGCCGGGCCGAGGCCGAGGACCGGGCGCTGGCCGTACGGCCAGGCGACCTGTGCGAGATCATGTCCACCTCCGGCACCACAGGGACGCCCAAGGGCGTCATGCTGGAACACGGTCACACGCTGCGCGGCTACTGGGACTGGTCGGAGATCGTCACCCTCCGCCCCGGCGACCGCTATCCGGTCATCGCGCCGTTCGCCCACGGCTTCGGGCTCAACGCGGGGCTGCTGGCCTCGGTGATGCGCCGGGCCACGATGATGCCGATCCGCGCGTTCGGCCCGGACCTGCTCATGGACCTGATCCACAACAGGAGGATCACGATCATGGCCGGGCCGCCGACGCTGTTCCACCGGTTGCTGGAGGAGCCCCACATCGGGGAGCACTCGCTCCGCGTGGCGATCTGCGGCGCGGCCTCGGTTCCCGCCCCGCTCATCCACCGGCTGGTGGAGCGGGTCGGGCTGGAGCGCATGATCAACGCTTACGGCCTGATGGAGGGCACGGTCGTCTCCATGACCAGGGCGGGAGACCCCGTCGAGGTCGTCGCCTCCAGCACGGGCCGTCCGGTGCCCGGCGTCGAGGTCAGGATCGTGGACGACGACGGCGAGGAGGTCCCGCTCGGCGAGCGCGGCGAGATCCTCGTCCGGGGATACGGGGTCATGCGCGGCTACTGGGACGAACCGGAAAAGACCGCCGAGGTGATCAGGGACGGCTGGCTCCACACCGGCGACGTCGGCACCCTCGACGCCGACGGCAACCTCGCGATCGTGGACCGCAAGAAGGAGCTGTTCATCGTCGGCGGATTCAACGTCTCCCCCGCCGAGGTGGAGGGGCTGCTGCTGCGGGAGGGCTCGCTCTCCCAGGCGGCGGTGATCGGGATGCCGGACGAGAGGTCGGGCGAGGCGGGCTGGGCGTTCGTGGTCCCCAGGCCCGGCGTCACCGTCGACCCGGAGGAGATTCTCGCGTGGGCGCGGGAGAACATGTCCAACTACAAGGTGCCGAAACGGGTGATCGTGGTGGACGCCCTGCCCGCCAACGCCACCGGGAAGACGGACAAGCTCGCCCTGCGCGCCCAGGCGGCCGCCCGGCCGCGGGTGTGACCGTACGGCGCGGGTTCCGGCACCCCGGCGGGCGGAGACGGTGAAAGCGGCCGTGAGAGTGGTAGGACGGATGTATCCGGCGCGGCGCCGAAACCCCCGGCGGGATGGGCGCGCACCGGCCGCGCGATCATCTGGTCACTTCGGCCTGTCGAGGCTGGCAGGCCGCGCTCCGGTGATGAAGAATCGCGTTCACGACAGCCAGCGCCCGAGGAGGCGACGTGTCACTGCGAGTCGCGATTGTCGGATCGGGACCTGCCGGGATCTACACGGCTGAGGCACTGATGAAGCAGGCCACCGGGCCCGTCGAGGTGGACGTGCTGGAACGGCTGCCCACACCCTACGGCCTGGTGCGGTATGGCGTGGCCCCCGACCACACCTCGATCAAGTCCATCGCGGACTACCTGCGCCGGGTGCTGGAGCTGCCGAACGTCCGCTTCCTCGGCGGCGTCGAGCTCGGCAGGGATGTCACCGTCGCGGACCTGACGGCCTGCTACGACGCCGTGGTCTACTGCACCGGCGCGATGGTGGACCGGCACCTGGGCATCCCCGGCGAGAACCTGCCCGGCAGCGTGGCGGCCACCGACTTCGTGAACTGGTACTGCGGCCACCCCGACATGCCCGCCGACCGCTTCGTCCTCGACAGCCCGGAGGTCGCGGTCATCGGCGTGGGCAACGTGGCGGTCGACGTGGTGCGCGTCCTCGCCAAGACCGCCGAGGAGCTGCGCGCCACGGACGTGCCGGAGGAGGTGCTGACCCGGCTGGCCGACAGCCAGGTGAAGGTCGTCCACATGATCGGCCGCCGGGGGCCCGAGCATGCCAAGTTCACCCTGAAGGAGCTGCGGGAGCTGGGTGAGCTGGTCAACGCCGACGTGTGCGTGCGGCCCGAGGAGGCGGTGGCGGACGTCACCGAGGTGTCGCGGCAGGTCCGGGGCAACGTCGAGGTGCTGCAGCACTGGGCCGCCCGTGAGCCGGTGGGCCGGCCCCGGCGGCTGGACGTGCGGTTCTGGCTGCGTCCGGTGGAGATCCTCGGTGAAGGCCGGGTGGAGGCTCTCAAGCTCGAACGCACCCGCCTGGTGGAGGGCAGGGTCACGGGCACCGGCGAGTTCGAGGTCCTCCCGGTCGGCATGGTCCTGCGCTCGGTCGGTTACCAGAGCGTCCCGCTGCCCGGCGTCCCCTTCTCCGAGTCCACGATGACCGTGCCCAACGAGGCCGGACGGGTCCGCGACCGCGAATATGTGGCGGGCTGGCTCAAGCGCGGCCCCACCGGCGTGATCGGCACCAACAAGTCCGACGCCGCCGAGACGGTCCGCACCCTCCTCGCCGACCTCGCCGGTCGTGAGCCGGTACGGCACGCGAACCTGGACGACGTCCTCGCGGCCCGGGGCGTCTCCCCCGTCACCTACCGGCAGTGGCTGTCCATCGAGGCGGCCGAGGCCGCCCTGGCCCGGAGCCTTGGCCGCGGCGAACGCGTCAAGCTCCTGGGTCTCGCCGCCATGCGCACCGCCGCCGGCCGGTGACGCCGCCCGCACCACGGCACTGTCAGCCATACCGAGGCACCGGATTGTGGCATCGCCGACGCGGTGGCCGGGCACGGCCAGCCGTTAAGGTGCGACGTGTCGCGGCCCGTTCACGAGGAGCACCACCATGCGCGTCACGCTCGCCGATCCGCTGGCCCTCATCCCCGGCTTCGAGCAGGCCCATCTGGAGCAGACGGCGAGATACCCCGCCGCGGCCGTACGGTGGCAGCCGGTGCACACCGTCTACGTACCGGCCGACCGGTTCGACGCCCGGACGGTGACGACGTGGGGAGAGGCGGCCCTGGACCTGTTCAGGCGGCACCTGCCGAGAAAGGACATGGCCAGGCTTTTCGAGATGCACGAGCAGACGGCGAAGATCGTGCACGAGAAGGTCACCGCGAAACTCACCGAGGAGCCGATCGAGGACCTGCGCGTGGACTTCGAGGACGGGTACGGCCTGCGCCCCGGTGAGGAGGACGGCCACGTCGCCCAGGCCGCCGAGGCGGTCGCGGCCCTCCACGCGAACGGGACGCTCCCCCGCCGGTGGGGGCTGCGGGTGAAGTCGTTCGCCGACGGCGACCCGGCGCGGAGCATCAGGACGCTGGACGGATTCCTGACCGGGGTGATCGAGCGGGCCGGGCATCTTCCCGGAGGGTTCGTCGTCACCTTTCCCAAGGTTTTGATGAAGGCCTATCTCGGCCAGTTCGCCGACTGCCTGGAGGCGCTCGAAAAGGCGCTCGGTCTCGGCGAGGGAACGCTCCGGTTCGAGCTCCAGGTGGAGGCCCCCCAGACGGTGCGGTTCCTCGACGCCGACCTGGTCGCCTCGCTCCGAGGCCGGCTGGCCGCGGCGCACTTCGGCGTCTTCGACTACACGGCGAGCTGCTCCCTGCCACCGCACGAGCAGCGGCTGGACCACCCCGTCTGCGACCATGCCCGGCACGTCATGCAGACGGTGTTCGCCGGGACCGGGGTGGAGCTGTCGGACGGCTCGCTGGCCGCCTCTCCCGCCTCCGACGACAAGTACGCCGTGCGAAACCTGTGGTGGCGCCATCTGGAGATGGTCCGGCACTCCCTGAGGCACGGGTTCTACCAGGGGTGGGACATGCACCCTTCACACCTGGTCAGCCGTTACATCGCGGTCTATCACTTCCACCTGTCCCGCTATCAGGAGTACTCCCAGCGGGTGCGCGCCTGGGAGGAGCAGCGCGAGGCGGGCGGCGGTGTGATGGACGAGCCCGCCACGATCAAGACGATGGCCGCGGCCCTCCGCCGCGCCGACCTGGCCCTCGGAAACACCTGAGCCGATCCAAGATGTTCGGGCCTTCACATTCTGTGGGCCTTCGCGGTTCTCACGTGCTTCGCGCGTGTCCTCCGCTCCGGTCTGTGTTCCACCGGGGGCCGCGCCCCCGGACCCCCGGTGTGCGGTAAGTGCGGCTTTCCGGGTGGTCACGGCGCTGTGAATGGTCAGCCTCAAGGCGGCTCGCATCTGGGGCATCATCCGCCGACTGCACGCCTGCGGACTGCTCACACCTGCCGATAAAGGGGTACGCCGGTGCAGGCCGGCGTGTACTGGTGCCCGGCAAGGGCCGCAACAGGCCGCAGTCCCAGAAGAGCGCCAACGCCGCGCACGCCACGCTCCGCGGCCCAGGAGAACGAGCGAATGCCGTGGTGAAAACGTGGCGCGTCCTGCGGAAACTACGCTGCCGCCCACTCCGTGCAGGTCAACTCGTCAAAGCGATCCTCGTTCTTCAGGCCCGCGAAGTCGGATGAAAAACGCTCAAGCTCGACACGACGAAGATCGCGAGCTAGCAAACGCCACCCCACCGGTTGCCCACTACTCGAGACCAGATCAAAAAGGCTGCAGACCCACCACCTCGGCTCCTATCTCGCGAGTCTCGACGCCGCCAGAAGGCTCAAGGAAATTAGACATGCTTCGTGTTCTCAAGAATCGCGACGTCGTTATCTACTTCGCGGGAAGTTTCCTGTCACGTCTCGGCGACGGCATACTGTGGCCAGCCCTGGCCATATGGATTGCGAGCACCGCAAACAACACGCAGGCAGGGTTCTCCAGCTTTGCCTATGTGGTGGGCTGTATGATCGCGCCGGTGTCCGGCGTGCTGGTCGATCGATTCGGACCGCGGAAGATTGCCGTGTCAACCGGTGAACCTTTTTCATCCCGCTTCATGGGCCTGAAGAGCAAGGATCGCACTGACGGGCCGCCGTGGCCGAGGAGGGTGGCGGGCGCGACACGACGGAGCGTCGCCGAAGCCGCCGAATGCAGGGGTTGATCTTAGTCAACACCCTTCTGTTGGGAGCTTTCCTGCTTGCAGATCGTGTCCGATGACCTGGCACCAGCCGGTGATCTGCGTGTCAAGGTTGGTCCGCTGTTCGGCACTGTTCCGCTGTTCGGCACTGTTCGGCACTGTTCGGACCCTTTAAATGTCACGTCTCAGCCCCTTAAATGGGGACGCGGTGAAAGCCCTTGGGATGAAAAAGGCTCACTCACGCGACTCCTCCCAGGCATCGCCTGGTTGATCGAACAAGCACAAGCCACGGATGACCTGGCCCCTTGAACCGCGCTGAGTTGAGTGGAGCCTCCATCATCCCCACCGCCGTTCGCCCTCGCCGACCCGGCGAGAACACCAGAACCACACGCAGCCTAGAAGAATACAGCAATATTCAGGAAGGTGACAACAAAATCGGACTGTTTACTTGCCGGCAACCTCCATCCCTTCATGATGCTCTAGAGTGATCTTCTAGAGTAAATCGTTAATTACTCGTCAATCCGGGGGCGCTTCTGAAGGCTGAATTTGCTGGCGCAAGCAGGAGGACTTCAGTCTGGATTGGATCATCATGGCAAAGATTCTCACGCTGCGGCTCCTCGGACCGATGGAGGCAGTGGGACCTCGGGGGCCTGTTGGACTCCAGGGGAGCGTTCCTCGTACCCTCCTCGCGAGGCTGGCCTCCAGACCGGACGAATGTGTGTCCAGAGAGGCACTGATCAGCGCCCTCTGGGACGACACGCCTCCGCGGACGGCTCTGAGCACGTTGCGCAGCCACCTGACTCGGCTCCGGAGGCAGCTAGATGCGTCGGGCCTCTCCGGGCTCATCGTGGCCGACGGGGTCGCATACACCATCTCGGCCGACATCGACGTGGACGCACGGATGCTGGAGGACGCCGCGCGGGCCGGGCGGGAGTCGCTCTCCATGGGAGACGCCCGCAGTGCGGTCGCCGCTGCGAGAGCCGGGCTGCAACTTTGGAGAGGCGACGCTCTTATGGACTGCCGGCCGAGCAGTTGGTCGCAGTCCGAGGTGGCCCGGCTGACAGAACTCCATCTGAACGCCCTCGAGAGCAAGTTCCAGGCACTTCAACTCCTGGGAGAGCACGAAGCCGTCATCAGCGAGCTGGAACAGTTGATCACCCAGTACCCCTTCCGGGAAAAGCTGTGGGAGATCATGATGATCTGCTACAGCCAAGCCGGTCGGAGAGCCGATGCGCTGGCCGCCTACCAGCGGGCCCGCTCGATCCTCAGGATCGAGCTCGGCATCGAACCGGGGCATGAACTCCAGCGGCTACAGTCCGCGATCCTGGTGGGAGAACCCACCCTGAGGAACCTCCCTGCCGTCCAGGGGCCTGCAATCACGGCAAGTACCAGAGAGCCGCATGCCGGCAGCGTCCTGCCGGCTGCACCGACCAGCTTCGTGGGACGGGAAAAGGAGCTCACCGAACTGGCCGAACTGCTGGACAAGGCACGGCTCCTCACGCTCACCGGCGTGGGCGGTGTGGGCAAGAGCCGGCTCGCCATGCAGCTCGGGGAGAACCTGCGCGGACGGTTCCCGGACGGGATCTGGTATGTGGACTTCGGTGTCCTCGAGCAGCCGGAACTGATCCTTCACCACCTGAGCGAAGTGCTCGAGATCCAGGACCGTACCCCTCGCACTTTGCTGGGAAGGCTCATCGGGAGGCTGCGCGGCGCCAAGGCCCTGCTCCTCTTCGACAACTGCGAAGGGCTACTGGACGCCTGCGCGGAAGCCGTCGACGCCCTCCTGCGCAGCCTGCCTCAGCTTCGCGTTCTCGTGACCAGCCGACAGGCTCTGACCCTGCACGGCGAGTGCATCTTCACCGTGCCGCCCCTGCCCACACCGGACGCGACCGGCGGCGAGGACCTGGCCGTCACCCTCTTCCGGGATCGCGCCGAAGCGATGGTCTCCGGATTCGAGCTGGTCCATGAGGCAGACATCGACCTCGCATCCCGGATCTGCCGGCGAGTCGAAGGCATCCCGCTGGCCATTGAGCTCGCCGCCGTGCAGCTCAGGGTGCTGTCGCTCCAGGAGCTGCTCCAACGGCTGGACGACCGTTTCCAGGTACTCGCCTCCGGCCACAGGATCACACCGAAACGGCACCTAACGTTGCGGGCCACCATCGACTGGAGCTTCGAGCTGTGCTCGAGCTCAGAGCAGGAGCTCTGGGCGAGGCTCTCCGTCTTCCGCGGCTCGTTCGACCTGTCCGCTGCCGAACGCGTGTGCGCCGACGACGAGTTTGGTCATGGCAGGTTCATGGCGGCCCTGGCCGGCCTGGTGGAGAAATCCGTGCTCACCAGGGAGGAGCATCCCCGCGGGGTGCGTTTCCGCATGCTCGACAGCCTCAGCGAATACGGACGCTCGCGGCTCAGAGAGTCCGGCGAGGCCGATCTGTACCTGGCCAGGCATCGTGACTACTACCTGGCCTTGGCCGAGGACAGCGATGCGGCTTGGTTCGGCCCGGATCAGCTGGAATGGCTCGACCGGTTGCGGCTCGAGCGGGCCAATCTCAGGACCGCCTTCGATTTCTGCCTGACGAGCCCGGGCGAGAGCAACACCGGCCTGCGCCTCACCGCCGCGCTCCACCACTTCTGGGTTGGTTGCGACTTCCTCTCCGAGGGACAGTACTGGCTCGGACTCGCGCTCGCCTCCGGGACGGCCCCGACCAAGAGCAGGACCAAGGCGCTCTGGGTGGCCGCCAGAGTCGACTACCTCCAGGGCGATGACAGCCGCGCGCAGACGAGACTCGACGAGGCCATGGCGCTAGCCATCGAACTCGGCGACGAAGACTCTCTGACCTACGCGATCCACATCTGCGGCACGGGCGCTCTGATCACCGGAGATCTGGACAGCTCGACGGAACTGCTTCAGGAGGTCGTCGAGAGGTACCGTTCCCTCGGCGGAGCCAAGAGCATGGCGGTCATCGCCAACATCCATCTGGCGATGTCGTGCATGCTCAAAGGGGATCCGTGGGTTGCGGTCGAGCTGTGCCAGGCCTCTCTGCGGGAGTGTGCGGCCTCCCGTGAACAATCGGTCCTCTCCTACGGCCTGTACGTCCTGTCCTGCGCGGAGTTCGAAGAGGGACGGATGGAGCAGGCGCTGGAGCACGCGCAGGAGGCGCTGTACATCAAGTTTGATTTCCTCGACATGGTCGGGCTCGCCATGGTCTTCGACCACCTGGCGAGGATCCTCGTCGACATGGGTCACCCGCAGTGCGCGGCGCTGGCGCTCGGCGGCGCGCAGCAGTGCTGGAACGCTCTTGGCGAACCATGGTTCGGTTCACCGGTCTGGCGGGAGATTCGCGAGCAGGCGGAGACGGCCTGCAGACGCGACCTCGGGGACGCCAGCTACGAGTCGGCATTTCTCCTCGGGTTTGAACGCCCCCTGTCCCAGGTCGTCTCCTCTGTCAGCAGCGAGTTCTCACACCGTGCCCGCCAACGGTGAGCCAGCCAGCTCGTCGAAGGTCAGGATCCGATCACGCCTGGCCAGTTTGAGCAAGGTGTCCCCTGGCCCGGCGTCGAGCAGGCCGGGGACGCCCGTTTCCGCAGCCTTCCGTACTGAGTCCCGCCAGCGCACAGGCATTAGGAGAGCCCTGACGAGCATTTCCCGGATCTCGTCGGGGTCCGTATGGACTCGGGCATCGATCGACGAGATGAACGGCGTCCTCGCCTGCCTGAACTCGGCCGACTCCACAGCCCTGCGCCATTCCGGGATGGCGTTGAGCATGAGAGGGCTGTGGAAGGCGCCGGAAATGGGGAGCATTTCCGTCCGAAGGCAATCGTCATCGGCCAGCTTGACCGCTTTCGCCACCAGCACCGCATCACCCGACAGCACGGCCTGGCGCCGGCTGTTGATGCCCGCGATCTCGAGGATCCCTGTCTCCTCCGCGAGCGCGCGGCGGCGCAGCCACTCCACGTCGTCGAGCTCCGTCCCGACGACGGCCACCATGGCTCCGGGGCGCTGGGAGTTCTGGTCCCTACACAGTCTTCCCCGTTTGAGCGCGAGCTGGAATCCGCTCTCGACGTCGAGCGCGCCGGAACAGACCGCTGCGGTGAGCTCGCCGAGGCTGTGTCCGAGGACGAGAGGAACGTCAGGGACGGATCCGATGAAGGTTTCCACCGCCGCGATGCCCAGCGCGAAGGTGGTCGGTTGGGTGACGGCCGTGTCATCAAGGTCCAGGTCGTCTGTCTCGAGGGCTCCGAACGTCGCGAAGAGCCGCGAGACCAGGGGGTGGGCGCGGTGGGCGTTCAGCCCGGCCACCAGGGCCTCGCGCTTCACTCCCTGTCCTGGAAAGGCGATTCCGAACGTGTGGTCGGTCATCTCACGGGCTCCTTCTCGCTGTGTTCCGCCAATCCCCGGCCGCGGTCCAGTCCTGCCAGAGCTGAGAAGAAGCGCTCGGTCTGCACCGGATCGGCGGCGATCGCGGACAGCGCGCCGAGCCGGCGGTCGGCTCGGAGGCGCGCGATGTTCATCGTGGTCCTGAAACGGGGCATGAGCAGCTCGCTCTGTGCGTGCCCGTATCTCTCGAGCGCGACGTCCAGTGCGGGCTCGTCCTGGAGGTCTTCGCCGACGCAGTCCGCGAGCAACTGGGCCTGCCGGAACGCGTCGGCGATGCCGTCCGCGCTGATCGAGTCCTTGTGGTGGGCCGCGTCGCCCACGAGGACCCAGCCCTTGCCTGTCGGCTGGCGGAAGAAGTTCAGCTGGGCTCCGGTTCCATAGATCCGGTCGACCTGCCGACCGTCCCTGAGCCGCTCGTGCAGCTCGGGCGCGGTGGAGGCGATGCTTTCCAGGTAGGCGTATATGGCGCGGGCCTTGACCTGAGCGAACTCCGCCTGGGGGAAGTACGATCCGACGAGGGTGAGCCGGTCGTTGGTCGGCGCGCAGCCGACCCAGCGGTTCGCGGCACCGTACGCCTCGAATCCAGCCGGCACGCCTTCCCAGAAGCTGTAATAGACGCACGTCATCGTCGGATGCTCGAGAACGGTCGGGGCATCGACCAGACCGGCTACCGTGGATCGCATACCGTCCGCACCGACGACCAACCTTGCTCGTTCCATGGTCCGGGACGTCCCGCACCGGACACCGACCACGCGGCCGTCCTCGACGACGATGTCCGTAACTCCGCATCCCTCCCGGAACTCGGCTCCGGCCGCTACCGCCGCGTCCGTGAGCAGTGCGTCGAGCAGGAACCGACGCGGCGCGTACGCGGCGCTGATGCCGTCCACGGGCGCGGCGCAGCCCTCGATCCGCACCTCACCCACCTGGTGCACCGCCGAAGTGATCGGAGGACATCCGGTCGCGACCACCTTGGGCAGGATCCCCCAGCGGTCGAGCAGGGCGATCCCCGGCTGGTGAATGTAGAGCGTGGACAGCGTGTCGAGCGGGAACCGGGCGCGCTCGAGCAGCAGGACCCGGTATCCGGCCCGGGCGAAGAGCATCGCGGTCGGAGCGCCGGCACATCGGGCACCCACCACTATGACGTCGTACACGATCAGCTCCTCATGGTTCCGAGGCCCGACTTGTCGAACGCGGCCGCGACGGAGCGGAGTGTCTCGATGCCGGCCTCGGTGTCACGGGTGAAGAGGATGACCGACAGCGTCGTCACCCCGGCTTCGTGATAGGCATGCATCCGGTCCGCGATGCGCTCGATGGGGCCGATCAGTGACGTGCGGTCGACCAGCCGGTCAGGTACGGCCGCGACCGCCGACCGGAGCCGCCCGTCCAGGTAGTGCTGCTGGACCTCTTCAGCCGCCGCTTCATAGCCCATGCGACGGGCCAGCCGGTTGTAGAAGTTCTGCTCCCGGCTGCCCATGCCGCCCAGGTAGTGGGCTGTATACGCGCGGGCGGGTTCGAGGCACTCGGCGAAATCGGCGCCGACCACCGCGGGAAGACTCACCGCCACGTCGAATCCGTCGAGGTCTCCACCGCGGCCCGCCCTGATCCGGTCCAGGGACTCGGCGGAAGACTCCGGCTCGAAGAAGACGGAGAGCCATCCGTCGGCGATCTCACCGGCCAGCTCCAGATTGCGCGGGCCGACAGAGGCGAGATACACGGGTATCCGCTCGCGGAGCGGACGCATCCCCAGCTTCAGCGACTTCCCCGGGCCGTCCGGAAGGGGCAACCGGTAGTGGCTACCCTCGTACGCGAGCGGTTCCCGGCTCGAGCGGAGAGCGGCCCGCACGATCTCCACATACTCGCGGGTGCGGATCAGCGGGCCGTCGAACGGCGAGCCGTGCCAGCCTTCGGCGACCTGTGGCCCTGAGACGCCCAAGCCCAGCCGGAATCGGCCGCCGGAGACCGCGTCGACGGTGCAGGCGGTCATCGCGGTCATGGCCGGCGTCCGGCCCGGAATCTGCATCGCGGCCGTCCCCAACTCGATCGTCGAGGTTTGAGCAGCGAGCCAGGAGAGCAGGGACGGTGCGTCCGACCCCGTCTGTTCAGCCGCCCAGATCACCGAATAGCCCAGCCGCTCCGCCTCTAGGGCCAGCCGCGGAAGCCGCTCGTGACCGGGGCGGCCGCGGATGCCCAGGTAGCGCAGGTTGAGTCCCAGTCGCATTAGGACTCCGATCCGGGTTCGCCGAGCGCCTTGGCCAGGAACTCCAGGACCCTGCCCTGGTAGGCCGCCCGGTCCGTGCTCATCGCGCGCAGGTGTCCTGCCCCAGCCACCAGGACCAGTTCCGATCGCGGGAACGGCTCGGCCAGCGCCCGTACGTCATCCGGGTCGACCACGGTGTCGGCGTCCCCGACGATGAACAACATGGGAACGTCGTATTCGGGCCGGTCCGCCACCGGAGGCCAGGGCTTGGGGGTGCTCATGCTGAGCGCGGTGAGCGGCCTGAAGACCGTTTCGAGAACCGCCCGTGCGGGGCCCTTCCGCATCGCCTCGGGAACCGGCAGCAGCCCGATGCGCATGAGGTTGTCGACCGCCGCTCCGGGATCCGCCGTGGGTCCGCTGTCGCAGACCACCGCCTCAATGCAGTCCAGTCTTGAGAGGACGTGGACGGCGGCGAACGAGGACATGGACAGCCCGTAGAGGGCCCACCGTGAATCCGCGTAGCCGGGCATCGCGCGCACATGCTTGACGACCGCGGTCAGGTCGTCCGCGAAACGCCTGCTGTAACCCGAAAAGGCGCCGTCGTCGAAGCTCTGGCCGTGGTTGCGGAAGTCGAAGAGCAGCACGGTGTAGCCGGCCTCGGCGAGGAACTTCGCATACGGCAGACTCCGGGACTTCTCCGCACCGATGGAGTGCCCGACGGCGACCACACGCCCGGAGTCCCCGGGGAACAGCCAGCCGTGGATGCGGCCGCTACTCCCGGGGACCGGAATCTTCAGTTCGACGGGGGTGAGCCCGGAGTTCTCCGGGTTCCGGGGTGCCCCCGGCCTCGGCGGATGGTTGACGAGATACGACAGCTTGGCCGCGGCCAGCGGAGCCATGATCAGCGCCCCGACGCGCTGCAGGATCGACATCATCAGATCACCAGCCCGCCGTCGACGCCCAGCACCTGGCCGGTGATGTACCGGGCGCGGTCGGAGACGAGGAATGACACCAGGTCGGCGACCTCCTCAGGGGTGCCGGGGCGGCGCAGCGGGATCTTCTTGACGAGCTCCTTGCGCGCCGCCTCGGCCACGTCCGCGGTCATGTCCGTGGTGATGAGGCCTGGCGACACCACGTTGGCGCGGGCTCCGAATCGTCCGATCTCGCGGGCGAGCGACTTGGTGAAGCCGATGACCCCTGCCTTGGACGCCGCGTAGTTCGTCTGTGTCGCATGGCCGTACACCCCTGCGACCGAGGACATGGTGACGACACTTCCGCTGCCGTGCCGCATCAACGACATCGCGGCCGCCCGGCACAGGTGAAAGGTGCCGTCCAGATTGGTCCGTATGACCTCGTCCCATTCGAGCTCGGTCATGCGGACCAGCGGACGATCCCGAACGATGCCCGCGCAGGCGACCACGGCGGCCAGGGGGCCGAGCTCGGACTCGGCCTCCTCGACCAGCGCGCGGGCCTCACCCGGCGCGGAGACATCCGCCTTCTGCATGAACACCCGGGCGCCGGCATTCTCGGCCTCGGCAGCGGCCTCCTCGGCGGCATCAGGCCTGGACCGGTAGCAAAAGGCCACATCGAATCCGTCGGCGGCCAGGCGCGCCACGACGGCGCGCCCGATCCCCCGCGAACCGCCGGTGACCACGGCGACCGGCCGATCGGTGCCCGCCATCCTCAGGCCGCCTGGAGCTTGTTCGAGATCAGGTTGTAGATGCTGTTGAGGTCGGTGATCTCCGGAAGCTCCTTCTCGCTCATCTTCACGCGGTACTTCTTCTCGAGCTGGACGATGATCTCCATGGCGGCCAGCGAGTCGACGCCGAGCTCCGAGGCGAACTGGGCGTCGTCCGTGATCGATTCCGTGGGAAGCTCGAGCTCGTCGGCGATGAAGGCGCGCAGTTCCTCGCGATCGAGGGCGACAGTCTGGTTGTTCGACATTCGGGATAGATCCTTTCGATGGTGGTGGGTCGGTCAGGCGACGAGCGCTTCGCCCCCGTCGACACCGATGACGTTTCCGGTGATCCACGAGGAGTCGGACATGGAGAGCTGGACGATCGCCTCGGCCACGTCCTCGACACGAGTCAGCCGCCCGTGCGGGTTGAGCTCCTGGCACCGCTCGATGACGCCGTCGCTTCCCGGAATCTTCTGCAGCGCTGGAGTGATCGTGGTACCCGCACGGATTGCGTTGACCGCGATGCCCTTGGGGGCCAGCTCGACGGCCAGCTGGCGGCAGTGGGCCTCCAACGCGGCCTTGGCCGCGGAGACCGCTCCATAGTTGGGCAGCACCCGGGTGCCACCAGAGCTCGTCATTCCGAAGATCTTCGCTCCCGGTCCGAGCAGCCCGGCGGCGATCAGGTCCTGGGTCCAGTAGACGAGGCTGTGAGCCATGACGTCGACGGTCATGGTCAGCTGCTTGAGCGTGACGTACTTGCCTCCGCCGTCGGTGTCCGGGAAGAAGGGCAGCAGCGTGCCGAAGGCGACTGAATGCAGCAGTACCCGGATTCCGGAGTCGCCGGTCACTTCCCGGATCAGCTCGAGGACCTCCGAACGTGCCTCGGCGGAGACCAGGTTCCGGTTGAGGAAACGCGCCTCGACCCCCCGCGAGCGCAGCTCCGCAGCGAGTGCGCTGGCCTGGGCCTGGCCGGCGGAAAGGTCGAAATGGACGCCGATCACGTTGCAGCCTTCATCGGCGAGGGCGAGGGCCACGGCTTTGCCCATGCCGCTGGAGACACCGAAGATCAGGGCCCAGGCTCCCTTGAGGGGGACGAGCATCGGTCAGCTCCGATCCGTGGGGTTCGTGGGGTTCGTGGGGTTCGTGGGGTCGGGGATTGGGTGAAGTACGGCCAGCGCGAGGTTCCCGTGAGCCGAAGCGGCGAGGACGGCCTGGCCGGTGATGCGCTCCGGACCGCCCGCAAGCCGTCCGACCACACGCCGGACAGGAGCAAGGCAGCCCGCGTCGGTCGAGGTCGGGACCATGGTGAACGCCGGATCCGGAAAGCGAGCGGACAACCAGGCGCGGACGGCCGTCCCGACCGGTGAGTCATCAATCACCGCATCGACGTGCCAGGAGGGGGTATCGCCCCAGAGGCGGTCCAGCACGTCCCCGGTGTCAGGCCCCGACGGGTCGAGAAAGGCCGTGCGTACCTCGCACAGACCGTAGATTCGCGCTCCACGAGCGACTGCGGTCTCGGTCCCCTCGCACACCAGCACGGCGGCACCGACATCCGCCGCACCGTCGAACTGCTCGGCGGGGGGTGCCTCCTCGACCGCCCCCACCAGCAGGACCGATGCCCGGCCCGCGGCCAAGGCGCGCGCCGCGATCTGAAGGGACTCGATACCCGCGCTGCCGGGGGAATTCGCGGTCAGGTTGAAGCCGTTGAGCCCGTGCTCCGGCGACATCCGGCTGGAGAACAGGCTCATCGCCATGAACGGCGCGGTCGTCGGCGAGAGGGCGGCCGCGCCCTCGTCGATGATCGTCCGATCCATCTCGTCCAGGAGGGCCGCATTCGCGTTGTTGGTGCCTACGACGGCGCCCCGGAGCTCGGGCTCCACGCTTTCGACGTAGCCCCTGGCGTCCGCGAGCGCGGCGCGAGCGGCCGCCAGCAGGTACTTGCTTCCGGAGGGGAGCCGTTTGTAGCCCCGTCCCGGGAGTGCGGTCGTGAGCTGGAACCAGTCCTCTTCCGGTGGTGAGGCTGGCCGGAGCGCGTCTCCGGGTCCCGTCACGCCGGGCGCGATGACACCCAGGCCGGTGACCGCCAGTCTGTGGTTCAAAATTCCACTCCCCCAGCTGAGAGGACGAACGAGGTGTTGTTGCCACCGAAGGCATACGTGTTGACGAGCACCGCGGTGCCGTCCATCGGTACGGGCTGCTCCTGCGGCAGCCAGACCCGGCACTCGGGGTCCTGGTTTATCGGCCTGTTCGCCGGCACCTTGCCGTGCCTGAGCACCAGGGCGGCGGTGAGGCAGCCGAACGCCCCGGCCGCGCCCGCCGTATGCCCGATCATCCCTTTCAGGGAGAGCAGCGGAAGGCGGTCCGTGCGGTCGCCGAACACCTGACGCAGGGCGCGGCTCTCCACGACGTCGTTGAGCGGGGTGCCGGTTCCGTGCGGGAGCACACATCCGATCCCGTCCGGCGAGATCCCGGCTTCCTCGAGCGCCTCGGTCATGGCCCGCACGACCTGGCGGCCTTCCGGGTCGGGAGCGGTCGGGTGATGGGCATCGCAGCTCCAGGCGGCGCCGGCGAGTTCGGCGTACGCCCGGGCCCCGCGGCGATTCGCATGGCCGGCCGATTCGACCACGACCATCGCGGCACCGTCTCCGAACATGGTGCCCGCACGGTCACGGTCGAACGGCCTGCAGCGGACGGGATCCGCGGCGCCCAGCCGGTCGAATCCGCCCATGCCCACCCGGGTGACGCCCTCGCCGCCGCCAACGAGCACCTGCTCGGCCTCGCCCGACCTGATCATGTCCATGGCGATCGTCAAAGCGTAGCCACCCGCGGAACAGGCGTTGCCCACACTGGTGTTGGCGGCCCTGGAGCCGATCGCCGCGCCGACCGCGGAAGCCGTGATGGTCAGCGGTGTCCATTCCCCCGGCTCTGCGCCTTCGTTGCCGCGCCGCCCCTCATGCATGTCCGCGTTGCCCATTTCGACCCCCATCACCACCGGGAGGTCGCGACATTGTTCACGGTTGAGGCCGGCGTCCGCGAGGGCCTCATGAGCGGCGGCGATCGCCATCCTCGGCCCGGCGCCGAGTCGGATCGCACCGAAGGTGCTTGGTCCGGCCGGAATATCGTTTTCGGCTGTCAGGTACATCTTGGTCGCCCTCATGTTGAGGTGCGGCAGCGGTACCTCCCGGGGCTCCATGCCGCCCGCGAGCAGCCCGTTCCAGTACTCGGTCGCGTTTCCACCGAGGCAGGAGACGGCGCCGAGCCCGGTCACCACGACCCTGCGATCTTCTGCCGTCATCATCTCGAGATTCCCTTCGTCTCATGGGCACGCGCCAGAAGGACGGCCGCGACCATGTCCGGGTCGTCCCCTTCGGAGTCCGCGCCGCCCGCGACAGCCAGGACGGCACCGCCGCCCGTCCGGACGACTCGCTCGGCTCCGACGGCGCACTGGAGCACGCCGAGCGCACCGGAACAGCGGCCGAGCCGGCCGGTCAGATCGAGGGACGGGCAGTCGAGGCCCGTCTCGCCAAGGCCGAGCACGATTTCCGGCCGCTCACCTCCCAGAGCCAGCCGCACCGCTTCCCCGGTCTCGGCCGCGCGGCCATAACCGCTGATCTCGGCCAGAGGAGTCGCACCGCGGTCGCCGGCATGCCCGGACGCCTCCACGACTAGCGCGACCGCGCCGTCCAGCCACGCCCAAGCGCCCTGCTCACGGTGGAACCTCGCGACCGGCGGAGTGTCGGGTTCGACCCCGATGACCACGACGATGTCCGACCGTCCCGCCATGATCATGTTCCGGGCCCAGGAGGCCGCGTCAAGGCCGCTGGTCGCCCCGTTGCACAGCGTGATGTTCGGTCCCCTGATCCCGTGTTCGAGCGCCACCCAGCACGCGGTGACGTTGCTCGACATGTGCGGGACGCGCATCGGGCTGATCCCGGTGACGGTCTCCTCGGCGATGATGTCGAGGAAGTCGCACACGGTGTCGAGGTTCCCCAGGTTGCTGCTGACGATCACGGCCGCGTCCGCCAGATCGGCTCCCAGCAGGCCGGCGTCCTTCAGACCGAGCTGAGCCGCTTTGAGCGCCAGCTTCGATGCCCGGTCCTTGTGCCGAAGCCCGCGACCCACCAGTGCGGTGTCCGGAGCGAACCCCGGAGCGCTTCGCGTATCCGGTTCGAGCAGATCGGCACCGCCGCTCAGCCCCGCGACGGCCCAGCCGACCCCGGTGATCACAGCAGTCCGCGCGTTCATGCCGCCCCTACGATGGCCACGGCGTTGATGCCTCCAAGCCCGATCGCGTTGATCTGCGCCACGGAGAACGAGCCGACCGCCGGCTCCGGGCCGACCAGGGACAGGCCTTGAGACTCAGGGATGGGGGTGTTGAGGTCGCGGATCGGGGGCACCGCACCGTTCCGGAGCGCGAGCACGGCCATGACCAGGCTCAGGAGCCCGGATCCGCCGCAGGTGTGCCCCGCTCCGGACTTGATCGAGGTAACGAGCGGCCCGGGCGGGGCGTCATCGAACACCTCGTGCAGGGCTTGTGCCTCCGCCACGTCGTTGTGCCCGGTCCCGCTGCCGTGCACGATGACGAAATCCACATCGCGCGCCTTCACCTCGGCCCGCTCCTGCGCGTCGCGGATGGCGCGGGCGACCGAAGCCGGGTCGGGAACCGTCGGGTGCGAGGCGTCGCAGTTCATGCTGACGCCGCGCACGGTGGCGTGGACGGGCCCGGGGTGCATCCCGCTCTTGCGCAGGACGACCGCGACGGCCCCTTCTCCCATGATCATTCCCTTTCGATCGCGGTCGAAGGGCCGGATCGAGGCTGGTGCCGGATTCTGGACTCGGTCGAGCGCCCCGAACGAGCTCTCGGTGATCGAATCGGTACCCGCGACCACGACCGCGTCGGCTGTCCCCAGCCCGATCAGGTCGGTACCCATGCCCAGGGCGTAGAGGGAGGCCGCGCAGGCGCTGGCGATCGTCTGCGTATCCCGGGTGCCGATCGTGTCCCGCAGGGCCCTGGCGAAGTGAAGGTCGGCCGGGGCCAGCGTCAGGCCGTCGCGCCACCAGAGCTCGCCGGATCTCAGCTCACGCAGCGTCGTGCCCACCAGAACCGGAAGGTTCTCGGCCTCGTCCCGCAGGCCGGCATCACGCAGGGCCTCGTCGACGACCCGGCACAGCCAGCGAGTGGCACGGAAAGGCTCGTCCTGACCGGGGATCGGCCGATCGTCGATCTCATATGCGTTCCGCACCCGGTACTTCGACGCGTCGAAGGTCCGCAGCGGCGCCACCCCGGTCTGTCCCGCACACAGCGCCCGATAGACGTCGACGGGCGTCTCGCCGAGGCACGCGATCGCGCTCATCCCCACGATGTCCCAGCTCACGACGGTGCTCCCGGCTCACGCAGCCGGAACCGGGCCAGCTTGCCGGTCGACGTCGTCGGAAGCACTTCGTGGATCTCGATCCGGGAAGGCCGCTTGTACGGGGTGAGGCGTTCCTTGAAGGCCGCGCGGATCGCGCGGCGCACGGCGTCGTGCTCCGCACCATGCTCGGCGACGACGTGCGCCACGGCCTGCTCAAGGCCCGCCTGGTCCCGGTCCGCCACGACCGCGCAGTCCGCCACGCCGGGGACGTCGCGCAGCACTGACTCGATCTCCAGCGGGGCGACCTTGAAGCCGCCGAGGTTGAGCACGTCGTCGGCGCGACAGACATGACGGATCTCCCCGTCGCCGTCGCTGTAGACGAGGTCGCCCGTGTAGACGCCGCCGTCGGCGAATGTCCGTGTGGCGGCGTCGGGACGGTCGATGTAGCCGAGCGCCGCCGAGGCCGTGGAGACGTGCAGGCGGCCCTTGAATCCGTCGGGAAGCAGCTTGCCCCGCTCATCCCGGACACTCACCTGAACGCCGGGAACCGGCAGCCCTGTCGAGCCCTTGGGCGCGTCATCGGGCGCAGTCGCCATCACGATGTGCAGCACCTCGGTCGCGCCCAGGCCGTTGACGAGCGGGAAGCCGAAGGTCTGAGCCAGACGCTTGGCGAGGTCGACGGGCAAGTGCTCGCCGGCGGAGACCGCCAGCCGGACCGACGCCACATCGACCTTGCTGTCCCTGCTCTTGAGGTCGAGCAGGCTCGCGTAGACCCGGGGCACCGAGCAGAGGACCGTGGGGCGGTGACGGTGCAACGCAGCCGCGACCGCGAAGGGGTCCACGGGTCCGGGAAGGAGCACCGAACGGGCGCCGGCCGCGAGCGGGAACAGGAGTGAGTTGCCGAAGCCGTAACCGAAGGAGAGCTTCGCCGTGGACAGCACGATGTCGTCCGGGGTGAGCTTGAGCACCTGGCCGAAGCCGTTGAGCACGGCCTTCACGCCGGACAAGCCGTGCCGGACACCGCGCGGGCGGCCGGTGCTCCCCGACGTGTACTGCACCAGGACCTCGTCATCGTCCTGGAAGACGAAGGGTTCGTCGGGCGTCCGAGCGGGAGCGTCGTCCTCGAAGCAGGGGATGGCTCCCAGTTCGGCCCGGAGCGCCTTCTTCCGCTCCGGGGAAACGTTGAGATGGACAAACTCCGCGGCACTGTCCTTGGCGACGAAAGCGATCTCGGCGTCGCGGAGCATCGGGTTCACCGGAACCGGGACGCACCCGTGCCACCAGAGTCCGAGGACGGCTATGACGGCGGCGATCGAGTCGTCGGAAACGACCAGTGCCCTGCTTCCCGGCCGCACGCGCGCCTCGGCGAGCATGCCCGCGTAGCGCGCCGCGGCCTCACGGAGTCCGGCATAGCCGATCTCCTGATCGCGCTCGACCAGAGCGATGGTGTCGCCCGAACCGGAATCGATGTGCTCCGACAGCAGGAGCTCGGTGGGGTTCACGGCGTCCCCCGGAGGAATGCGATGACGTCGGCAAGAGCATTCATTTCCGCTGCCTCCTCGGGCTCGAACGTGACACCAAACGATTTCTCAACTCGTGTGATGACCTCGATTTTCTGCAGCGAGTCCATCTCCAGATCCTCATGGAAGGACGCGTCGATTTCGATCTGGACGCCGTCGAGCTCCATGACAATGACCAGGATCTCGCGAAGCTCATCGAGCACCGCGGCTTCTCCGTCGACCATGATCCGATCGCCTCCCTCTCCACCGGACACCGGTAGATTCCAGCCGCAGGTGGATCGACGGGTCAACGGTTTGCGGCCACGATCGAGAGACCGGGCAAGATCTGCCATACGAGAGCAAGAAATGAATTCCAAAAACGCAACAAACCGCGTTCCACGGTCACGCGAGCACCTGAATTAATGGCTTGATGCCCCGTAAGGTTCAGCGAGGAGTCACCTTGTCACCGCTTCCCTGCGGTATCGCCGTGCATCGCGTCTCGGAAAGAATTCCGGACGCCGCGGCCGTGCAAAGAGAACTGGAGTCGGCTCTCGACGGCCGACGAGGAATGCTCGCTTTCAAGGGTTCCGGAACGGCGGTCGGCTACGTCGATCCTCCCCTGGAGCTGACGGCCAGATTCGATGTCGTCACGGTTCGCGCGCTCAACGCCCGTGGCCGGGTTCTGCTGGAGGCCCTGCACCCGGCCCTGACGAAGACCCTCACTCGGGTCCAGTCGACCCGCGACCTTGTGACCGGTGTGGCCAAGCGTAACCGCGAGGTGCGGTCTGAGGAGGACCGCACGCGGCAAGCAGGGGTCTTCGCGGTGGTCCGCGCGCTAGTGGCCGCGATGCACACACTCGATGACGCGCTGCTCGGTCTCTACGGCGCCTTCGGTTACGACCTTTTCCTTCAGGTGGAACCGCTGGAACTGCACCAGGAGCGGGACCCCTCGGACCGGACCCTGGTTCTGCATCTGCCGGACACGTTGACCGAGTTCGACCTGCGCCGCGGTGAGGCGATCCGGCACCACTACGAGTTCTCGTTCGCCGATGCGCGCACGGACGGGCTCCCACGCGAAACTCCCGAGCAGCCTTACCGCCCTTCCACCGCGCATCCCGGGCGTGATCACCAGCCGGGCGAGTACGCCGAGCTGGTCGAGCGAGCCCTGCGGTTGTTCCGGTCCGGCGATCTCTTCGAGGCCGTGCCCGGCCAGGCCTTCCACCGAGGGTGCACGTCAAGGCCCTCGGAGCTGTTCCGCCGCCTGCGCGCGAGCAACCCCTCGCCGTACAGCCTGCTCATGAACCTTGGCGACGGCGAATACCTGGTCGGCGCCTCGCCGGAGATGTTCGTGGGCGTCCGCAGGGACCAGGCTAAGGAGGACCGGCAGCTGATCGTGGAGTCCGCCCCCATCTCGGGCACGATCGCCCGTGGCCGGGACGCGCTGGAGGACGCGATCCGGGTGCGGGAACTGCTCGCCTCGGGGAAGGACGAGTGCGAGCTCACCATGTGCACCGACGTCGACCGCAACGACAAGGCCAAGGTGTGCCTGCCCGGGACCGTCGAGATCAAAGCCCGGCGCCGCATCGAGATGTATTCGACCCTCATCCACACCGTGGACCACGTCGTCGGCCGGCTCCGCACCGATCGTGACGCGCTGGACGCGTTCCTCGCCCACCTCTGGGCGGTCACCGTCACCGGCGCGCCGAAGCTCGCCGCCGTCCAGTTCCTCGAGCGGGAGGAACGGACGGCACGACGCTGGTACGGCGGCGCCACGGGTCGGATCGGCCTCGACGGGACCCTCGACACGACGCTCACCCTGCGAACGATCCAGATCAGGGATGGCGTGGCTGTCGTGCGGGCGGGCGCCACCCTTCTGCATGAGTCCGACCCCTCCCTCGAAGAAGCCGAGACCGAGTTGAAGGCGATGGCCCTGTTGCGCGCGCTCGAGGAGCAGCGCCGAGAAAAGACGGGTGAGCCCGAGCGCAAGACGCGGGAGGACGAGCCCGTGCGGGTGCTGATGGTGGATCACGAGGACTCCTTCGTCCACTGCCTGGCCGACTACTTCCGGCAGGTCGGAGCCGTGGTCACGACATTCAGGGCACCGGCTCATCTGGCCGTGATCGAAACCGAACGGCCCGATCTCCTGGTGCTCTCTCCCGGCCCGGGCCGTCCCTCCGACTTCGGCCTCGGCGACACCCTGCGTCTGGCGGAAGGGCTAGGGATCCCGGTCTTCGGCGTCTGCCTCGGTCTGCAGGGCATGGTCGAGCACTTCGGCGGGCGGCTCGGCGTGCTGGACCGGCCCGTTCACGGCCGGTCTTCGCGGATCAGCGTGGTGAACCCGGACAGCGCACTGCTCGCTGGCCTGCCCGGCTCCTTTGACGTGGGCCGTTACCACTCGCTCTACGCCGAAGCACGGCACGTGCCCGACGTCTTGACGGTCAGCGCGACCACCGACGACGGCATCGCGATGGTGGTGGAGCACATCTCGCTGCCGTTCGCCGCCGTGCAGTTCCACCCTGAGTCCCTCATGACGGCTGGCGGCTCGCTGGGCAGACGGCTCATCGAGAACGTGATCGGCACCTTTGTCCGCCGCCCCGCCATGCTCGGCCCCGGGGGGACGCGGTGACAGCGCTTCCAGCGGGCAGATTGATAACCGATAGCCAGCAATTGCTAAGCTATGACCATGATTCCACCGTCGTTCGGCCGGCAGGAACGGATCAGCGCGGCGCTTCGCCAGATCAGCAAGGGGCTTGCGGAGCTCGCCGACGCGATCTCCGCCGATCCCGAGGAGATTCCCGAGAGCGAGCGTTACCGGGCACTCATCGCCGAATGGCACGACCGCGGCCTGGACCGGAACGAAGCGAGCGTGCTTTTCCGTAAGCACGGATTCGCACCTCAGGCGGCAGGCGGCTGGGTGCGCGGCGACTGGCTCGAGATCCGCGAGGACGGCCGCCGGTATCTCACCCCCCGATCACTCCAATGGCTCGGCGAACAGGAGGCAGGAGATGAGCAAGTCAATCGGAACTGAACCGTTCACCGTCAGACTTGAGGTACGCAGCTACGAACTCGACCCGCAGCTCCATGTGAACGGAGCGGTGTACCAGCAGTACGCGGACCATTCCAGATTCGCCTGCGTTCAGGCGGCCGGGGTGTCGGTCGAGCAGCTCATCGGCAGCGGGCTGGGGCCGGTCAACCTGGAGACCATTATCAAGTACCACCACGAACTCAGAGGCGGCGACCTTGTGGACGTCTCATGTACATGGGTATGGGGGGAAGGCAAGACCTACCGGGTAGAGCACGTACTCAGCCTTCCCGACGGGACGGTGGCAGCCGAAGTGAGCCATGTGAGCGGGCTTCTCGACCTCAACGCCAGGCGGCTGGTCGCCGACCCCGCGGCGCAGTGGCGCAAGAGGGCAGAGAAGCCCGAGCTTCTCTGCCTCAGCTGATTCTCACGACGTCCTGGCCATCAGGGTCAGGACGTCGTACCGTACCACCGCGACGCCGTCCTGGTTCTTGACCTCAACGTCCCAGCGAACCTCACCAGAGGCCGTCTTTGGCCGCGGCGTGATCTCCTTGACGGTCATCTCCACCGTCAGCTCGTCTCCCGGCCGGACCGGTGCGAGGAAGCGAAGATTCTCCAGTCCGTAGTTCGCCAGGACCGGGCCCGGCTCCGGCGTGACGAACAGGCCGGCCGCCAGCGAGACCACCAGGTAACCATGCGCGATGATCCCGCGGAACATCGGGTTCTCCCGGGCCGCCTCCTCATCGGTGTGCAGGTAGTAGTGGTCACCGGTCAGCTCCGCGAAACCGGCGATGTCCTCCCGGGTGACCCTTCGGGGGCCGGCGGTCAGCGAGTCGCCCGGACGCAGCTCGTCCAGGCCCCGGCGGAGGGGATGGGTGCCCGTCACGACCCGGTCCGCACCGCGGATCCAGATTCCCGTCGCCCGCGCGACGGTCTGCGGGCGGGCCCGGACGGTGGTGGTCCTGAGATGCCGCCTGATGTTCTTCAGGTAATCGGAGTCGTCCTGCTCCTGGAGTGATCCCGACGCTTGAGGGAAGACCACGGCTTCGGCGAAGGGCGCAGCCACCCGCGTGAGGTCACGGGCCGAACCCTCGTCCTCCGTGAAGATCTCGCACCGGAACCAGGGCGGGCCAGTCTCCAGAGCGCGGATCAGCTCGTCCCGCGAACGGTACGAGACGACGGCGGTCACCGGCCCGACGACCGCAGGCCGGCCACGACTTGCCGCAAGGACGAGCACGGGCGACATGAACGCCCCCTTCTCGGCCGCTTCGAGCGATCCGAGAACGAGACGGCCCTGCCGGAGGAACTCGCGGGCCCCGCACAGCGCCCGATCGCGCCGTTCCACATCCATGAGGGGTCCCATCCGCACGTCTGGGTCGCGCGGATCGCCGACGACGACCTCGCCCAGTTCCGCGGCGATCTCTTCCGCCAAGGCCTCCACGAGACTCAGCGGAACGAGCACTCGGCCCACCGCCGATGGAGCCTGCCCTGCCCGCGCCGTCATGGCGGCGACCAGGTGACCGATCAACCACTGAAAGCGGTCGGTGCCCGGCTCCAGATCAGCGCCGAGCACCGCGGAGGAGCTCACGGCCGGGCCGGCCGAACTGACCACGTCGTGGGCTCCGAGGCCTCCAGTCAGGACGGACGTCCCGCAGTAGATCTGCAACGAGCCTTCGGGAAGGCCGAACCGGAGTGCCTTTTCGACGACGGCCTCCATGAGCAGCGCCGTATGGGCCGCGGGCTGGAGCAGCGTCGGCATCCCCGCCAGAAAGGCAGCGCCGAACCCGTCAAGGAACGACCGCAGCGGCGAACGCCAGTCTCCGAACTGCACCGCCACGCCCGTACCGGTCACCGCCAGTCGCATGGCCGCCGCAGACCCGTCCCTGGCCAGGTACTCCGCGGTGCCCTCAAGGCATTCGTTCGCCGCGGGGAAATCACGAACGCCCAGGTCAGCATATCTGCGCAGGGCTCCGAGTCCGGCTCGCAGCTCAAGGTCCGTCTCCCGCGGTGTCACACCGTTGATCGCCGCAAGCGAGGCCAGCTCCTCGCCATGGCCCCGCAGGTCCCGGGCAAGCTCCTTGAGGAGCGCCGCCCTGCTGTGAAAATCCAGGTCCCGAAGGGACGAGACACCGACTCGCCTTCCGTATGCCAGAGCAGCATCCGAGTCGAGTCCTCCCCCTGGAACCTGGAACGCCGGTTCTCCGGTCGAGGCATCGCGCACGATCACACCCAGTTCGGAAGGGGTGTGCCAGCTACCGCTGAGATGGCTCCTGACGGTCCTCAACGACTTCATTGACGGCGGAACTCCGCGTAGAGCGCCGGCACCGTCGCCTCATCCCTGGTGCCGGGGAGCCAGACGCTCATCGTCGACTCCTCGAACGCCAGCGTTTCCCAGCCTTCCGCGAAGGCCGAGCGCAGGTGTTCCGGCGTCAGGCGGGGAAGATCTTCCAGCGCCCGGCCGGGGATGCCGAGTTCGACGAACCGGCTCGTCATGAAGCGCGTCGCCTCGGCACTCAGCTCCAGCATGAAGACCGTCGCGCCGGGACGGCACGCGCGATGCAGCGCCCGGGCGTACTCCTGCTGCCGGGACACGGGGCAGACGTCGAACAGGCCGCAGTCGACCACGGAATCGTAGCGATCATCATGGCCGACCAGGGCCAGCGCGTCTCCCAACTCGAACCGCGGGGACAACCCTGCGGCTGCGGCCTTCCTGCCGGCGGCCTCGATCGCGACCGCCGAGATGTCCACCCCGGTCACCGCATGCCCGTGCTGTGCCAGGAAGATCGAGTGCTCGCCCGTGCCGCAACCGGCGTCGAGGACATCCCCCTTGAACCGGCCGGATCGTTCGAGTGCGACGAAGACCGGCTGCGGGCGCTCGATATCCCAAGGAGCATGTTCGCCGAGGGGGGTCTTTCCCGCGTAGATAGCATCGTAGAAGACCATGTTCAGACTCCATCCATTATTCGCTTCTCGCCATGCACGTTTCTGAAGGAGGAAGGTGTCGTGCCGAAGACCTTCTTGAACGTCCGCTGAAAATGGCCGACGTCCTGGTAGCCGACCCGCGTGCCGACGTCCGCCACGGGCAGGTCCGTCTCCGCGAGCAGCGCGCGAGCCTTCTCCAATCGCAGGTCGGTGACGAAGTCGATGTAGGTCGACCCGGTGTGTTTCTTGAAGGTCCTGGAGAAATGGAATCGACTCATGTGCGCCGCCCTGGCGGCCTCGTCCAGCGACAGAGCACAATCGGTGTAGTTCTCCCTTATGTAGGTCGTGGCGGCATCGATTCCCGCGGACGCCGGGTCTTCGACATCCTCACCGCAGGCCGCTCCGGCCTCTCCCCCGCCCGCATCGAGCTTCGCGGCGAACCATGACAGATCACTCGTGAAGCGCTGCATCCGCTTCTGCACCGCTCCGGAGAGCAGTTCCTCCTCGGCGACGACCAGGGCCTGCGGAATGACCAGGGCCTCGAGCCCCGCCATCACGAGCCGAAGCTGGTCCACCGCGCGCGTCCCTCGGGTCTCGTCGATTGCGATGATCCCGACTGGCGTTCTGGAAAGGCATCCGGCCCCGAGCCGCTCAAGTGCCAAATGGATGGCGGCCGACCAGGTGTTGTTCCGCACGGACGCGATCAACACGACCGAACTCGCGGAGCGCGCCTGACTCTGCAACTCCACCTGCCCGGATCCACCCCGCTGCTCCAGCGAATGCCATTGCCGGTCCTTTAGCCCGGCCGCTGCGGCCGCACGCTTCAACGAAGGCAATACCTGAGCCACCCGCGGGCACTTCGCCGGATCGTCACTGATCGTGAGGACGCTGAGATCCGCACCCCTGACTGCAGTCTCAGCCACGTCCACCCCTTCTCTCTGAAACCCTTCACGACGAATCACACCCGAGCCCCGATGCAGGGACGCTGCGGGCCGATTGCAAGCCCGCTGCGAGGGCATATCCGATTCCATAGCCGTCGCGGCGTGGAACAGTGAGCTTCCCCTCGTAACGTAGGGACATCGCCTTAAGGGGGCGGTGGCCGAGGACGAGCGGGCCAAACTGGCCCGGCTGCGTAAGGAGAACGCTGAACTGCAGATGCGGTGTGATGTGCTCAAGCGCGGTCTGGCCCTCTGGGTGCAGGACTCCACACCAGAGGTCTGGGCGCACCTGGCCGTTCACCGCTGCTTGACCGACGACGGAGGCCTCGACCCGGACCGGATCTCCTTTGCGGCTTTCCTGATGATCCTTCACGCGTCCAGAGCTGACGCGAGTCATCACTTCCGTCGACAACGGTGACCACCGCCCCGGGCGGAGCGCCGCGGTGTGTGGCTTCGTCCCAATGCAGGGGCCGACTGCGCGTTCCAGCCGGGAATCTCCGTTCCGGCATCAGCAGGTATTCGCAGCGGTCAGGGGGGCGGCCGGAGACTGGAAACGGCCGCGCAGAAGATCCTAGGGGCGGACATCCGGGGAGTTGTTCGCAAGAGGTGACGGGCTCTGCCTTGGTTCGGGCTCGCGTGTCAGTCGATCAGGGATCGCCATTCGCGGACCCGGCGGGCCTCGACCGGGCCGGACCATGACGCCCGCACCGCGCTGCCCACGTGGAAGGCCCGCACGCCGTACTCCAGCAGCGCTGGGACGTGGCGGGGCTTGAGCCCGCCGCCTGCCATGATCAGCGGGCCGTCGCCGGCTTCGCACCGCGTCTTGAGCACCTGCAGGCCGTCCGCCACGCCACCGGGCGCACCCGAGGTGAGCACGGTGGCGAGGTTGGGAAGCAGCCGGATGGCTCGCCAGCCGGCCTGGGGGTCGGCCGCGTGGTCGACCGCCCGGTGGAAGGTCCAGGGCAGCGGGGCGACGGCGTGGATGAGTGCCTCGGTGGCGGCGAGGTCGACGACCCCGGCGGAGTCGAGGAAGCCGAACACGAACCCGGCCGCGCCCGCCTCGGAGAGAGCCTTGGCGTCACGCCGGAGTCTCTCCAGCGATTCGGGCGTGGCCAGGAACGAGGCCTCACCGCGCAACATCACCATCTGCGGCAGCGCGCACTCCTTGGAGATCGCCGCGACCGTCTCCACTGCCGGGGTGAGCCCGTCTGACGCCATGTCGACGACGATCTCCAGGCGGTCGGCGCCGCCTTCCTCCGCCGCGACGGCGTCGCGCACATCGAGAGCTATCACCTCAAGCAAGGATCCGGTCATGGAGTGAGGCTATCGGATGACTTTGTCCTGGGATCGCCGTGGTTCAGACATGCTCCGCCACGAAGGATTCGCGGCGGTCCGTCCGTGGTTCGCGGCGGTCCGCGAACGGCAGCGGGGTGCCGAAGGCACCGCCGCGCAGACCTCCGGCTCGTTGGAACAGCGCCCCCGAGGCGCGGTGCGGCAGGTCGACCGTGCGGAGGTGGGCGAAGCGCTGGCCCCGATAGTAGTCCTGCAGCCTTGCGTTGTCCTTGGAGCAGTCGAGCCGGAGCCATCGCCTGCCCGTCGCCAGAACGCGCAGGCCCGCCCAGTCGAGCAGCGCCTCTCCCAGGCCGCGACCGGAGTGGCTGCGGGCCACGGACAGCTTGTGGACGTAGAGCGCCGATCCCGGGTCGTCCTCGGAGGACCAGAACTCGGGGTCGGCGTGGCCGTCCAGGGCGACGGTGGCCACCGGCTCCTCCCCGTCGTCCAGCAAATACATGGCGCCCTCCTCGATCAGCGGGACGATGCGCTCGGCCGGGAAACCTCCGGCAGGCCATTGGCGCACGCCTCTGGCGTTCAGCCAGTCGGCGGTCCTGGCGAGGAGCGCGAGCACGCCCGGGAGGTCCTCGACGGTGGCCCTCCGCAGGGCGAGCAGGTGTGTGGAGGTGGGGTCGATGGTGTTGGAGTGCATGGTTCATCCCTTCGTTGCACCGGGTACATGAGTTGACACGCAGAGTGGTCGCTCGATGGCGCACGGCATCCATGCCCGGCTAGGCGGATCACCTAGGGGTCTGAGGCGTGCTTTGAGAAAGGGCCGTGCCTACCCGCCCGGCGGACGCGGCCCGATGCTCGCCCGCGGCGCGGACGGAACTGGAGCCACCCCGCCAGGGTGGTCACGGAGACGTCAACGGCCTTCCAGCTCGTATCTGATCAGGTGCTTGTCGGCGGGGAGCACCGACACCGCGACGCGTACCGGAGTGTCGTCCTCGTCGTATCCGACCCGGACGTAGACGATGACCGGCGTGCCCAGCTGGAGCTGGAGCCGGTCGACCTCCGAGCTGGTGGGCATCCGAGCCCAGATGTCGTCCACCATCCGGACCTGGGCATGGCCGAGTTCCTCCAGCACCTTGTTGGCACCCCGCGTGATGTCGCCGGGGCGGGCTATCTCGGAGCCGGAGACCAGCGCCAGCGGGAAGTAGGAGTCATTGGTGTTGTACGGCTGGCCGTCCACGAACCGCAGCCGGCGACGGACCACGGCGAGCTCGTCGTCGGCCAGTTCCAGCCTGCTGGCGATCTCCTCGGCCGGTTGCACGATCGAGACCTCGATGTTCTGGCTGGGCTGGCGTCCCTCCCGGGAGACCGCCCAGGCGAAGGCCTCTCTGGCCTCACCGGGCGAGGGCTGGGGCTGGAACTCCCGCTGGGGGTGGATGAGCAGCGGACGGCGCTCCCTGACCACCGTGCCCCTGCGCGGGGTGCGGGTGATCAGGCCCTCGTTGACCAGCTCACCGAGGGCGAGCCGTACGGTGTTGCGGCTCACCTGGTGCGCCAGCATGAGCTCCGCTTCGGTCGGCAGCTGATCCCCCGGTGCGAGCGCACCGGAGTAGATGGTCCTCCGAAGCTCGGAGGCCACCAACTGATACAGCGTTGACCGTGCCATTTAGTCCCCTTTGTGCCAACAAAACTAGACGATCTGGTTCTAGCGGGGAACAGCCCCTTGACCCAACCTCCCTTGACCCGCATTATCCAATCGTTGGTACAAATCCACCGAAAGGTCGGTAGGGGGAGGTGAAGACCGGTGCCGTCGGTCCGCACGGGCACGCCGTACCCGCCCTGGCGCGATCCCCGCGAGACAACACGTTTACTGCGCTACGCGTTGCATCGTCAGGGATTCACCCACACCTACCAGAGCAATGGGGATGAGATGTCCGCGACTTCGGTACTGACCGATTTGACCGTGTGGTGCGAAAACGGCCTCTTCGTCTGGAATGAGGAGGACCGCGAAGCCTCCCACCCGGCCGGCGATCCGGCCGGAGCGGCACGTCTCATCTCGCGGCATTACCGAAAGACCGATGTCCGGTGACGATCCCCATGGGGGGAGGACGGGGCCCCAGACCCACACCTCTCCCGCCACCGACTCCGCGCGCGATCAGACGGTGACGAGGACCTCAACCCTCGCCGGGGTCCTCGCCCGCCGCGCCGGGGCGGAACGCGTCCTGGCGGGTCCCCCACGCCCGCCAGGACGCGTTCCCGTCATTCCGCGCCACATCCCGGCATACGCCGTCGCCTTCACCCCGGCAGGCGGCTGATCGGCGGCCCGCCACCCCGCCCGCCGCCGGGCGGCGCCACCACCTCGCACGACAGGCTCCGCGGTTACAATCCGCAATCGTCGGACCATACGCCTGGAGTCTTCGCTGACTCTCCGTAATCATTGGCGCATGGTCGCCATCCCTTCGGAAACGGTGAGGTCCGATCCCTCCCGAGCCGCTCGCGCCACGGAGAGCGCGGAGAGGCCGCGGACCGAACTCACCGCCCCCGGCGTTCGCACCGATGTTCACGCGGGGTACGGCGCTGCCCCGGGGCCGGTCCTGGAGTAGGCGCCGTGACCAGGCTGGACGAGCAGTGCGTGAGCCCGCACGTGGGAATGGCACAGCATGGTCACCTGCGGCTTGACTGGCGAAAGCCGTACCGGACGCCGGAGCGGGTGCGGCCGGTGGCGTGGACGTGTGCCTGCCGGGCCACGGTGTACGAACTGTGCCAGGGCGGCGGCCGGGCGTTCCTGCGACGGACCGTTCAACTCGACGGCGGCCACCTGGTGAACGAGACGCCACGGTGGCCGATCAACGAGGCCCGGGTGATCTGGATGGCCCTGCTGGCCGGAAGGGCCCGCTAGAGAGGGCCCGGCGTCATTCCCGTGGCCGCCAGTTGATCAGGGAGAGGTCCTCGTCCACGGTGGAGAAGACGGCCTCGACGGGCTGTCCGGCGACCGGCGGATCCTCCGCGCACCAGTTGCCGTACATCACGCAGCCGGGGGCGTCCGCCAGCCGTACCATCACCACGACGTACGGCTCGCTCGTCCCGGCGAGGAAGGGCTGGTGGCTGACGATCCAGCTCTCGACGTGGCCGGTGGGGCTGACCGGCTCCCAGTGCCACCGATCGGTTCTGCAGCGGTGGCAGTAGACCCGGGCCGGGAATCGCAGCGTGCCGCAGGAGTCGCACCGCTGGACCACGAACTCGTGCCCGGCGACCCGCTTCCACCACTCGGCCGAGTCGCGATCGACGACGGGGCGCATGCTCATCCCTTCCGGAGGACGAGGGCGGAGGTGGCGGGCAGGACGTATCCGGGCTGGGCGGTGGACAGGGCCACCTCCGCGCCGTCCACCTGCCTGTCGCCGGCATCGCCCCGCAGCTGCGAGACGGCCTCGGCGATGTGGTTGATGCCGTGCACGTATCCCTCCGAAAGGAACCCCCCGTGCGTGTTGACCGGCAGCTCACCGCCGGGCGCGGTGGCACCGGAGGCGACGTACGGCCCGCCCTCGCCCTTGGCGCAGAACCCGTAGTCCTCCAGTTGCACGATCACCGAGTACGTGAAGCAGTCGTAGATCTCCGCCACGTCTATCTCGGCGGGGCCGACGCCCGCCTGGCGGTACAGGCGCGGGGCCAGCTCGGCCGCGCTGGTCACCGTGGTGTCCGGCCGTCCGCCGGACAGGAAGGAGTCGCCACCGCCCCAGGCCGCCGCGGAGATCAACACCGGCGGCCGCCGCAGGTCCCTGGCCCTGTCCGCGGTGGTGACGACGAGCGCGCAGGCGCCGTCGGTCTCCAGGCAGCAGTCGAGCAGCCGGAACGGCTCGGCGATCCATCTGCTGCCCAGATAGTCGTCGAGGGTGATCGGCGTGCGCATGAGCGCGCGGGGGTTCTTCACCGCGCTGGCCCGCTGAGTGACGGCGAGCTGCCCGAAGTGCTCGGGCCGCGTGCCGTACTTCGCCATGTGGGCGCGGGCGAACATCGCATACTGCTGCGGGGGCGCGAAGTATCCGTACGGCGCCTGGTACTGCACCTCCGGGCTGACCGGCAGCCCCCGGCCCGTCCCGCCCATCCGGAACTCCGAGCGCGCGTTGATCGCCCGGTAGCAGACGACCGTCTCGGCCACCCCGGCCGCGACCGCGAGCGCGGCCTGCCCGACCACCGCGTGGGAGACGCTGCCGCCGCCGAACTGGTCCAGGTGCCAGGTCGGCTGGTGGATGCCGAGCGCGGGGCCGACCACCGAGGGAGCGGCGGAGTCGCCGACCCGGTGGGTGGCGATGCCGTCCACGTCGTCGGCCGTCAGACCGGCGTCCTCCAGCGCGGCCAGAATGGCCTCGCAGGCCAGTGTCAGCGTGCTGACCCCGGAGTTCTTGGAGAACCGCGTGTATCCGACCCCCGCGACAGCCGTACGGTCCCGGAAACCGCCCACGCGCACCCTCCCGGATCCAAGCAAGCGCTTGGCCAGAGGCTAGGCTGGGGACGCTCCGGATGTCAACGCGTGGGTGGATTCGGCACTTTTTCCGGCGCCCCTCTGTTATCCAAGCAAGCGCTTGGTAACATTGACGCAGACGGTGGAGAACACCGTCCGCCGCCGACTTCCCTCGGGGGCCGATCGGGCGCGAGTGAGGAGGCGAGTGCGACCATGAGCACCCATGCGGCCCGGCTGCTGAAGCCGGGCGGTCACCCACCCGTCACCCCTGACGGGCACGGGATCACCTTCGACGGAGTCGCCATGCACAGCGGCCTTCCCCAGGGCCTGTCCGACGGATCCGGCAACCAGCTCCAGGCCATAGACAGCCGGCGGTTCCGATCCGTGCTCGGCCACTTCGCCACCGGCGTCGTCGCCATCACCGCCATCGACCCCGACAAGGGCGGCCCGTGCGGCCTGGCGGCCAACTCCTTCACCTCGGTCTCGCTGGACCCGCCCCTGGTGGCCTTCTGCGTGGCCCACACCAGCACGAGCTGGCCACGCCTGCGCGCCGCCAAGACCCTGACGGTCAACGTGCTCGCCGAGCACCAGCAGCCGATCTGCGCCGCGCTCGCGAGCAAGGGCGGCGACAAGTTCGCCGGCCTGGACTGGAGCCACTCCCCCGGCGGCAATCCCGTGATCGACGGCGCACTGGCCTGGATCGACTGCTCGGTCGAGGCGGAGCATCCCGCGGGCGACCACGTCATCGTCGTCGCCCGGGTCCACGATCTCGGCGTCCACGGCGACGGCGGCCCGCTGCTGTTCTTCCGGGGCGGCTACGGCCGGTTCCACGCATGACGCCGGTCACGACGCTGTCCGCGTTCCGGGAAGAGGCCCGCTCCTGGCTGGAGGAGCACCTGAGCGGCCCGTTCGCGCACGCCCGCGGCCTGGGCGGGCCAGGCCGCGAGCACGAGGGGCACGAGGTCCGCCTCGCCTGGGAGCGACTGCTCGGCGCGGCCGGATGGACCTGCCTGGGCTGGCCCAGGGAGTACGGCGGGCGGGACGCGACCCTGGAGGAACAGGTCGTCTTCCACGAGGAGTACGTCCGGGCGGCGGCCCCGGCCAGGGTCGGGCACATCGGCGAGGGCCTGATCGGGCCGACCATCCTCGACCACGGCACCGAGGAGCAGAAACGGCGCTTCCTGCCCCCCATCCAGCGAGGCGAGGAGCTCTGGTGCCAGGGCTACTCCGAGCCCGGCGCGGGCTCGGACCTGGCCGGGGTGCAGACCAAGGCCGTCCTCTCCGGCGACGAATGGGTGATAACCGGCCAGAAGGTGTGGACCTCGCTGGCCCACCTGGCCGACTGGTGCTTCGTGATCGCCCGGACCGAACCGGGCTCGCAACGGCACAGGGGCCTGTCCTACCTCCTGGTCCCGATGGACCAGGAGGGCGTCGAGATCCGGCCCATCACCCAGATGACCGGGACCAGCGAGTTCAACGAGGTCTTCTTCGACGGTGCCCGTACGGCCGCCGCCAACATCCTGGGCGCCCCCGGCGAAGGCTGGCGGGTCGCGATGGCCACCCTCGGCTACGAGCGCGGCGCCTCCACCCTCGGCCAGCAGATCGGCTTCCAGCGGGAGTTCGCGAAGGTCGTGGCGACCGCGAAGCGGACCGGGACCGCCGACGACCCGGTGCTGCGCGACCGACTGGTCCAGTCGTGGCTGGAGTTGCAGATCATGCGGCTGAACGCGCTGCGCACGATGACCTCGCTGTCCGCCGGGGAGCCCGGCCCGGAGGTTTCGATCGGCAAGCTCTACTGGTCGGAATGGCACCGGCGGCTGGGCGAGCTGGCCCAGGCCGTCCAGGGCAGGCAGGGGCTGGTCGCCGACGGCCCGCCGTACGAGCTGAACGACCTGCAGCGGCTCTACCTGTTCAGCCGTGCCGACACCATCTATGCCGGATCCAGCGAGATCCAGCGCAACATCATCGCCGAACGCACCCTCGGCCTGCCCAAGGGGTGAGATGATCACGACCGCCTGTCCCACCGTCGCGAGAACGGAGCCCACGTGGCGACACCTCCCCCCTACCCCCGCGCTCACGGCCTGCTCGACGGGAAGATCACGCTGATCACGGCCGCGGCCGGCGCGGGCATCGGGTACGCCACCGCGCGGCGCTGCGCCGAGGAGGGCGCGACCGTGGTCATCTCCGACCGGCACGAGCGGCGGCTGGGCGAGGCGGCCGAGGCGCTGGCCGAGCTGACCGGGGTCAAACCGCTCGCGGTGCCGTGCGACGTCACCTCCGAGACCGAGGTTCAGGCCCTGTTCGACGCGGTGGACCAGACGCACGGACGACTGGACGTGGTGGTCAACAACGCCGGTCTGGGCGGTACGGCCAAGCTCGTCGACATGACCGACGAGCAGTGGGACGTGGTCCTCGACGTGACCCTCACCGGCACGATGCGCTGCACCCGGGCCGCCCTGCGGCGGATGGTCGCGCAGGGCTCGGGGGTGATCGTCAACAACTCCTCCGTGATCGGCTGGCGGGCGCAGGAGGGCCAGGCGCACTACGCCGCGGCCAAGGCCGGGGTGATGGCCCTGACCCGGTGCGCCGCCGTCGAGGCCGCCCCGCACGGCGTCCGGGTCAACGCGGTCGCCCCGTCCCTGGCCGTCCATCCCTTTCTCGCCAAGGTCACCAGCGACGAACTGCTCACCGAGCTCACCGCCCGCGAGGCCTTCGGCCGCTCGGCCGAGCCGTGGGAGGTGGCCAACGTGATCGTCTTCCTGGCGAGCGGTTACTCCAGCTACATGACCGGCGAGGTCGTCTCGGTCTCCAGCCAGCACCCTTAGCCCGCGCGACCCGCCGTACCGTCTCGCCCTGGGCCGTCACCCACGGGACCGGGAAACAGCGAGGCCCCGCCGATGACGGGGCCTCGCGCGTGTCGTGTCAGGAGGGTCGTGTCAGGAGTCGAACTCGCCGAGCTTCACACCGCCGACGAAGGCGTCCCACTCGCTCCGGGTGAAGGCGAGCACCGGTCCGCCGCGATCCTTGGAGTCACGGACGAGGAACAGCTCGTCCTGGTCGGCCTTGTGCGAGGCCACCGCCGTATCGCCTGCGGCCCGCGACACCTCGACACAGTTCGAGCCGTCCGTACTCAGGCTGCTCTTGCGCCACACGCCGATCTCCACGCAGTCTCCGCCGTTGTTACTGAGACTGCTCTTGCGCCAGTTGACATGGGACAGATCGGGTAGCTGATTGGACATGCCGCACGTTCCCTTCCGCTCCACTCACAGGTTCTCGGCCACTCTGGCGATCATCGCCATCGACTCATCAGGGCCAAGAGCCATGGCACGTAACTGGTCGAACGCCATGTTGTAGCGGAAAACCTCCGCCTCGGTCTCGATGTAGAGGCTACTCGTCATCGTCTCGACATACACGACGTCAAGATCGTACATTCCGGGAAATTCCAGGATCGCGAAGGTGCCCGCGCTTGCTGTATGCGCTCCGAGCGCCGACGGCAGCACCTGAATCACGACGTTAGGAAGCTCGGCGAGTTCTTTCAGCTTGGTGAGCTGCTCCCGCATGACGTCCGGCCCGCCGATCATCCGATGGAGGACCGCCTCGTCAATGACGGTCCAGAACCGGAGAGGCGCATCCTGAGTGAGCAGCGCCTGCCGGGTCATCCTGACCTCAATGCGCCGCTCGATCTCTCCCGGTGGCACCAAGGACATCAATCCCACGCGCAGGACAGCGCGAGCGTAGGCCTCCGTCTGAAGCAGTCCATGAACGAGGTGCCCGTCGTAGGACTTGATCGCGGCGGCCTCGGCTTCCAGGCCGATGTAGTTGGCGTATTCGCCGGGCAACGAGTCGGAGTAGGCATCCCACCAGCCACGCTGACCGGCTCCCCTCGCCAGAGCAAGCAGGGCCTCCCGCTTGCCCTCGGGCACGGCATAGAGATCGAGCAGGCTGGTCAGATCCTTGACCTTGATCCCGATGCGACTCGTCTCGATGCGGCTGATCTTGGATGACGACCACCCCAGCCGCTCGGCGGCCTCCTCACCGCTGAGTACAGCCCGTTCTCTGAGACGCCGGAGCTCGGTGGCCAACCTGCGACGCCGGACGGATGGGCTTCGTTCCACCATGCTTCGTCACTCTCCCCACATGTTCGATCACAGTGTGACGCAGAAACCGAGGGAATGAGAGGCCATTCAGGCAAGCCAACATTTTTGCAATCCTGCACAAGGGGTTGCAGCACTGACTCCATTGGGTAATCATGTGACTACGCAAGCGACTCAACGGGCGGAGCGGACCCGCATGACATCCCCGAAAGGTGTCGAGATGGCGCTGACCACAGCATTGACCATGAGAGATCACGCGCTCTGCCCGTAGTTGCCCTCACCTGCAACGACAAGGTGATGGGCACAACTTCAGCACGTAAACAAGATCATCCTTTGAGACCACCCGGCTGCCACTGAGAGCGTGAGCGGCGGCGGCCGGGGGCAGACCCGGAAGCCCGGCGTGCGCAGGCACCGAGGGCGTCCGGGACGGGTGGCTCCACTTCTTCTCGGAGGGGAAGCCGTGAAGCCACCCTCATATCCGGCCGGACCATGACCCCGGCCGGAACACGGTGACCTGCCGCGCGTTCACCTGCGAAGGCGCGGCGGGCCGCCGGGGCGGCTTCCCCTCGCGCGCCCTGTGCGCTTCCGGGGAGGGGAGGCCGCCCCTCGTGACCGTCCGGCCGGGGCCTCCCCCGTGGCCCCAGCCGGACGAGGCCCCCGACGGCCCTTCCCACACCCGCCGGGGGCCTCCCCACATGCCTCAGCGCTCACATGCCCCAGCACTTGCACACCCCAGCACTCGCCTCCCGACGAGTGGAGCACGAACGCGCCCGCCCACCCCAGAACGGAGCACTCCATGTCCGTCACCGACGACGCCGAGACCGCGACCACGGCGACCGCCCACCTGACCCACCTGGCCGGGCTCCTCAACCGGCACGGCCTTCAGGCCCACGTCCAGGTCGCCTATCGCCGCCTCCCCCACCTGGTCGCGACCAACCCCGACGCCTCCGCCCTCTCGGAGAACATCTACGCGGCCCCGCAGGAGGGAACCTGGTGGTTCTGGTGGTCCTGGAACGAGAAGATCGCACCCGTCGCCGAGGCGGACGCCGTCGCGGTGAGGATCCGCCACGTCCTGACGCCGATGGGCCTGAGCCGATGACGACAGCCCCGAGTCCCGGCGACATCGCCCGTGACCTGGAGACCCGCCACCCCCACTGGGCCGTCCTCTGGCGCCACTGGGCACGCCGCTACTGGGCCTTTCCTCTCTGGATCACCACCGACCCCGAACCCATCGAGGCCAACCAGATCCAGGAACTGCTGTCCTTGATGAAAGAGGTCGAACTTCAGCACAGGCCGCCTGGCGCATACCCCTACCCGCCCATCCGGCGAGGCGACCGGCCTCCGGCAACATGAAGCGAGTCAACCCGGCTCTTCGAAGTTAAGCGGGGTTGAGATGCCCACGGCTCTTGCGAGTGGTGGCGCAGCGGGTACGTAACCGCTGGTTCCCTGGGTTGCGGAAGCCGTACGCGTCCCGGGCGACCGTCTTGATCACCCGGTTGGTGCCCTCGGAACCCGCGCTGGAGATCCCGGTCCGCAGGAACGCGAGGATCTCGGACCACCAGGTCTCGACCGTGGAGGCGAGACGTTCGAGTTCGGGCAGGCCCGAGGCGGCGCACCGGTCGTAGAAGCGGAACAACCGCTCCGCGATGACGTGCCGGTCCGGATGGGTGCGGGCCAAGGCCAGCAGATCCAGGAGGTCTTCCTTGGCGTTCCACGCGTCCAGGATCGGCTGCCCGACCTTCTTCGTCAGTGTGTGCAGGTCATCGATCATGGGGTCGAGCTGGAAGCCGTGCATCCGGGCCGCCGAGCGCGTCAGCCAGTTGCGCAGCTCCCACTCACGGTTGCCCTTGCGCCCACGGCGGCCCCGGGCCTGGACAGTGACGCGGCGACGGACCTCGGTGACGACGGTGTTGGCCAGCTGAACCACATGGAAATGGTCGACGACCAGCATGGCGTGCGGCAGCGCTGCCCGGACGGCCGCCTTGAAGATCGTGCACATGTCGATGGCCACGTGGGACACCTGATCCTTCCACGTAATCAGTCCGCTGTCCGCCTCGTCCGCGACGCCCCGCCGCTCGCCTTCCCTGACGTCATCGCCTGCGCCGGAGCCAACCGGACCGCTGCGTTCCCACACATGAACGGCGAGGAGACCGTCCCGCTCCGCGTCGACGTCGGCCTCTCTCGGAACCTTCATCGGATGATCCGGGAAGGTACACCCTCCCCGGATCATCCACAGGTTTCGATCATTGCTCCTAAGAGCTTCCTATTTGTAGATCATATCCAGTGACATGGCGTCAGCCTGCGACCTGCAATATCAGGAAATGAGCTCACTGTTCGGTGCTGTTCGGTGCTGTTCGGCATTGTTCGGCACAGTCGAACTCCTTGGAAGCTCGCACCCCGATCCCCTTGGATTAGGAAGCACATGGGGGAAGGCCTTCCAGGATGAAAAAGGCTCAGGAGAGGCTGTACTAGCCAACTACCCAGGCAACCCTGCACGACTACGGACTGTGCTCATACGAGATGACTAAAGATCATTTATTGACATTTGGGGATCTCGTTGTGGCACGGGTCAAAGGTTACGGTCAGGGCCGATTCAGTAGCACGCTCTGAGCCGCACGGCAGGGAGCGACGTCCGGCAGTCACAGGGCTGCCCCTCGTTGTAATTCGGAGTGTGATGACGCATGCGTCGCATGGGTTCGCCATGGCCTTTTGCCGAGGGCTGGCGCGCGAGAGCGGTCTCTGGCGCTGTCGTGGTGGCGAGTCTTCCTGGATTGATCACGTTATCGACACTGCCGGCGTGGGCAGAGGCGTCGGCTGGCCGGAGCATGTGGACGAGCACGGTCGCGCCGGGTGAGGTGTCGGCGCCTGTGCAGGCCTCCGGGTCTGCCGCCGGGTTCCCGGCATTGGTGCCGACGAGCTCGACCTCGGTGATCCCGGCCATGGCCGATCCGGGTGCGTGGGTGCCCAAGCCGAAGGTGCCCAAGAAGGCGGTACCGGTCGAGGACCGCACCCCGGCGGCCGTGGAAACGAACGCTAAAGGGCCTGTCTCCGGCGTGGCCAGGGCCAAAGCCGCCTCTGCGCTTCTCGCGTCGCCCTCACTGGTGGATGTGTATCCGAAGCCCGGCTATCTGATGGATTCGCTGACGCCGACGCTGCGGGCGTGGGGCAAGAGCAGCAACGGCAACTACTCGGTCTCCTACTCGTTCACGATCTGCGACAAAGAAACTAGGACCGGCGCCGTCTGCACGAGTTCCGGCTATGTGGCGGACAACGCCAACAAGTGGACCATTCCGGCCGAGAAGCTGGCGTGGGGCACGCAGTACTGGTGGGAAGTCACCGTCAAGGACTCCTACGACAGCTCCACCCTCACCACCACCGGTCTGACTTTCGTCACTGGCGTGCGTCAGCCGACCGTGACCTCTCAGTTGGCCAGCTCTGGCATGGGCGGCCGGGAGTTTGATCAGCAGTCGGGTAACTACACCACCACCGCCACCGACCTGGCGGTGGCCACCGCCGGTCCGCCGCTGGCGGTCGTGCGTACCTATAACAGCATGGACCCGCGCACGGACGGGATCTTCGGGGCGGCCTGGTCAACCCGCTGGGACATGAGGGTGCTGCGCGAGGTGCGGGGGAGCAGCGTCTCGGCGTTGGTGACCTACCCCGACGGGCACCAGGTGCGATTCCGCGCCAACGGCAACGGCACCTTCCAGCCGCCACCGGGCATGCACGCCACCCTGGCTGAAGAAAGCGGCGGGACGTGGCGGTTGATGGACAAAAGCGCCACCGTCTACCTGTTCGACAACGCCGGCCGGTTGACCAAGGTGACCGACCAGCGGGGCCGCAGCCAGGACCTCACTTACGGCGGCGACGGCAAGCTGGCCAAGGCGACCGGTACCGGCGGCAGGTCGATCACCTTCGGCTGGACCGGCAACCACGTCACCAGCGTCTCGAGCGACCCGGTCGATGGCACGGCACTGACCTGGACCTACACCTACGACGGTGACCGGCTCACCCAGGTGTGCGCGCCGGTGGCCGCCCCGAACTGCACCAACTACGGCTACGGCAGCGGCTCACAGTACCGCAGCAGCGTGCTCAACTCCGATCCGTTCGGCTACTGGCGGCTCGGGGAGGCGACCGGCACCACGGCCGCCGACCTGGGCACCGGCGCAGGAGATGCCACCTACCAGGCGGTGACGCTCGGCGAACCGGGCGCGCTGACCGGCACCTCGGACACCTCGACCGGCTTCAGGGGCCGGGGATCCGCTGCGAAGCTTCCCCCCAACACCATCCCGCACGTGGCCGACCAAATGTCGGTGGAGGCATGGTTCAAGACCAGCGGCTCCGGCGTGATCCTCGCCGCGGGAACACAAGATCCCACCGGGGTAGCGGTCGGGCCGATGCTGTACGTCGGCACCGACGGCAAGCTACGCGGCTCGCTCGGCACCGTCACCAGCCCGATCACCAGCACGGCCGCGGTGAACGACGGTGCCTGGCACCACGTGGCGCTGACCGTGGCGGGGCAGAACCAGACCCTGTTCCTGGACGGCCAGCAGGCCGGCACCATGACCGGGCAGGTCACCGCATGGCGGCAGTACGCCACCATTGGTAATGGCGTCGCCAACGCGGCCACCTCGCCGGCCGTCCCCGCCGGCACGCAAACGTTCCCGCTGCAGGGCCAGGTCGACGAGTTCGCCATCTACGGCAAGCCGCTGACCGCCGCCGAGGTCGCCGGCCACTACGCCGCCCGCAACGCGGTCCCGCACAAGCTCGCCACGGTGACGTTGCCGTCCGGGCGGGTGTGGGCGGCCAACACCTACGACTCGAGCACCGACCGGCTGGCCACCCACACCGACAACAACGGCGGCCTGTGGAAGATCGGAGACATCTCGACCGAGCAGCAGTCGGGCGAGGCGCTCGTGGTGGTGACCGACCCGAGCAACGAGAAGCTCGAATACCTCTACGACGCCTGGCGCGGGTATCGCATCCGCGGCGAGACCGACCAGCTGAACTTCACCACCTGGTACGAATATGATCAGGCCGGCTACCTGACCAAGGTCATCGACCGCAACAACATCGCCAACGACATCTTCCAGGACAAGCGCGGCAACACCATCGCCCGCAAGTCCTGTCGCGCCCGCGATGAGTGCGCGATCGAATTCTGGTCCTACTACCTGAACGCCAACGATCAGTTCGACCCGCGCAACGACCGACTGCTGGCCCACCGCGACGGCCGCTCCAGCAACGAGACCGACAACACCTACGCCACCACGTCGGAGTACAACAGCTACGGCGAGCAGACCAAGGAGACCACCCCGGCCACCGCGGACTTCCCCTCCGGGCGCTCCACCACCTTCACCTACACCGACGGCGACGAACCGGCGATCGGCGGCGGCACCATGCCGGCCGGCCTGCTGAAGACTAAGACCACCCCGAACTCGGCCACCTGGAGCTACGCCTACACCAAGGCAGGCGACCTCGCGGAGCAGACCGATCCAGGGGGCCTGATCACCCGGTTCGAGCACGACGCGCTCGGCCGTATCGCCAGCAAGACCGAGATCTCCGACTCCCAACCGAACGGGGTGAAGACCACCTTCGCCTACGACGGTCGCGCCCGGATCACCACCGAAACCGCACCCGGAGTGAAGAACGAGATCACCGGGGTCACGCACACCGCGCAGACCCGGCACACCTACGACCCGGACGGCCACCCGCTCACCGTCACGCTGGCGGATCTGACCGGCGGCGACCCCGGCCGGGTCACCACCTACACCTACGACGGCTTCGGCCGCACCGCCACCGTCACCGATCCCGAAGGCGGCGTCACCAAGCAGGACTACAACACGCGCGGCTGGCCCACCCGCCGGACCGACCCGCGGGGCACCGTCATTGAGCAGGGCTACAGCAAGCGTGGCGAACCCACCATCCGCACGCTGAAGGGGTGGACCGGCAGCCCGGTCAACCCGCAGTCGGCTACCGACGTGGCGCTCGAATCCCGCGGTTACGACCCGGGCGGCCGCCTGGCCTCCACCGTGGACGCGATGGGCCGCAAGACCGCCTACGTGTACTGGATGGACAACCGGCTCCGGCAGAAGACCGCCGATGACGCCAAGCTGAACGGCTCAACCACCCCGGCGGATGTGGTGGTTGATTCGGCCGAGTTCGACCCGGCCGGCAACATGACGCAGCAGATCAACGGCGGCGGCCTGGCCACCACCGACTTCGTCTACGACGCAGCCAGCCGCCTTACCTCGCAAACGTTCGACCCAGCCAAGCTTGCCCGCACGACGAGCTTCGTCTACGACGCGGTCGGCAACGTCACCAAGAAGACGCTGAACGCGGCGGGGACCAGCCGTACCGAGGCGAGCGAGTACGTCTACAACAAGATCGGTCAGGTCACCCGGGAGACGATCGAGAACGGCAGCCAGGACCTGGTCTCCACACTCGCCTACGACGACCGCGGCCTGGTCACCGCGATCACGGACCCGCGCGGTACCGTCTCTGGCGCCAATCCGGTCGACTACACCATCAACCTCCGCTACGACGCTTTTGGCCGCCTCGTCGAGGCTGTGGCCCCGCAGGTACAGGTGGACAAGGCGGGGAGTGCTACCACGGCACGTCCAATCAGTCGATTGGGCTACAACGTCGCCGGCGACGAGACCCACATGGTTGATCCGGAAGGCCGGACTATCAGTATCGCGGTCGACAAGGCTGGAAGGCCGCTTACGTCCGCTGCGCCCGCCTACACACCGCCTGGCGGCGCACCCACTACTCCGACCATCAGCAACGCCTACAACACAGCCGGGCAACTGATCCGTTCGACGGACGCGCGCGGAAATGCCACCGGATTCGAGTATGACCAGCTGGGTCGGCAGGTCCGCATCACCGAACCGGCGCCCGAGGGGCAGAGTCCAGGCCAGTGGGTCACCGACTACGACTTGCTCGGGGAACAACTCGCCGTCGTTGATCCAAGCGGCGCCCGGGTGGAAAGTACCTATGACGATCTCGGACGGCAGATCACCTCAACGCAGATTGAGCGCAAGCCCTCCAGCGCCATCTACACCGCCCGGATGGAGTACAACACCGCCGGGCATCTGACCAAGAAGACTTTGCCCGGCGATAAGTCCACCACCTACACGGTCAACGCAGCCGGTGAAACCACTGAGCAGGTCGACCCGCTCACCCACAAGACGACGCTGGCCTACGACCTGGCGGGACGTATCGCCAAGATCACCGATGCGCTGGGGAACGCTACCCAGACCGACTATGACCTGGCCGGCCGCAAGACCACTGTGAAGGATCTCAACTCCTCCGGCACAGTGCTGCGCACCACCGGCTACGGTTACGACGCCGCCAGTAACCCCACCAGCAGCACCACACCGGAGGGGCGTACCACCCGGCAGACGTTCGACGCGCTCAGCCGGGTCACCTCGCTGGTCGAACCCGTATCGGCCACCGAGACGATCACTACCAGGTTCGGCTATGACGCCGCAGGCTCCCGGACCCGCCTCACAGACGGCCGCGGCAACGCCACCTGGACCAGCTACAACAGCCTCGGCCTACCGGAAGCGGTGACCGAGCCGTCCACCACGGCGCACCCGAACCCGGCCGATCGAACGTGGACGAGCGCTTACGACGCGATGGGCAATGAGACGGCGACCACCCAGCCTGGCGGGGTGCGCATCGACCGTGTCTTTGACCACCTCAACCGGCTCACCAAGGAGAGCGGTAGCGGCGCTGAAACCGCTACCTCTGACCGGACCTTCGGCTACGACCTGGCGGGCCGTCAGACCAGCATCGGTGACCTCACCGTCGATTACAACGATCGGGGCCTGCCCCTAGCCATCAACCGAGGTACAGCGCTACAGACCGGCTACAGCTACGACCCGCTCGGCAACCCCACCCAGCGCATCGACGCTGCCGGCACGTCCACCGTCACCTGGGATGACGCCAATCGTGTCGCCACAACCACCGATCCTGTTACCGGTCGCACCCTGACCTACGACTACGACATCGCTGACCGACTTCTCTCCATTACTCCCACCAGCGGCCAGGCCGGCACCCAGACCTACACCTATGACAACCTCGACCGCCTCAAGACCCACACCCTGAAGAACGGCACCGGCACCCAACTCGTAAAGATCACCTACGGGTGGGACAACGATGACAACCTCACTACCAAGACCACTGCTGGCACGGCTGGGGCAGGTACTAACACCTACGGATATGATCACGCCGGACGTCTGACGTCCTGGGTTGCCCCAGGCGGCACGACTATCACCTACGGGTGGGACGCCTCCGGGAACCGCACAAAGTCTGGCGACAAGAACTACGCCTATGACGAACGCAACCGCCTCATCTCAGGCGATGGCGTCGACTACACCTACAGCGCCCGAGGCACCCTGGCCACCGAGACCAAGGACGGCACGACTCGTAACCTGACGTTCAACGCCTTCGACGAACTCGTCAACGACGGTGACCTCGCCTACACCTATGACGCGCTCGGTCGGCTCACTACCCGCGCCAAAGCAGGGGCCAGCCAGCACTTTGCCTACTCTGGGCTTGCCAACGACATCGCCGCGATCACCGACAATGCAGGCGGGGTACAGGCTAAGTACGGCCGCGACCTCACCGGCGGCGTCCTCGGTCTCCAAGAAGGGGGCGGGGCAGCGGTCAGCGTTCTGGCCGACATGCACGGCGATCTCGTGGCGAGCTTCAACGCCACTACTCTGGTTGACTCCACCGCCTATGACCCCTTCGGCCGGATCACCGCCCAGACCGGAACCAAACGTAGCCTGGGCTACCAGGGCGAGTACACCGACCCGGACAGCGGCAAGGTGAACATGCACGCTCGCTGGTATCAGGCGAATACCGCAGGGTTCGCCAGCAGAGACTCCATGACACTCAATCCCAAGCCGTCGGTGCAGGCCAACCGATACGCCTATGCCAACGCTGGTCCGCTGGTCGCGACTGACCCCACCGGCCATAGCGCTTTGACTGACGCCTATTCAAATGGAATGTCTGGAACTTCATCCAGCTTTGGTGGGTCTATGGACCACATGTGTCAGGTCTATATGTGCCTCGCCGATAACAGTTCCGGTACTGACGTCTATGGGCCTGGTGGCGTCGGGCAACTGGGATATCGCGACGGCGAGAGAGTCTGCAGCATATACGGAGACTGCAGTCAAAAACCTGAGAAGAAGCTAAATCTCTGGGGACTCCTAGGCGATTCTCCAACCAATGGCCAAGGACTTCGGGATGTCGATGGGGCGGGCTGGCGGTCCCCCGACACACACTGCACGATGGATCAAAAAGGCGGATGCTACGCAGGCCTCCACTACGATGGTCCCACAATTGAATTGGGCATTGAGGAGGGCATGCGAATCGGGTATACGGAAAACGGAAGGCCGGCACCGAAGGACTATTGGAATACGTCAAAAGAGGGCCGTAACGCCTATAAGAGCTTCTATGACGCGGGTGCGAGTGACGAGGATCTTGCAAGGATCTGGAAGATGATCAAAGAAGCTGACAGCGAGCGGGATTCGAATGGATCTAGAAAGAACGTCAAACTTCCGCCTTACCGTACGATTAAAGTAATGGCTAACGGAGACACGTTCTGGGTCCAGTTCTCCCCCAAGGAGGTGCGCGCAATCGCACAGGCTGGCGTATGGGGAGGAGCTGCCGCAACAGCAGAAACGGCATGTAAGGCATTCAAGGGCAAGACAAAGCTCGCGTGCCTCGGTGCGGTCGGAGCAGTCGCGGGGTACGTCTCCTCCATCATCTCCGATGAGTTTCAACCCGATGCGGTGCTTATTTTTAAAGTCACCGGAAAACTCACCCGGGTGACTCCTATGGGCGGAAATTTTGGCCCACCCGTCTCATGGGTTATGACATTTTCCGTCACTCATTACTGGCGTAAAGAAAAGTCCAAATCTCAGAATGTCAATTGGTAGGCATTTCGATATCTCCAGAACGCCTACTAGATGATCTATTCCAAGGGATAGTGGCACAGAGACGTAGCTGCGGAGACAGGACGAGGGTGTCCACGCTCAGTTTGTGACGACCGAGATGGACACCCTCGCAACCGCACGCTACGTGCGTGTGGACGATCTGCTGAAGGCTTCACCGGATCTGGGCTCGTGGCGGCCGAAAGTCGGCCTGGCGCCGAAGCTGAGCGATGCCGAGCTGGTCATCCTGGCGGTGATGCAGGCCCTGCTCGGCTTCGCCTGCGAAGCCCGCTGGTTGCACCACGTGCACACCCACCTGCGCCCGTTGTTCCCCTACCTGCCCCAGCAGCCCGGCTACAACAAGCGGCTGCGCCGCACGGCCCCGCTCATCGGCCGTCTTATCCGCCTGCCGGCCGCCGACACCGCGTTCTGGTCCGATGACGTTTGGGCCGCCGACTCCACACCGGTGGAATGCGTCCGCTCGCGACAGACCGCCAAGCGCTCCGAGTCGGCCGGCTGGGCCGAGTACGGCTACTGCGCCAGCCACTCGCGTTACTTTTGGGGCCTGCGGCTGCATCTGGTGTGCACCCTGCACGGTCTGCCGGTCGCCTTCGCCCTGACCGGCGCCAAAGCCGCCGAACGCGATGTCGTGCTCGACCTGCTGGCCGCCGATCCGGCCTTGATCGGCGACCGGCCGGGGCAGACCCTCATCGCCGACAGAAATTACTACGGCCGCGCCTTTGAGCAGCAGGTGGCTCAGCTGGGTGTGCGCCTGTTACAGCCGGCTCGCAAGGATGAACCCGCGCGGGCCGGGGCACGGTTGTTCAAGCCGCTGCGTCAGGTGGTCGAATCGGTCAACCAGACACTAGAAGGCCAGCTCGACCTGGAACGGCACGGTGGCCGCACCCCCGCGGGAGTGATCGTCCGCGTCCTGCAACGCCTTCTCGCGCTGACCACGGCGATCTGGCACGACCACACCACCGGTCAGGCCGTACCGCGTTCACTGACCGCCTACGATCACTGATTCCCCTTGGGATAGACCATCTTTGGCCGGAGATCTGCGCGTTCATCCGCACCGGGATCACCAACGCGGGCTCCAAGGGCGCCAACTGGGTGATCAAGACGGTCGGGCGGGACGCGTACGGCTTCCGCAACCCCGAGAACCAGCGGTTACGCGCCCTCTGCGCCACCACTCGGAAGAGCCGTGGATGCCTCAACCCTGCTTAACTTCGAAGAGCCGTCAACCCAACCCCGGCAGGGCGATCATCGCGGGCTGTCCAAAAGGAGCCGGGGAGCGAGCCGCTCAACTCCACCTGACGGTGTCACGCGCTTTCACCAGGCCATCCGATGTGATTACAGGACCTCCTTCCCGAGGCCGATGCCGGCGCCGTGGTCATCGTGTTGGAAAGCATCCACTCAACGGCGACACCTGAAGTCATTCCGTTTAATGGACGCCCGACTGAAAAGCAAATTTCGGTCCTCCGGTCCCAATGATCGGAATCTGCCTACGCTCCAAACCCACTCGGACTATTCTCCTTCAAGCCCATCGAGTCCAAGACCGGCGGACGCACCGGGGCGGTGTCTACGGAGGAGTTTTTGGAGATCTGGGAGCGTTCGTCGATTCGGTTCATGCTCAACGCGAAGCTCGACGAGCTTCACGGTGAGGGGTTCGAGGATTTCTTCCACGACGTCATGTGCGTTCTGAACCCCGGCTTCCTCAACGTCCGGACCGCCGGGCGTCTTGGTGACCAAGGCGCAGACGGTCTCCTTCTGTGCGGCAAGAAGCTATATGCCTGCTATGCGCCTCAGACCGTCGTTCCCTCCAGCATCGCGGGCAAGTTCAAGACAGACCTCGCCAAAGCCATCGAGAAGCGCGGAAACGAGTTCAAAACTTTCGTTTTCGTGCACAACGACCGCAGGGGGATCCACCCCGAGGTAGCGTCACTGCTCGCGACCGCACGCGACGATCATCCCGAACTTTCTTTCGAGAACTTTGGTCGACGGCACTTCTACGCCGAATTCTGCCGGATGGAGAAGTGGCAGTCGAGGACTTCCTTGGCCCGTTCCCCGCAGAACCGGTGGTCGTCAGCATCGTACTGGAAGAACTGGTCCCGCTCCTGGATCACCTCGCCGAATACCGGCGCCCCCTTGAGGACCTGCCGACCATCCCCAGACCTCCGCTCAAGAAGATGGAATATAACGGGTTTTCCTGGGATGTCCGCCATCGCATGAAACTTGCCTTGCCGTACGTCCACCATGTGGAGGACTACTACCGAAACCGGCTCGATCCCAACGAGCGGGACGAGGTGGCGTCGGGCTTTCGCGCGCACTACGAGATGATCGCCCAGACATGCGACGACTCCGACGTTGTCCTCTGGCAGCTTGAGCGGCACATTCTCGGCAACGCCTCGCAACAATCCCCTATGGAGCTGAACGCGCTCGTTGTCCTGATGTACTTCTTCGGCGAATGTGAGATCTTCAAAGTGCCGCCCACCAACTGGGTTCCCGAGACCGAGATGGGAGTGACCACGTGATCGTGCCGACCAAGGGGGTTGCTCCTCAGCGCGCCTTGCTGGCTGTGGGGGCCCAGATCGTGATGGCCACGGAGCGGCAGCCGGTGACCGTCACCCAAGCTTGGCGCCGTCTGTTGACATGGCGTGAGGACAACAACCATCGTGCGCCCCTGACGTTCTGGTGGTTCGCCCTCGCGCTCGACCTGCTCTACGCCCTGGGTCTGGTCGAGCTCGAGCAGGATGTGCTGATCTTCCGGGCTCGTGACGATGCTGCGTAGCCTCACCTCTGACGACGACAGGTTCCGGGCAGTTCGCTTCGGCCCGGGATTGAACATTTTGGTTGCCGAACGCACCGACACTTCCACCGATACCGACAGCCGTAACGGCGCCGGCAAGTCGAGCATGATCGAGCTGCTCCATTTTCTTTTGGGCGCCCGCAATGAAACCAGGGCCCTATGGGCGAACGAGAAGCTCCGCGAGCATACGTTCGAGCTGGAGCTGGACTGGCCGGGGCAGCCGGAGCCACTGGTGGTGATGCGCTCTCCGACGCGGCCGAACAGAGTGGTGCTCGATCCGGACATCACGCGGACCAAGCCCGGAGGCTTGTTCGAGCAAGCCGCTGAAGTAGCGGCGAAAGACTGGCAGTGGGCGATCGAGCGAGACCTCTACAAGGCTCCCCGCGACGGGGCAGAAGTCAGCGGCCGGACGCTGTTGTCCTTCGCGATCCGCCGCGTCGACCGCGGCGGCTTCCTTGAGCCCACCAAGACATTCGCCCAGCAATCGCCGCACGATGCGATGGTCAACCTGTGCCATCTCTTCGGTTTGGACGTCGACCTGGCTGCTCGATATCGCCTTCTGTCCAATCAGGAGGCCACAAGAAAGAAGCTCGTCGAAGCCGCCAAGGATCCCGTTTGGGGAAAAATTGTCGGCCGTTCCGCCGAACTTCGAGGAGAAATCGGCGCCATAGAGCAGCGAGTGAGCGAGCTCGAACGCCAGATCACAAACTTTCAAGTCGTTCCCGAATACGAAAACATCCGCAGGGAGGCCGACGATCTCGATCAGCAGATCCGAATACTCCGAGCGACCGAAGCAGTCGACCGGCGCAACCTCCAGGACATGGAACAGGCCGTCGACGAGGTGGCCGAGCCAGACGACCGATATCTAGAATCCGCCTACAAGCAGTTGAATCTGATCCTCGGCCAGGAGGTGCGCCGCCGATTCGACGATGTGCGTGCCTTCCACGAGACGGTGGTCCGGAACCGCGAGAAGCAACTACAGGAGGAGATGTCTCGCCTTCGGCAACTCCTTGAGGAACGCGCCCGGACACGCGCGCTACTCGGCGAGCGCCAGGCTTCCCTGTTACGCACGCTGAACTCGGGTGGTGCGCTTGACGCGCTTAACTCCTTGCAGTATGCCCTGGCTCGCGAACAGGCTCATCTTGAGTCTCTCCGCCATCGATTCCAAGCTGCGCAGGCACTCGAGGCCAGCCGACGGGAGATCGAGTCGAAACGTCTTGAACTTGAGCAAGAAATGGTGGCCGACATTGAGGATCGGGACACCTTCACCAGCGAGGCCAACAGCCTTTTCAATAAGTACGCTAGATATCTTTATGGGGACGGGAAAAACCCTTATCTAACCTTCAGCCCAGGCAAGCAACGAATGCAGATCGACCCCAAGATCGAGGATGACGGAAGCCGGGGAATTCACAACATGGTGATCTTCTGCTTTGACTTGACCACCGCCGTCATCGCTCACCGCGCCGGCCGGGGCCCGGACTTCCTTGTTCATGACAGTCATTTGTACGACGGCGTGGACGAGCGCCAGGTGGCACGCGCTCTTCAACTGGTGGCCGAGGTTACCGAGGCCGAGCGGATGCAGTACATCGCCACCATGAATTCCGACGATCTGAACAAGGCGGTTTCGATGGGATTCAACCCGGATCCCTACATCATTGAGCCTCATCTGACCGACCAACCGGATGGCGGGCTGTTCGGATTCAGGTTTTAGCGCTTACACCGGTTCGTCTGGTTGACCTCCAGGTGATGGCGGCGTGGTCGCGGTGGACGACATCGAGGCGCAGGTCGTGGCGGCCCTCCAGGTCATCCCTGGAGGATGTCGGTGATACGGGGATGGCGGGGGACAATTGCCCCCATGCGATTCGGGATTCTGGGCACCACTCGGGCGTGGCGTGACGACGGGAGCGAGGTGCGGCTCGGCGGGCCGACCCGGCGCGCGCTGCTGACTCTGTTGCTCGCCCGCCCCGGCGAGGTGGTGACGGCCGATCGCCTGGTCGACGACCTCTACGGAGCGCAGCCACCGAACGGGGCGGCGCACGCCCTGCAGTCACAGGTGTCCCGGCTCCGCCAGGCCCTGGGGCCGGAGGTCACGATCGAGCTCGGGCCCGCGGGCTACCGGCTCGCGGCCGATCTCGACGGCGTCGACGCCCATCGCTTCGAGGGCCTGGCCGACGAGGGACGGCAGGCTTTGGGAAACGGAGACCCCGGGCGGGCGGCCTCGCTCCTGCGCGCGGCCCTCGACCTGTGGCGAGGACCCGCGTTCGCCGACATCGCCGACGTCGAGTCCGTTCAGGCCCATGTTCTGCGGCTGGAGGAGCGCAGGCTCGGCGCCCTGGAGGATCGGATCGAAGCCGACCTCCAGCGGGGCGAGCATCGAGCCGTCGTGCCGGAGCTCCAGGAGCTGGCCGGGCGGCACCCCCTGCGGGAAAGACTCCACGGCCTGCTCATGCGGGCCCTGCAGGCGGACGGCAGGCAGGCCGAGGCCCTCGCGGCCTTCGAGGAGGTCCGGCGGCTCCTGGCCGAAGAACTCGGCGCGGATCCCTCGGCCGAGCTCGCCGCGATCCACCAGGCCCTGCTGCGGGGTGAGCGACCGTCCGAGCGGCCGTCCGAGCCGCCCGCGCTGCCGGCGCAACTGACGAGCTTCGTCGGCCGCACGGAAGACCTGGCCAAGGTCGCCGAGCTGCTCGGCACCGCGCGCCTCGTCACCCTGCTCGGCCCCGGCGGCGCGGGCAAGACCCGGTTGTCGATCGAGGTCGCGAGCCATCAGCCCGATGTCTGCTTCCTTGAGCTCGCGCCGCTGCGTGACGAGCCGGAGCTGGCGCAGGCTCTGCTCGGCGCGCTCGGCCTGCGGGAAAGCGGGCTGTTCGCCACGCCGGCCGGGATGACGCCCCTCTCCCGGCTGGCCGAGGCGCTGGCCGACCGATCGCTGCTGCTCGTCCTCGACAACTGCGAGCATGTCGTCTCGGCGGCCGCGGCACTGGCCGAACGGCTGCTCTCCGCCTGCCCGAAGCTGCGCATCCTGGCGACCAGCCGCGAGCCGCTCGGCATCACCGGTGAGAACCTGTGGCCGGTCCGGTCGCTCCCCCTGCCCTCCGCGGTGCGGCTCTTCGCCGACCGGGCCGCGGCCGTACGGCCGGGCTTCGTCCTGGACGACGCCAATGCCGAGGCCGTACGGCAGATCTGCCAGTCGCTCGACGGCCTCCCGCTGGCCATCGAGCTCGCGGCGGCGAGGGCGCGCACGCACGACGTCCCGGAGCTCGCCGCCCGCCTGGACGACCGGTTCCGCCTGCTGTCGCGGGGCAGCCGTACGGCGCAGGCCCGGCACCAGACGCTGCGCGCGGTCGTGGCGTGGAGCTGGGATCTGCTGTCCGAGACCGAACAGGTGATGGCCAGGCGCTTCACGGTCTTCTCCGGCGGCTCGACCGCCGAGGCCGCGGCGCGCGTCTGCGAGGTTCCCGACGCGGAGGACGTGCTGGACTCGCTCGTCGACAAATCCCTGGTCGAGGTCCACCGCGGGCGCTATCGCATGCTTGAGACGATTCACGCGTACTGCGCCGAGCAGTTGCACGCCGCCGGGGAGGCCGAGGATCTGCCGCGCGCGCATGCGGAGTTCTTTCTGGAGCTGGCCCAGACCGCGGATCCTCACCTGCTGCGTTCCGAGCAGCTCCGGTGGCTGGAGATCCTCGTCGCGGAGCACGAGAACCTCCACGCCGCGCTGCGCTGGGCCGTCGGGGCCGGGCGGGTCGAGCTCGCGCTCAGGCTGATCGCGTCGACGACGGTCTACCTCTGGATGCGCGGCATGCGCACCTCTGCGACGGCGCAGGCGGCCACGCTCCTGGACATGATCGGCACCGACCCGGATCCGGGCTTCGGGGACGACTACGTGCTCTGCGCGCTGACCGCGGCGGCCGACGGCACCGGCAGGCAGGCATGGGACCGCCACCGGAAGGCCGCTGAGTCGATCATCGTCGTCCCGGACCGGGCGCACCCCCACCCGGTCGCCACGTTCCTCTGGCTCATGGTCAATGCCGATGGGAGGGACCCGCAGGTCGCGCTGTCGGTGATCACAAATGGACGGACCGCCGGCGACCCGTGGGAGAAAGGCGTCACCCATCTGATATGGGGATATCCCGCATTTACCGCCGGGGAGTTCGCGGAGGCCGAACGGGAGTTCGCCGAGGCCGCCGGAATCTTCCGGTCGCTCGGTGACCGGTGGGGAACGGCGATGGCCCTGGACGCGCTGGCCTGGCTGGCCAACGCGTGCGACGACCCCGGAAAGGCGATCATCCTGACCGACGAGGCTCTCGCCCTGACCGAGCAGCTCGGAGCGCTTGAGGACATCTCCGACCTGCTCTGCAACCGGGGTGACTTCCGCGCCCGTGTGCTCGCCCGCGCTCACGACCCGGCTCAGGACTCGGTCCGCGACCCGGTTCGGGGTACGGTTCACGACCCGGTTCGGGGTTCGGTTCATGATCCGGCTCGGGGTTCGGTTCACGACCGCGCCCCCGGTGAACCGGCCCACGCCGTCCCGGTGAGTGGGGACCTCGCGGAAGTGCGCGCCGACTACGAGAAGGCCGCGGAGATCGCGCGGCACGTGGGCAGTCCCACCTACCTGGCCTCGGCGCTGCGCGGCCTCGGTGACATCGCCCGGCTGGAGGGTGACCTGGCCGAAGCACGCCGGCTGTACGAGCAGGCACTGGAACGGTTCGACGCGCACTGGGTCAAGAGTCTGGGACACCTGGCGGGCGCGCTCATCGGGCTCGGCAAGGTCGCCGAGGCCTCCGGTGATCTCGCCGGGGCGCGGGAACGATATGGGCAGGCCGTCGAACTGGCGGCGACCGCGGGGCCGCTTCCCGAGGGCGCCCACGCGGTCGAGGCCCTCGCGGGAATCGCGCTGCTGGAAGGCGACGTCACCACGGCGGCCACGCTGCTCGGCGCGGCCACGGCCCTGCGCAGGATGAACGTCTGGCAGGACCCCGAGGTCGCCAGAATCGCCTCCGCCGCGCGGGCGGCCCTGGGCGAGCAGGCCTACGAGGCCGCCTATGACGAAGGCGTACGGCTGAGCCACGAGGACGCGCTCCGCCTGGTGGGAGTGCCCGAGCCCATCATCCAGACCTCACCGACCGTCACCATGGCCGACTATGCCTAAGGGCTCTATAAGGGTTCTAACAGAATGACCGCCGCACTGCCTTTTGGGGATTTCTTTCATGGGAGCGGCAATGCTCGCGCCGGCGCCGCCGGACATCGGCCGAGAGCCGGAGGTCACCCGTTACACACGCCGGGAAGGTCGCAGATCTTCTTGGCCATCTTTTTCGCTCTGCCGATGAGTATCCTGCTCGTGTCTTCGCCAGCCCAGTTCGAGTCTGCGGTGTAGAGGATCAGGGCGCTCCCGCGACGGGCGACGACATACCGCTCCCCGCTGGGGCTGTACAGCTCGCCTTTGAGCGGCTCCTCCTGGCCCCTTTCGTAGGAGTTTCCCTCGGCCAACAGGGCCTCGTCTCCAATACGCGCCTTCTTGCCGATGTAGCGGTGAAAATCTCCAGCCACTGTCGCCGCCTGCGGAGCCTTCGCCTTGGCACACCTTTTTACGTCGGCGCGGAGCTTGCGGAACACGGCCCCGGCGTTCTTCACGCTGGGATACAGCACGACCTGCTCACTGACGTACGAGGGGCCGGTGGTCTTCCCGATGATGGTCCGCATCGCGATGCGGCCATCGTGGGGCTTCTTCTTGGAGCCGCAGGGATTGAGCTCAAGCGGCCTGGCGAGCTTGTCGCTGACCGTCCACCACTCCTCGGCCGCCTGATCATCAGTGAGCGGCTTGGTCGCCTCGGCCTCGGTCAGCAGGAACCCTTTGGGAATCTTGACGGTCTCCGCCTGGGCCGTACCGGCGGCGCCGACCGCCGAGGTCACTATGGCCGCTGTCGCGACCACTGACATCATCACTCGCTTACCTGACATTCCGATCATGAACCGTTAGATGTGTGACCCTGCTGAGAAGTTCTCCGGCATCGGGACAGGCTGGAGCACAGCGAAAGCCGTTCCGTCAGGGGCCGTGACCCGTATGGGCCGAGCCGCCGGGAACACGGTGAAGTACGTGCGTGCCGAGCTGCCGGGAAACAACGCCCCCGGCTCACGGTGAGCTTCGGTGAGCCGCGGTGGGCTTCGGTGAGCGGACGGTGAGCCGGTGGTGAGCGCCCTCGGACAAGCTCTCAGCCATGAACACCACACCGCGGCTCAAGAACAAGAACATCCTGATCTCCGGGGCGAGCGTCGCCGGTCCGGCATTGGCCTACTGGCTGCGCCGCCACGGCTTCACTCCCACGGTGGTGGAGCGGGCGCCCGCCCTGCGCGACGGCGGCTACGCGGTCGACTTCCGTGGCCAGGCTCACCTGACCGTGCTCGACCGGATGGGCATCATGGCCGACGTCAAGCGCGCCCAGACCAACATGGGCGCGATGTGGTACGTCAACGAGGCCGGGAAGAAGCTGGCCAGCCTGCCCGCCGACCTCTTCAGCGGTGACGTCGAGATCCTGCGCGGCGATCTGGCCCGCATCCTCTACGACGCGACCAAGGATCACACCGAGTACATCTTCGGCGACTCCATCACCTCCATCTCCGAAGACGACGACGGCGTCCGGGTCACCTTCGAGCGGGGCGCACCGCGCAGGTTCGACCTGGTGGTGGGTGCCGACGGGCTCCACTCCAACGTGCGCGCGCTCGCGTTCGGCCCGGAGTCTCGGTTCGTGAACGAGCTGGGCCTGTACTGCGCGATCTTCACCACGGCCAACCACCTCGGGCTCGACCACACCGGACACGCCTACGGCACCCCCGGAAAGCTCGCCGCCATGTACAGCGCCCGGCAGAACACCGAGGCGAAGGCCATGTTCTACTTCGGCTCGCCCCCGCTGAGCTACGACCGCCGCGACATCGGGCAGCAGAAGAAGATCCTTGCCGAGACGTTCGCCGGGGTGGGCTGGGAGACCCCACGGCTGCTCAGGGCGATGTGGGACGCGCCCGACTTCTACTTCGACTCGGTCAGCCAGGTCCACGTGGACGGCTGGTCGCGGGGCCGGGCCGTACTGCTCGGCGACGCCGCCGCCTGCGCCTCACCGCTGTCGGGCATGGGCACCGGCCTGGCCATGGTCGGCGCCTACGTTCTCGCCGGGGAACTGGCGGCCGCCGGTGGCGATCACCGCACGGGGTTCGCCCGCTACGAGGAGGCGATGCGCGACTACACCAGGGGGTGCCAGAAGCAGGGCGAGGGAGTGAGCAAGTGGATGGTCCCCGAGAGCCGGTTCATCGCCTGGTTCATGAACCAGAACTACAAGCTCCTGCCGTACGTGCCGTGGAAGGGCCTGATCGCCAAGGGCGTCCGGAAGACGGCCGAGGCCATCACCCTGAAGACCTACGGACTCTGAGCCCACGGGGAGCAGGGTCGCTCTTTTAAGGCTGTTGCATAGCCCCCAACACATTAAACAGGGTGATTTGCCGACGCTTCTTTGCGTAGCACGGCACGAGCGTCAGATATGCAGCCGGATCCCCGATTAAGTGAACACGTAGTGATACCGTGCGGATTGCCGTCGAATCTGACGTGTGCGACAGAAAAAGCACCGTAGACGGCGTCTCTTAATCCTATTCGGGGGAATCGTTATGAGGTCAGTTCACGGTTCGTTTTCGAGACAAATACGGAAAGCCTCGACCGCCACGCTGGAGGTGACGCTGGCGACACTGATGGTGGCGACAGGGGCGTCGCCCGCGTCGGCGGCGTCGGCGGCGTCGGCACAGGTCCAGACCTGGGGACTCAACAGCTCCGGCCAGCTCGGTGACGCCACGACGACCGCCCGGCGCACCCCGGTGACGGCGGCCGGGGTGATCACCGCCGGGGTCACCAGTGTCTCGGCTGGTGCCTTCCACAACCTGGCGTTGCTGAGCAACGGCACCGTCAGGGCCTGGGGGCGCAACGCCGAGGGCCAGCTCGGCGACGGCGCCACCCTCCCTGACGGGAACAACCTCACACCGGGCACCGTAGTCGACCTGCAAAACATTGTGGCCGTCGCCGCGGGCGGCAACCACAGCCTGGCGCTGCGCTCCGACGGCACCGTCTGGGCCTGGGGCGAGGACAGCGCCGGCCAGCTCGGCAACGGCGGCGCCAACGTCGACAGCTCCACCCCCGGCCAGGTCATCGGGCCGGGCGGGGTCGGCTTCCTGACCAACGTCGTGGCCATCGCCGCGGACGGCACCCACAGCCTGGCACTACGGAACGACGGCACCGTCTGGGCCTGGGGCGACGACAGCAGCGGCCAGCTCGGCGACGGCGGCGGCACCACCGGCGGCTCCGCCCCCGTCCAGGTCGTCGGCACCGGCGGAACCGGCGTCCTGAGCGGCGTCCAGCGCATCGCCGCAGGCGGCGCCCACAGCCTGGCCCTGCTGAACGACGGCACCGTCAGATCATGGGGCTACGACGGCAACGGCCAGCTCGGCGACGGCGGCCCCAACGTCAACAGCACCTTCCCCGTCACCGTCCTGGGCACCGGCGGAACCGGCGTCCTGAGCGGCGTCCAGCGCATCGCCGCAGGCAGCGTCCACAGCCTGGCCCTGCTGAACGACGGCACCGTCAGATCATGGGGCAGCGACGGCAGCGGCCAGCTCGGCAACGGCGGCCCCAACACCGACAGCCCCGTCCCCGTCCAGGTCGTCGGCACCGGCGGAACCGGCGTCCTGAGCGGCGTCTTCACCATCGCCGCAGGCGGCTCCCACAGCCTGGCGCTGGCCTCCGGCCAGCCCGTCCAGGCCTGGGGTGACAACAGCAGCGGTCAGCTCGGCAATGGCTCCACCACCAACAGCCCCTTCCCCGTCGGCATCCGGACGGGTGTCAGCGGACTCACCTCCATCTCCGCAGGCTTCTCCCACAGCGTCGCGACCTGACCCTCTCGCTCCGAGACCAACCCCCCACCCGCTCCATGCAGGCGGGGCTCTCTCCGCGCACCACAACAGGCCCCGCCGACTCCCTCCACCTCAACACCGCCCGGCCTGCCACCACTGCCACCGTGAGTCCCACACCGGCCGCCGCCCCCACCCCGCGAAGATCGTCGCCGAAGCATCCGCGGGACCGGCACCCCGGCCTTCCAAATCGAGCAGCCAACCGCCGACCTATCGCCCCCGGTGCCACCACATCCTCCACCACCCATTCGGGTAGCTATTTCCACTTCAGGTTCATTCCATAGGCTATGTAGTGCGACACGCGAGGTGATTTTCTGGCATTTCGCCAAGTCATACGGCACGAGTATCGGGCGAGCGATGGATCCCTGACCCGGTGAACATCTAGTGATACCGTGCGGATCGTCGCCGAATCCGGCGCGTGCGACAGAAAAGGCACCGCAGGCGACATTCCACATATCCTATTCGGGGGAAATCACTATGAAGTCAGTTCCCGGCTCACTTTCGGGACAAATACGGAAAGCCACGGCCGCCGCACTGGGGGTGACGCTGGCGACGCTGATGGCCACGGCGGGGGTATCGCCCGCATCGGCGGCGTCGGCCACGATGCGGGCCAAAACCTGGGGACTCAACGTCTACGGCCAGCTCGGCGACGGCACGACGACCGAGCGGCACACCCCGGTGACGGCGGCCGGGGTGACCACCGCCGGGGTAACCAGTGTTGCCGCAGGCGCCTTCCACAGCCTGGCGCTGCTGAGCAACGGCACCGTCGAGGCCTGGGGACGCAACGTCGAGGGCCAGCTCGGTGACGGTGCCATCCTTCCTGGCGGGATCAACCTCACGCCAGGCACCGTGGTCGGCCTGTCCGGCATCGTGGCCGTCGCCGCGGGCGGCAACCACAGCCTGGCGCTGCGCTCCGACGGCACCGTCTGGTCCTGGGGCAGCGACGGCAGCGGCCAGCTCGGCAACGGCGGCGCCAACGTCGACAGCTCCACCCCCGGCCAGGTCGTCGGCCCGGGCGGGGTCGGCTTCCTGACCAACGTCGTGGCCATCGCCGCCGACGGCAACCACAGCATGGCGCTGCTGAACGACGGCACCGTCCGGACCTGGGGCAGCGACAGCGACGGCCAGCTCGGCAACGGCGGCACCAACACCGACAGTCCCACCCCTGTCCAGGTCGTCGGCACCGGCGGCACCGGCGTCCTGGGCAGTGTCCGGCGCATCGCCGCAGGCGACAGCCACAGCTTGGCCCTGCTGGCCGACGGCACCGTCAGAACCTGGGGCGACGACAGTAACGGCCAGCTCGGCAACGGCCTTCCCTTCGCCGACAGTCCCACCCCTGTCCAGGTCGTCGGCACCGGCGGAACCGGCGTCCTGAGCGGTGTCCGGCACATCGCCGGAGGCGGCTTCCACAGCCTGGCGCTGCTGAACAACGGCACCGTCAGGACCTGGGGCCGCGACGACGAGGGTCAGCTCGGCAACGGCCTTCCCTTCGCCGACAGCCCCTTCCCAGTCACCGTCCTGGGCACCGGCGGAACCGGCGTCCTGAGCGGCGTCTTCGCCATCGCCGGAGGCATTTACCACAGCCTGGCGCTGGCCGGAGGCCAGCCCGTCCAGGCCTGGGGCGACAACAACAACGGCCAGCTCGGCAACGGCTCCACCACCGACAGCCCCTTCCCCATCGGCATCCGGACCGGGGTCAGCGGACTCACCTCCATCTCCGCAGGCAGCTTCCACAGCATCGCGGCCTGACCCTCCCACCCCGAGACCAACCCCCCACCTCCTTATCCACGCGGCCCCGCCCAAGCTGGGTTCTCCCAGCTCGCCGCAACATGCTCTCGCCGACTTTCCCCACCTTGATGCCGACCAGCTCACCACCACAGCCACAGCGGACTCCCCACCGGCCATGCCGTCCACGACACCCCTCCGAAACCAGTTCAGCGGATCAAAGGGCCAGCCGGGGCAGAGAAACGAAACTCGATCCGCTGCTTCCATTTCAGGCTGATTTCATGGATTTCACAGCGTGACGCACGGAGCGATTTTCCGGCGCCTCCTTGGGCCATACGGCACGAGCATCAATCGGTGATCGGTTCCCCGAGCTGGTGAACGCATAGTGATACCGTGCGGATCGTCGTCGAATCCGGTGTGCAGCAGAAAAAGGCACCGCAGGCGACATTCCGCATATTCTATTCGGGGGAAATCACTATGAAGTCAGTTCCCGGCTCACTTTCGGGACAAATACGGAAAGCCACGACCGCCACCCTGGGGGTGACGCTGGCGACGCTGATGATGGCGACAGGGACATCACCCGCGGCAGCGGCGGCGTCGACACGGGTCAAAACCTGGGGTCAAAACAGCGAGGGCCAGCTCGGCAACGGCCTGATAGTTGACGACCGGCGCACCCCGGTGACGGCGGCCGGATTGACCACGGCCGGAGTCGTCTCTGTTGCCGCAGGCGACGACTTCAATCTGGCGTTGCTGAGCAACGGCACCGTCGAGGCCTGGGGGGACGATTTCCGCGGTCAGCTCGGCGACGGCAACAGCGGCGTCGGCGTCGACAGGCTCACGCCGGGCACCGTGGCCGGCCTGTTCAACATCACGGCCGTCGCCGCGGGCGCCGACCACAGCCTGGCGTTGCGCTCCGACGGCACCGTCTGGGCCTGGGGTGACGACACGTCCGGACAGCTCGGCGACGGCACCATCGGCCCCGCCGACAACCCCCGCCCCATCCAGGTGCCCGGTCTGACCGGCATCGTGGCCATCGCCGCGGGCGGCGACCACAGCCTGGCGTTGCGCTCTGACGGCGTCCTCTTCGCCTGGGGCGACGACTCAGCCGGTCAGCTCGGTGACGGCACCGTCGGCGGCGCCAACGCCACCCCCGGCCCTGTCGTCGGCCTGGACGGCCCCGTCCGGCGCATCGCCGCGGGCAGCCTTCACAGTCTGGCGTTGCTGGCCGACGGCAGCATCGACGCCTGGGGCGACGACACGTTCGGTCAGCTCGGTGACGGCACCGCCAACGTCGGCGGCGACGCCAGCCCCGACCTCGTCGTCGGTCTGGACGGTGCCGCGACGCGCATCGCCGCGGGCGCCAGGCACAGCCTGGCGCTGCTGGCCGACGGCACCGTCGACGCCTGGGGCGACGACTCCGACGGTCAGCTCGGTGACGGCACCGCCAACGTCGGCGGCGACGCCAGCCCCGACCTCGTCGTCGGCCCGGGTGGCACCGGCGTCTTGAGCGGTGTCTTCGCCATCGCCGCGGGCGGCTCCCACAGCCTGGCCCTGGCCTCCAACCAGCCCGTCCATTCCTGGGGGTCGAACAGCAACGGTCAGCTCGGCAACGGTTCCACCGCCGACAGCCCCTTCCCCGTCGGCATCCGGACCGGGGTCAGCGGACTCGTGTCCGTCTCCGCGGGCAGTCAGCACAGCGTCGTGGCCTGACCCTCCTACCCCGAGACCAACCCCCCATCCCCTTCACACACGGCCCGCCCCGTCCGGGTTCCCCAGCGCTTCACAGCGGAATCTCGTCGCCTTTCTCCGCCTCGACACCGGCCCGCTCGTCACCATTACCGCAGCGAGCCCCACACCGGCCACCGCCCACACCAATCCCCGAAACCGGCCCAGTGGATCAACGGCCTGATTGAAGTGGAGAAGACGCGCCGTCTTCGCCTGTTGCCTGCGGCAAAACCACCCAATCACATCTAAAGTCGGCCCACCGCTTCCGCTTCATATTTATTTTGCGAGCTCCATGACATGACATATGAAGTGACTTTTCGACGTTTCCTTGATTCGTATGGCACGGACATCAAGCGAGTAGCCGGTTCCCCGATCCGGTGAACATCCAGTGGTACCGTGCGGATCGTCGTCGAATCCGGCGTGTGCGACAGAAAAGGCACTGCGGACGACATCTCACATATCCTATTCGAGGGAAATCACTATGAAGTCAGCTCCCGGCTCACTTTCGGGACAAATACGGAAAGCCACGACCGCCACCCTGGGGGTCACGCTGGCGACGCTGATGGCGGCGACGGGGGCGTCGCCCGCGTCGGCGGCGTCGACGCGGGTCAAAACCTGGGGTCAAAACAGCGAGGGCCAGCTCGGCGACGGCACGACGACCGCCCGGCGCACCCCGGTGACGGCGGCCGGGGTGACCACCGCCGGAGTCGTCAGTGTCACCGCAGGCGCTTCCCACAGTCTGGCGCTGCTGAGCAACGGCACCGTCGAGGCCTGGGGGCGCAACCTCGAGGGCCAGCTCGGCGACGGTGCCGCCCTTCCTGGCGGGAACAACCTCACGCCGGGCACCGTGGCCGGCCTGTCCAATGTCGTGGCCATCGCCGCGGGCCTCTATCGCAGCCTGGCGTTGCGTTCCGACGGCACCGTCTGGGCCTGGGGCAGCGACGGCAACAGCCAGCTCGGCAACGGCGGCGCCAACACCGACAGCCCCGTCCCTGTCCAGGTCGTCGGCACCGGCGGCACCGGCGTTCTGACCAACGTCACGGCCATCGCCGGAGGTGCTTTCCACAGCCTGGCGCTGGCTTCCGGCCAGCCCGTCCAGGCATGGGGTGACAACAGCACCGGCCAACTCGGCGACGGCAACGCCCCCAACGACAGCCCCTTCCCCGTCGGCATCAGGACCGGGGTCAGCGGACTCACCTCCATCGCCGGAGGCGGCTTCCACAGCATCGTGGCCTGACCCTCCCCCCCGAGACCAACCCCCACAACCCCTTCATGCCCCACCCCGTCCGGGCCAGGCTTTCTCAGCACACCGCATTAGGCCCCCGCCGACTCCCTCCGCGATGGAGGGCAAAGTGACCGATCTTTGGGAGTACCGGGCCGTCATGGCCGTTCACTGTCGAGCAGGCGCGCCAGGCGCGCCGCGTGCGGTCGCCAGTCCAGCCCTGCGGCCTCGGCCCAGACGTCGTCGTGGCAGGTCCGCAGGTGGCGCTCGCTCACATCACCGATCACGGTGATCACATCGCCGCGCTCGCCTCGGGCGTGCATGCGGATGATGAGTTCCAGCGCGCCCCACAGGTTCGTTCCGCTGGCAGGGCCGACCGCCAGCCCGGTCACCTCGCGAACCCGGCGGGCGGCCGCCACGCTCGCGGCGTCGGGAACGGGAACGACCAGATCGACGAGAGAGGAAGCGAAGGCGGGTTCCATGCGCGGTCGGCCGATCCCTTCGATCCGTGACAGCATGCCGGTGGTGTAGTCGGCGGCACCGGTGGTCCAGCCGGGGAAGTAGGCGGAGTTCTCCGGGTCGACCACGGCCAGCCTCCCGGGTAGCCGCCGTTCGCGCAGGTGATGGCCGATAGCGGCGGAGGTGGCGCCTGTGCCCGCGCCGACCACGATCCACGCCGGGCACTGGTCCACCTGGTCGAGGAGCTCCTCAGCGAGGCTTTCCCCGTGCCAGTCGACGGTCGCGGCTGAGCTGTAATAGTCCATGTAGTGGCCGCCCATCTCCTCGGCCAGCTTCGCGGCCTCGCCGTAGACGGCCAGCGGAGGATGGACATACCGACAGGTCCCGCCCAACCGTTCAACGCCTTCCCCGGAGGACTTGCGCGGCATGACGGCGGTGTACGGCAGGCCGAGCATTCTGGCGAAGTAGGCCTGGGCGGCGGCCATCATGCCGCCGGCGGCATCCACCACCGCGGTGCCCTGCGTGATGTGGCCGGCGGTGATGGCGGTCCTGAACAGGGCGCGGGCCAGGCGGTGCTTCAAGCTGCCTGTCGGATGCACGGACTCATCCTTCAGCCAGAGCCGTACCCCCCAGTCGGCGGGCAACGGGAACGACCGCAACGGTGTGAGGCCGGTCCGTGCCATGTCCTCGTCCAGTCGTGCGATCGCTTCTGCCGCCCATGTATCGATCATGAACGGGAATCTACTCCGCGGCGGGCGACGACCGGCGTGATGCCGCATTTGCGCAGGTGGCCGCGGTGGCTCGGGTAGTCGGCTCGGGTAGTCGTAGCCGCGGTCGGCGTACAGGCGCCGGAGCTTGCGCCGAGGCCTGCCACGCACTCCGCGGATGGGCGGGATCGCATCCAGCAGGGACAGTGGTTGCACCCCGCTCATTTTGAAACCATCAGTAAATCCACCATTTCCACTTCAGGCCGATTTAACGGGTTTCGTAGCGTGTCGCGCCAGATGGGGCGCCAACGTTCCTTTGAGCCGTGCAACACAAATGCCAGGCGAGTGATTGGTTCCCCGATCTGATGAACACAGAGTGGTACGGTGCAGATTGTCTTCGAATGCGGCGCGTGTGGCAGGAAATACGCCGCATACGGCACTCATATATCCTATTCGGGGGAAATTATTATGAGGTCAGTTCCCGTTTCTTTTTCGGGACAGATGCGAGGCGCGGCGACCGCCGCGCTGGGGCTGACGCTGGCGACGCTGATGGTGGCGACGGGGGCATCGCCCGCGTCGGCGTCAGCCGCGACGCGAATCAAAACCTGGGGGTTCAACTCCGAGGGCCAGCTCGGCGACGGCACGACAATCGATCGGCACACCCCGGTGACGGCGGCCGGGGCAACCACGGCCGGAGTCGTCAGCGTCTCCGCAGGCGCCAACTACAGCCTGGCGCTGCTGTCCAACGGCACCGTCGAGTCCTGGGGACGCAACGATGAAGGCCAGCTCGGCGATGGCACCTTCGCCGACAACCACACACCAGGCACCGTGGTCGGCCTGTCCGGCATCGTGGCCATCGCCGCGGGCAGTGCTCACGGCCTGGCGCTGCGGAACGACGGCACGGTCTGGGCCTGGGGCCTCGACAATAACGGCCAGCTCGGCAACGGCGGCGCCAACACCAACAGCCCCGTCCCCGTCCAGGTCGTCGGCACCGGCGGGACCGGCGTCCTGACCAACGTCGTGGCCATCGCCGCCGACGGCAACCACAGCCTGGCCCTGCTGAACAACGGCACCGTCCGATCCTGGGGCAACGACAGCGACGGCCAGCTCGGCGACGGCGGCGCCAACACCGACAGCCCCTTCCCCGTCCAGGTCGTCGGCACCGGCGGCCCCGGCGTCCTGACCAACGTCCGGCGCATCGCCGCAGGCAGCGCCCACAGCCTGGCGCTACTGGCCGACGGCACCGTCAGGACCTGGGGCGACGACAGCAGCGGCCAGCTCGGCAACGGCGCCCCGAACGCCGACAGTCCCTTCCCCGTCCAGGTCGTCGGCACCGGCGGCCCCGGCGTCCTGAGCGGCGTCCAGCGCATCGCCGGAGGCGGCTTCCACAGCCTGGCCCTGCTGAACAACGGTACCGTCCGATCCTGGGGCAGCGACAGCGACGGCCAGCTCGGCGACGGCGGCGCCAACGCCAACAGCCCCTTCCCGGTCACTGTCGTGGGCACCGGCGGCGTCGGCGTCCTGAGCGGCGTCTTCGCCATCGCCGCGGGCAGCGCCCACAGCCTGGCGCTGGCCTCCAACCAGCCCGTCCAGGCCTGGGGCGAAAACAGCGTGGGGCAGCTCGGCAACGGCAACGCTCCCAATGACAGCCCCTTCCCCGTCGGCATCCGGACGGGCGTCAGCGGACTCAAGTCCGTCTCCGCAGGTGCTGGGCACAGCCTCGTGGCCTGACCCTCCCGCCCGAGATCAACCCCCCACTTCACACACGCAGTCCCATTCCTATTAGGTTCACCCGGCATCTCACAGCGGAATCTCGCCGGCTTCTCCGCCTCGACACCGACCCGCTCGCCATCACTTCCACAGCGAGCTCCACGCAGGCCGCCGTTCACGACCAACTCCGGAACCGGTCCGGTGGATCAACGGCTGGTCGAGGCGGAGAAAGACGAGCCGTCTCGACGAGTTCGTACGGCACTGCACACCGCCGCGCCGAAAACAACCGAGCCGTCCGCCGGAACCGGCGTCTTCCAGCCGAGCAAAATGACCAGCTTCATCAGCTGATCACCGATCTGCCACTCATCTTTACATCCCGCCCTTCGCCATCCATTAAATGCCTCATTTCCGTTTAGGATTGACTTAAGGGTTTCTATAGCCCATTGCATGGGATGATTTGCCGACGTTTCTTTGAGTCGTACGGCACAAGCATCAGGGGGCGATCGGCTCCCCGAATCAATGAACATCCAGTGCTACGGTGCGGATTGCCGTCGAATCCGACGTGTGCGGTGAAAAATCGCCGCAGGCGGCATCTCGTATATCCTATTCGGGGGAAATCATTATGAAGTCGGTTCCGAGCTCATTTTCGGGACAAATGCGGAAAGCGGCGACCGCCACGCTAGGGGTGACGCTGGCGACGCTGATGGTGGCGACGACGGGGACATCGCCCGCGTCGGCGGCGTCGACGCGGGTCAAGACCTGGGGGTACAACGGCGACGGCCAGCTCGGCGACGGCACGACGACCGAGAGGCACACCCCGGTGACGGCGGCCGGGGTGACCACCGCCGGGGTTGTCTCCGTCGCCGGCGGCGGCCTCCACAGCCTGGCGTTGCTGAGCAACGGCACCATCGAGGCCTGGGGACGCAACGACGAGGGCCAGCTCGGTGACGGCGCCACCCTTCCCGACGGGAACAACCTCACACCGGGCACCGTGGTCAATCTGTCTGACATCACAGCCGTCGCCGCGGGCATCGCCCACAGTCTGGCGCTGCGGAACGATGGCACCGTCTGGGCCTGGGGCCGCGACGACAGCGGCCAGCTCGGCAACGGCGGCCCCAACGTCGACAGCTCCACCCCCGTCCAGGTCCTCGGGACCGGCGGGACCGGCGTCCTGACCAACGTCGTGGCCATCGCCGCCGACGGCGACCACAGCATGGCGCTGCTGGCCGACGGGACCGTCAGAACCTGGGGCAGCGACGGCGACGGCCAGCTCGGCAACGGCTTCCCCCTCGTCAACAGCCCCGTCCCCGTCCAGGTCCTGGGCGCCGGTGGGACCGGCACCTTGGGCAACGTCCGGCGCATCGCCGCGGGCGACAGCCACAGCATGGCGCTGCTGGCCGACGGCACCGTCAGAACCTGGGGCGACAACGGCGACGGCCAGCTCGGCGACAACAACACCCCCATCGACAGCTCCGTCCCCGTCCAGGTCGTGGGCACCGGCGGGACCGGCGTCCTGAGCGGCGTCCAGCGCATCGCCGGAGGCAACAACCACAGCCTGGCACTGCTGAACAACGGCACCGTCAGGTCCTGGGGCGATGACAGCAGCGGCCAGCTCGGCAACGGCCTCCCCCTCGCCGACAGTCCCTTCCCCGTCACCGTCCTGGGCACCGGCGGCCCCGGCATCCTGAGCGGCGTCTTCGCCATCGCCGCAGGTCGCGACCACAACCTGGCGCTGGCCTCCAACCAATCTGTCCAGACCTGGGGCGAAAACAGCAACGGCCAGCTCGGCAACGGGTCCACCACAGACAGCCCCTTCCCCATCGGCATCCGGACGGGGGTCAGCGGGCTCACGTCCGTCTCCGCAGGTATAGCGCACAGCCTCGTGGTCTGATCCTCCCGCCCGAGATCATCCCCCCGCCCCCATCACATGCGGTCCCGCCGGACTGGGTTCTCCCAGCGCAGCGCAGCAGAGAGGCCAACCGCTTCCACCTGTCGCCCGCGGCGAGGCCGCCCAACCCCACCGGGCATCTCCCCCGTTTCCGCGGCGAGCCGGAACCCGAAAACGGCGGCGCCTCCCGGCGCACCACGGCTGAGCCACTGAACATCGCGACGGCCACCACCGGGAAAGGAGCACCCGACCGGCCGTTCCCGACCCGCCTGGCCGGGCCGAGCGACCGCCTTGGTCAGCTAATCGCCGATCTGTCGCCCATCTCGGCATCGCATCCACTTCCACCCGTTAAAGCCACCATTTCCACTTCAGGCCGATTTTACGGATTTCGCAGCGGACCATATTGGACGGGTCGCCAACACTTCTTTGAGTCGTGCGGCACAAATGCCAGGCGAGCGATTGGTTCCCCGATCTGACGAACACAGAGTGGTACGGTGCGGATTGTCTTTGAATCCGGCGTGTGCGGCGGGAAAGGCGCCGCAGGCGGCATCTCATATATCCTATTCGGGGGAAATCATTATGAAGTCGGTTCCCGTTTCTTTTTCGGGACAGATGCGAGGCGCGGCGACCGCCGCGCTGGGGCTGACATTGGCGACGCTGATGGTGGCGACGGGGGCGTCACCCGCATCGGCGGCGTCGACGCGGGTCAAGACCTGGGGACTCAACGGCTCCGGCCAGCTCGGCGATGCCACGACAACCCAGCGGAACACCCCGGTGACGGCGGCCGGGTTGACCACCGCCGGAGTCGTCAGCGTTGTCGGAGGCGGCTCCCACAGCCTGGCGCTGCTGGGCAACGGCACCATCGAGGCCTGGGGACGCAACGTCGAGGGCCAGCTCGGCGACGGTGCCGCCCTTCCTGACGGGAACAACCTCACGCCGGGCACCGTGGCCGGCCTGAGCGACATCACGGCCGTCGCCGCGGGCAACAACCACAGCCTGGCGCTGCGGAACGATGGCACCGTCTGGTCCTGGGGCAGCGACAACGAAGGCCAGCTCGGCAACGGCGGCGCCAACGCGGACAGTTCCACCCCCGGCCAGGTCCTCGGCACGGGCGGCGTCGGCGTCCTGACCAACGTCGTGGCCATCGCCGCCGACGGCAACCACAGCCTGGCCCTGCTGGCCGACGGCACCGTCCGAGCCTGGGGCAGCGACGACGAGGGCCAGCTCGGCGACGGCGCCGCTCTCGCCGACAGCCCCTTCCCCGTCCAGGTCCTGGGCACCGGCGGCGTCGGCGTCCTGAGCAACGTCCGGCGCATCGCCGCGGGTGGTGTCCACAGCCTGGCGCTGCTGGCCGACGGCACCGTCAGGACCTGGGGCCGCGACGACGAGGGGCAGCTCGGCAACGGCGGCCCGAACGCCGACAGTCCCTTCCCCGTCCAGGTCGTCGGCACCGGCGGCCCCGGCGTCCTGAGCGGCGTCCAGCGCATCGCCGGAGGCGGCAACCACAGCCTGGCCCTGCTGAACAACGGTACCGTCCGATCCTGGGGCAGCGACAGCGACGGCCAGCTCGGCGACGGCGGCGCCAACGCCAACAGCCCCTTCCCGGTCACCGTCCTGGGCACCGGCGGCGTCGGCGTCCTGAGCGGCGTCTTCGCCATCGCCGCGGGCGGCTCTCACAGCCTGGCGCTGGCCTCCAACCAGCCCGTCCAGGCCTGGGGCAACAACCTCAACGGCCAGCTCGGCAACGGCAACGCTCCCAATGACAGTCCCTTCCCCGTCGGCATCCGGACGGGCGTCAGCGGGCTCACCTCCGTCTCCGCAGGTGGTTCGCACAGCCTCGTGGTCTGATCCTCCCAGCTGAGATCAGTCCTCTGAGGTCAGTCAGCCCCTTCGCACGTGCGGCCCCGCCCATCCGGCGGGGCCGTTCGTGTGCCTCCACCCACCACACCGGCCGAAGGCCGCCCGGCCGAGCGGGTCACTTCAGGGCGGCGTCCAGGGCGGTGGTCAGGGTGCCGGGGTCACCGGACATCTCCCAGATCATCGCGCCCAGCAGACCCTTTCCACGCAACCATGCGGCCTTCCTGCCGATCGACCATGTGTCGTCGAAGGTCCACCACTGGCCTCCGTCGCCGGTGAAGCAGGAGGTCGCCACCGCCTGCTCGTCGTGCCGTACGGCGCATCCCGGTACGGAAGCCACCAGGTTGCCGTAGCCGCGGGTGCCCGCCTCCTCCTGGAACTGCCCCGGAGCCGCGCCGGTGGCCGACTGCCACTCGCCGGATCTCCCGCCGTCGGCGACGCCCTGCCAGCCACGCCCGTAGTAGGCCAACCCGATGGTGAGCTTGCGCGGGTTCACCCCGGCCTGGAGATAGGCGTTGACCGCGTTCTCGACGCTGAAGTGGAAGGAGTAGGGGTCGTCGGTGTCGGCGTACAGGTTGCCCTGGTGTCCGGTCCGGTTGGGCTCCCATGAGTTGTCGCTGCCCGCGCCGTGGAAGTCGTAGCCCTGGATGTTGAAGACGTCCAGGGACTTGGCGACCTCCGGCAGGTCCCAGCCCGCGGCGATCTTCGCCGGGTCGGCCGGGGTGAACGCGGTGAGCTGGTAACGCTTTCCGGTCTCCCGGGTCAGCGCGTCGAGCTGCTTGCGGAACTCGGCGATCAGCAACGTGTTGTTCGCCCTGTCGTTGGGCCCGACGTGGTTTCCCGCGTGGCCCTCGGCGCCCGGCCACTCCCAGTCCAGGTCGATGCCGTCGAAGATCCCGGCGGCGCTGCCCGGGCCGCCCGCGCCGTTGTACACCGGCAGGTTCCCCTTGATGTAAGTGTCGATGCAGGAACTCACGAACTTGCGCCGGGCCGTGTCGGTGGCCGCCACGTCGGAGAAGTACTTCGAGTAGGTCCAGCCGCCGAGCGAGATCAGCACCTTCAGGTGCGGGTGCTTCGCCTTGAGCTTGCGGAGCTGGTTGTAGTTGCCGCGTAGCTTCTCCCACCCGGTGTCGGCGACGCCGTCCACCGACTGCGCCGCGCTCATCGGCCTGCCGTAGTCGGCGTCCGCGTCACCCGCGCCGTCACCCTGGTTCGGGTCCTGGGGGTTCGGCGTGGTGCCCTTGGTGACGCCCTGCAGGCAGGTCAGGTTCACCGGGTCGATGTTGCCGAAGGCGTAGTTGATGTGGGTCAGTTTCGCCGCGGCGCCGGTGGTGTCGAGGTTGCGCACGAAGTACTGGCGGCCGTAGATGCCCCACTGCACGAAGTAGCCGATCCTGGCGTACCCGCCGCCGATGATGTCGTCGGTGCTCACCTTCAACGTGTTGCTCGCCGCCGACGTGTTGTCGTACACGTCGCGGGCCCGCACGGTGAAGGTGTACTCGGTGGACGGCGACAGCCCGCCGACCGTCGCCGAGGTTCCGGTCACCGTGGTCGCCACGGTGGTGCCGACGTAGACGTCATAACCGGCGATGCCCTTGTTGTCGGTCGAGGCGTCCCACGCCAGCGAGACGCTGGAGGAGTTTTTGCCGGTGCCGCGCAGGTTCGCGGGCGCGGTCGGCGGCTGGGTGTCGTCGCCGGCGTTGTTGGTTTTCACCCTGAGGACCGCGCTGGCCGGGGACAGGGTTCCCTTGCGGTCTCTGGCCTTCACGGTGAACGCGTATTCGGTGTTCGGGGTCAGGCCGGTGAGGGTCGCGGCCGTCCCGGTGACCGTCGTGGCGAGGTCGGCGCCGTTGTAGACCTGGTAGCCGACGACCGGGAGGCTTCCCGGAGCCGAGGTGTCCCACGCCAGCGACACGGTCGTGGTGGTGTTGACCGGTGAGCGCAAGTTGCCCGGCGCGGCGGGTGGTGAGTCAGCCGAACCGTCGCACCTCACGTCGTTGATCCGGCAGTTGGCCGGCTCGGCGGATGCGCTGCTCAGCGTGAACGTGGGACTGTACGGTTCGGTGGTTCCGTGTGCCGCCACCGTGGTGTTGTAGTGGGCCGGGCTCAGCGTGACCTGGCGGCCGTTCTGGCTCAATGATCCGTGCTGGGCTCCGCTCGCGGTGACCCCCGCGGGCAGGTCGAAGGTGATCGACCAGCCGTTGAGCGCGGTGTCGGTGTTGTTGCCGACCACGAACTTCCCCTGTGTCCCACTGGCCGAGTAGGTCGCGGTGACGGGCGCGTCCGGTGGGGCCGGGTCGCCGCTGCCGTCGCAGTTGGCGTTGTTGATGGTGCAGTTCGTCGGCTGGGCCGCCGAGCTGAGGGTGAACGTGGGGCTGTACGGCTCGGTGTTCCCGTTCGCCCTCACGGTGTTGATGTAGAAGGCCGGAGTCAGCCTGACTCGCGTCCCGCTCTGCGCGGTGGTGGCGTGCTGGGCGTCGCCGACGGTGACTCCGGCCGGCAGGTCGAACTGGATCGACCAGCCGGTGACCGGCGCACTGTTGGGATTGCTCACCACGAACGTGCCCCGGTTGCCGCTGAGGGTGAAGGCCGCGGTCAGGCGGGCGGCGGCACCGGCGGGGGCGGAAACGGTGGCGAGAGCGGTCGCCAGAGCGAGAACCAGCAGCATGGAAGCGAGTCTGCGCATGTGGGCACACTTTCTTACAAGAAAGTTTCCTAACAGTTGCGCGGATCGTAACCCCGGCCCCCTGCTCCGACAAGGCCCAAAACCGCGCCACCGGCGCGAGGGAACCGCTCGCCGCGATACCGGACGACCGACCCACCTCCCGGCAGGCCGTACGGCATGCACGCCCGGACGGCCCGGCGTCTCGACACTCCTTGGGAACATATCGGACAATAGTGGATATAACGGAATGGCTGCCGACCGGATGATTCTGTTCCCGGATGGTCAGGGGACGGGAGGGCTATGGAGAGCGGCGACCGGGCCCCTCTGTGGGTCACTCTTCTGGGCGGCTTCCGGCTGACGGCCGGGGACGACCGGGTGGCGGTCTCGGGCGGGGCCGAGCGCCTTCTGGCGTTCGTCGCACTCTGCAGTCATGCCGTTTCCCGGAACCTGCTGGCGGGAACCCTCTGGCCCGACGCGCCGGAGCGGCGCGCGTGCGCCAGCCTGCGATCGGCATTGGCGCGCATGAATGGTGTCAAGCAGCGGATACTCCATGTCGGCACGACAGAGATAGGACTGTCCCCCGGAGTCGGCGTGGACTTCCACGACGCCCGAGCGCTGGCCCGGCGCATCCTCGATCCCGCCCTGCCCGCCGGAGAGGGAGACCTCAGCGCGAAGACCGTCTCCCTCCTGTCGAACCGCCTGTTGCCCGGCTGGTACGACGACTGGGTCCTCGTCGAGGCGGAGGAGTGGCATCAACTCCGCCTGCACGCCCTGGAAACGCTGACCTCCGGCTTCATCGCGGCGGGCCGGTTCGCCGACGCGGTCGCCGCCGCCAGCGTGGCCGCGCGCGCGGAACCGCTGCGCGAAAGCGCCTGTGCCGCGCTCATCCGGGCTCACCTCGCGGAGGGGAACCAGGTCGAGGCGTTACGGCATTTCGAACGCTACGAGCGTCACCTCCATACCGAGCTGGGCCTGCACCCGACGCCGCGCCTGTGCGAACTCGTCTCCGGGTTGCGCCCGGCCGCTCGCCGGTGACGCCGCCGTCACGCGTGCGTCACACCGGCGTCGCGGCGGGGTGACACGGCGCTGTTCACGATGGGACGTGGAGGCCAAGGCCGGAAACGCGGCCATCGAGCGATCACCGCGAGCGGCCTTGACGCCGACACCTTGATAATGGCGCTCATCGCCGTGTCCTTCCCTTTTCTCCCTTCACCCGGTTCTTCCCTCACCCGTTCTTCCCTCGCCCGTTCTTCCCTCGCCCGGATCGGCCCGCCGAACCGGGCGTCACCAGGGCAAACGCCTCCCACCAAATACGACAATTGGCACGTTCCATATTCGTGACGGCTTGCACCTAGCGGAGTTTCGGTTTCTCCCCTTACCGTGCGAATCATGACCATCGATGGGCGCTCGGCCCACATTCTCGACACCCTCATCACCGAGTTCGGTGACTCCATCAGCCGTGACCCCGCCGCCTTCCGGCGCAAGTTCCGGAAGATGGCCGCCTCCCCCTTCGCGTTCTACCGAGGCAGCGCCTGCCTGTTCTACGCGGACATGACCGGGGCGTTCGCCGACGACGCCTTTCTCGACGGCCAGACGAGCCGGGTGTGGATCCACGGCGACCTGCACGCCGAGAACTTCGGAACCTACATGAACGCCTCGGGCGTCCTGGTCTTCAACGTCAACGACTTCGACGAGGCCTACGTCGGCCCCTACGTCTGGGACCTCAAGCGCTTCGTGGCCAGCGTCGCGCTCATCGGATACGCCAAGGCGCTGTCGGACGATGTGATCACCGAACTGGTGACCGAGTTCGCCCACTCCTACCTCGCCGAACTGACCGGCATCTCCGAGGGCGGGGACGACGCGATCGGCGCGCTGACCCTGGAGACCACCACCGGCGTGCTCCACCGGGTGTTGCAGGTGGCCCGGCTCAACACCCGGGTGGCGCTGCTGGACGCGGAGACCACGATCGACAACTTCGACCGCAGGTTCGCCGCGCTAGAGGGCCGCCACCCCGTCGACGACGACACCAGGCGTGCGGTGGAAGCGGCCTTCCAGGACTACCTGACCACGCTCCCCGCGGTCTCCGAAGTCGAACACAAGATCAAGGACTTCGCGCTCCGCACAGGTGTCGGCATCGGCTCTGCCGGGCTGCCCTCCTACAACATGCTGCTGGAGGGCCACACCCAGGCCCTGGAGAACGACGTCATCCTCTACATGAAGCAGGCCCAGGTTCCGGCCGTGGCCCGGCACATCACCGACGAGAAGGTGCACGGCTACTTCAAGCACCAGGGGCACCGCACGGCCGAGTCGCAGCGGGCCCTGCAGGCCTACGCCGATCCCTGGCTCGGCTACACCACGCTGAACGGCGTCGGCCAGCTCGTCGCCGAGGTCTCCCCCTACTCCGCCGACCTCGACTGGGGCGATGTCAACGAGCCGGAGGAGCTCGCCTCGGTGATCCGCGACCTCGGCCGGGCCGTGGCCCGCATGCACTCGGTGGCCGACGACGAGTCCAGCCACGACCTGGTCGACTTCTCCACCGAGGACGCGATCGTGGCCGTGATCGGCGGCGACACCGACGGCTTCACCGGCATGCTCGTCGACTTCGCCCACGCCTACGGCGCGCAGGTCAGGACCGACCACGGGCTCTTCGTCGACCTGTTCCGCAACGGCCGCCTTCCCGGTCTCTGACGGCTTCCCGACCCCTGACGGGACGGTCAGGTCTGTCCCCGGCGCACGGCGGCGTAGTGGCAGGCGGCCTGGGAGCCGGTCGAGGAGGAGATCACGGCCAGGGGCTGCGTCCTGCACCGCCCGTCGACCCCGGCCTCGGCCGCCGTGCCCGAGGCGAGGACCTGACAGCGGGGGTGGAAGCGGCAGCCGCCGGGGATCCGGGTCGGGTCCGGCGGCTCTCCGCGCAGCACCACGGGCGACGGCGACTCCGGCAGCACCGACAGCAGAGCCTGCGTGTAGGGGTGGGACGGCGAGGTCAGGACCTGCTCGACGGGTCCCGACTCGACGATCCTGCCGAGATACATCACGGCCACGCGATCGGCGATGTTCCAGGCCAGCCCCAGGTCGTGGGTGACCACCAGGGCGGACAACCCCAGATCGTCCCGCAGGCGCAGCAGCAGGGCGAGGATCTCGCCGCGGACCGAGGCGTCCAGCGAGGCCACCGGCTCGTCCGCGACCAGGACCCGCGGGTCCAGTGCCAGAGCCCCGGCGATGACGACACGCTGCCGCTGGCCGCCCGACAGCTCGTGCGGGTAGGAGTGGACGAACCGCTCCGGCGGGCGCAGCCCGGCCCGCGACAGTGCCGAGATGACCCGTTCCCCCTCGTCGGGCATGTCGTGGATGCGTGGTCCCTCGGCCACTGCCTCGTAGACGGTGTGCCGGGGGTTGAGCGACCCCGTCGGGTCCTGCAACACCAGCTGCACTTCGCGGCGGTAGGCCTTCAGCGCGCGTGAGGAGTAGGTCAGGGGCGCTCCGCCGTACAGGACCGATCCCGAGGTGGGCCGTTCCAGGCCGAGCAGGGTGCGCGCCAGCGTCGTCTTGCCGCAGCCGGACTCGCCGACCAGCGCGACGATCTCTCCCTCGCCCACCCCGAGGTTCACCCCGTCCACGGCGCGGGCGCGCCGCCCCCGCGCGGGGAACTCCACGCGCAGATCCCGGGCTTCGAGCAGGGTGCCGCGCTCGGTCACCTGACCTCCTCCGCCGGTCGCAGGGCCGGGACGTGGTGCTTGCCGGTGCCCTCGCTCACCTGACCTCCTCCGCCGGTTGGACGGCCGGGCCGTCGTGGTCGCCGCCGCCCTCGGCCGGTTGGACCCCCTCCGGCCGGACGTGCACACACGCGGCCGTATGCGCGTTCGGGGAGTCCGCCTCGCCGCGGCTTTCGTCCACCGGCCACAGCTCGACGTCCCGCGACGCGCACGAGGGCAGGGACACCGGGCACCGGGGATGGAAGGAGCAGCCGGCAGGCAGATGCGCGGGATCGGGCGGGTCGCCGCCGAGGCCCTTGGGCGCCATCCGGGAGGCGGGATCCCCGACCGTGGGGAAGGCCTCCGACAGCGCCCGGCTGTAGGGGTGGCGCGCGCTCTGGAACACCTCACGCGAGGGACCCGACTCGACCACGCGGCCCGCGTACATCACTGCCAGCCGGTCGCACATGGAGGCCAGGACCGACAGGTCATGAGAAATCATGATCAGGCCGATGTCGTGCTCGGCGATGAGCGAGCGGATCAGCGCGAGCACCTGCGCCTGGATCATCACGTCCAGAGCGGTCGTCGGCTCGTCGGCGACGATCAGACGCGGCGAGCAGGCCAGCGCCATGGCGATCATCACGCGCTGGCGCTGCCCGCCGGACAGCTCGTGCGGGTAGCCACGGGCCCGCCAGGCGGGCAGGCCGACGTGCTCCAGCAGCTCTCCCGCCTTCCGGCGCGCCTCGGCCGCCGTCGCCATGCCGTGGACCAGCAGCGGTTCGGCGATCTGCTCCCCGATCCGCCGCACGGGGTTCAGGGCGTGCTGCGCCCCCTGGAAGACCACCGAGGCCGACGCCCACCGCACCGCGCGCAGCCGCCCCCACTTCATTCCGAGCACGTCCTCGCCGTCCAGCAGGATCTCCCCGGTCACCCGCGCGTCGCGGGGAAGCAGCCGCAGCAGGGCCATGGCCAGCGTCGACTTGCCCGACCCCGACTCCCCCGCCACGCCGAGGGCCTGGCCCGCGGGCAGGGCCAGCGACACCCCCCGCACGGCGGGCACCTCGCCGGACGCGGCCCGATAGGTCACCGCGACGTCGCGCAGCTGAAGCAGGCTCATCGGGCGGCTCCCCGCAGTCGTGGGTTGAGTACGGCCTCCAGCGCCCGGCCGCACAGCGTGAACGCCATGACGACCGCGACGATGCACAGGCCGGGCGCGAGGATGTACCACCACGCACCGGAGGTGGCGGCACCCCAGTCGTAGGAACCGCGCAACATGCCGCCCCAGGACACCTTGCCCGAGTCCGCGCCGAGGAAGGCCAGCGTCGACTCGGCGACGATGGCACTGGCCACCTGCAGGGTCGTGTTGGCCAGCACCAGCGGGGCGACGTTCGGCAGCACGTGCCTGGTCATGATGTGCCAGTGTCCCGCGCCGAGGGCCCTGGAGCGCTCGATGTACGGCCTGGCCTCCACCGACAGGGTCTGCGCCCTGATCAGCCTGGCCGTGGAGGCCCAGGAGGTCACGCCGATCGCCAGGATGATCGTGGACGTGCCGCCTCCGAGGATCGCCGCGAGCACCAGGGCCAGCACGAGTGACGGCAGGACCAGGAACCAGTCGGTGATCCGCATCAGCACGGCCGACGACCAGCCGCGGAAGTGGCCCGCCGCGATGCCCACGACCGTGCCGATGGTCATGCTGAGCAGGGCCGACATGAAGCCGATGAGCAGCGAGACGCGCGAGCCCCACAGGATCATCAGCAGGACGGACCGGCCCGACTCGTCGGTGCCCAGGGGGAAGTCCGGGCTGGGGGCGGCCATCTTGGCGCCCGTCGCCCTGGTGACGTCCATACCGGCCGGATCGGTGACCAGCGGGGTGAGGAGGGCCAGGACGACGGCCAGGGCCAGGATCGCCGCGCCGTACAGTCCGGCCCGCTGCCGGCGGTACTCCCGCCAGAAACGCGACAGCGCCGTCGCGCGCCGGGTCCAGGTGACGTTCACGCCGACCTCACCCTCGGGTCCAGGACGTGGTAGACCACGTCGGCCAGCGTGTTCATGACGATCACCGCGGTGCACACCACCATGAACGTCCCCTGCATGACCGCGAAGTCGGGGCCCTGGATCGCCTCGTAGAACAGCAGGCCGAGGCCCGGCCAGGAGTAGACGGTCTCCACCGACACCGCTCCCCCGACCACGAACCCGATGTGGATGAACACCAGCGTCACGGTCGGCAGAAGGGCGTTGGGTACGGCGTGGCGCCGTCGTACCTCGTCGTCGCGCAGCCCTTTGGCCCTGGCGGTGGTCACGTAGTCCTGGCCGATCTCGTCCAGCAGGCTGGAACGCATGACCAGCAGGTACTGCGCGTAGACCACGGCGACCAGGGTGAGGCACGGCAGCACCAGGTGCTGCGCGACGTGGAGGAGGTAGGCGAACCCGCCGGGCGCGTCGACGTCCTCCATGCCCCGGGTGGGGAAGATGCCCGGTATCGGCCCCACCCCGGCCGCGAAGACCATCAGGAGCAGCAGCCCCAGCCAGAACGTCGGCACCGACCACAGGACCAGCGAGACGCCGGTGGACAGGCGGTCGAACCGGCCGCCGTGGTTCCACGCCGCCCTGGTGCCCTGCCACAGGCCCAGGCTGACCGCGATGACCAGGCCGGTGCCCACCAGCAGGAGCGTCGGTCCCACCCGCTCCCCGATGAGCTCGGCGACCGGGCGCTTGTACTCGTAGGACGTGCCGAGGTCCAGGCGGAGGGTCCGCAGCACGAAGTCGAGGAACTGCTGTGCCAGGGGCCTGTCGAGTCCCATCTGGTGGCGCAGCAGGTCGAGCTGTTCCGGGCTGAGCGGCACGTCGCGCGTGTAGGCGATCGCGGGGTCGCCGGGGATCAGCCGGAACAGGAAGAACGCTGCCACGATGACCATGCCGACGCTGAGCGCCGCCCCGCCGATCTTCGCCAGCGCGTAGCGCAGCACCCCCCGGCGGGCGCCGCGGCCCTTCCCCGGGCCCGCCGTCTCGGCGGCGGGCCCGGGGCCGGGTCCGGCGTCAGATCCGGTGGCGGGCCCTGTGGTGGATCCGGCGGTGAACTCGGTGTTGAAAGGGACCGTCATCGAGGGATCACTCGCGCTCGTCCGCCGTGGACCGGCGTCGCCTGGCGAGGAGGAGTCCTCCCGCGCCCAGGATCACGACGGCCGCGATGCCGCCCACGACGAGACCGGTGCCGGAGCCGCCGCCGGCCTGGCCGGTGGGGGTGACGACCGCGTCCAGGGAGTAGACGGGCCAGTAGCCGCTCCCGCCGTACAGGATGCCCCTGTTCTCGGGGACCGGGGTGATGTGGGTGATCCGGTCCTTGCGGTAGCCCTCAAGGTTGTTCGGGTAGTAGAGGGCGATGACCGGGGCGTCGGCGTAGAGGCGCCGCTGCATCCGCTTGATGATCTCGACGCGCCTGGTCCGGTCGAGTTCGGTCAGCTGCTGCCGGTAGAGCTTCTCGTACTCCGGGTCGCAGTAGAACGACTCGGTGCCGCCCCCTTCGCCGCTCGCCGTGGGCCTGCGGCTGCACAGGTGGGTGGTCAGGACCTCTTCGGGGTCGGGGCCGACCGACCAGCCGCTGATCGCGATGTCGAACAGTCCGGTGAACCCGGTCTCCTCGGTGAACTTGTTGGCGTCGAGCTTCCTCGTCGAGAGCGCGATGCCGATGTCCTTGAGCCAGCCGGTCAGGAACTGCGCGAGCTTGTCCTCGACGGGCGTGTCGGTGTGGATGCTGAAGCGCATCTCAAGCTTGCGCCTGCCGTCGGGCATCGTCCGGATCCCGTCGGGGCCCCTCTTGTAGCCGGCGTCGTCGAGGATCTTGTTGGCCTTCGCGGCGTCGTGGGTGACGAGGTCGTCGCCCTCGGCCTTCCAGAAGAACTCCTGGTACATCGGCGGGATGATGGATCCGTCGGCCGGTACGGCGAGGCCGTTCTGCACCTGGTCGGCCAGGGCCTTCTTGTCGATCGCGTAGTGGATGGCCTGCCGTACCCTCGGGTCCTTCAGGGCGGGGTGCCCGTCGCCGACCGGTTTGTTGTCGATCGTCTGCGCGCCGGGGTTCAGCTGCAGGTAGGCGGATCTGCGGCCCTGGGTGTTCCACTGGATGATGTTCGGATCGCCGGCCAGGGCCTCGAACTGGGGAGCGGCCAGACGGCCGATCCAGTCGATGTCGCCCTTCTTCAGGCCCGCGTTGGCGGCCTCGGGGTTCTCGTAGAAGATGACGTGCAGCTCGTCGATCTTGGGGGCGCCGCGCCAGTAGCCGGGGTTGGCCTTCAGCCTGACGTAGCCGTTCTTCTTGTGCTCGACCACGAGATACGGGCCGTTGCCGATGATCGGATACGTCTCGTTCTCGAACGTGCCGATGTCGCCCACCTTCTCCCAGACATGCCTGGGCATGATCGGGATCGGGATCTCCAGCATCGTGGCCTGCGGCTTCTTGGTCTTGATGACCAAGGTCCGGTCGTCGCTCGCCGTGACGCTCTCGAAGTTCTCGACCGCCGGGCCGTTGGCCTGCTTGGCCGCGTCGACGGTCATGATCGTGTTGAGGGTCCACGCCGCGTCCCCCGCGGTGACCGGCGTGCCGTCCGACCATTTGACGCCCGCGCGCATCGTGAAGGTCCAGGTCAGCTTGTCCGCCGACGCCTTCCACGACTCGGCCAGGTCGGGACTCGGTTTCAGGGTCCCGGGGTCGGGGACGGTGAGATATCCGTACGTCCAGCGGTGGATCGACGTCGAGATCAGCCTGACCGCCAGGAACGGGTTCATCGAGTCCATGGCCTGCGTCACGCCGAGCCGGACGATCTTCTTTCCCGGCTCGGGCGCCTGCGCGGCACGGGCCCGCGAGCCCTGCGCCTGCGCCGCGGGGAAGGTCGCCAGTAACAGTGCCAGGCCCAGCGCCGCCAGGCGCGCGCCCACTCTCGCCATCGTGTGCCTCACCTTCGGACCGGTGACTCGTTGTAAAAGAACGCACACCAAGGAAGACCACGTGTCAACGAGCGATGGAAGATTGTTTCATTCTCGTTTCATAGAACGATATTATTTTTCACCACCTGTCCGACCTGGCGACAGCCATCTCAGAAGCCGGAACCGACCGGTCGGTATGGACGGGACGGCCGGAGTACGGCATGCTGCGGAACATGACTCTGTTCTCGGTGGAAGGCAAGACGGTCGTGGTCACCGGCGGCTCCCGCGGGATCGGCCGGATGATCGCGGCCGGGTTCGTGACGGCCGGGGCGACGGTCTACATCTCCTCGCGCAAGGCCGCCGAGGTGAACAAGACCGCGGCCGAGCTGGGATGCGTCGCCGTACCGGCCGACCTGTCCACCGAAGACGGCGCCCGCACGCTCGTGGAGGCCGTCTCGGCGCGGGAGTCCCGCCTGGACGTGCTGGTCAACAATGCCGGAGCGACCTGGGGCGCGCCGCTTGAGGAGTATCCCGGGCACGCCTTCGACAAGCTCTGGGGGATCAACGTCAAGGGCGTGTTCCACCTGACCCAGCGGTTCCTGCCGCTGCTGCGCACCGCCGCGAGCCCCGGCGACCCGGCCAGGGTGATCAACATCGGGTCGATCGACGGGATCCGGGTGCCCTCCATGGAGAACTACGCCTACTCGGCGGCCAAGGCCGCGGTGCACATGCTCACCCGGCACCTGTCCCAGCGGCTCGCCAGAGAGTCGATCACGGTCAACGCCATCGCACCGGGCCCGTTCGAGTCGAAGATGATGGCCTTCGCGCTCGACGACCCGGCCACTCGCTCGGCGATCGAGTCTCATGTGCCGCTCGGCCGGATCGGCAGCCCGGAGGACATGGCCGGAACCGCCATCTTCCTGGCGTCGCGGGCGGGGGCCTATCTGACCGGGACCGTGATCCCGGTGGACGGCGGGATCTCCGCCCGCGGGTAGCACCCCTGTCTCATCCGTAACTTGAGCGTAAAAATTCACATCTTGTTGCGATTCATCCCAGATGACACCGTGATCACATGGTGAATCGCTTCAAGGTGATCGCACCGGCCGTCCTGGCCGTCGCCATCGCCCTCCCCACCGGGGCCGCCGCCCAGGCGGAGCCCACCCCGGCCACAACCCCCACCTCCTGCGACGCCACCCAGACTCCCCCCTCCTACCACGGCAAAGTGCCCACGCCCAAGAGCGTGCTCGGCTTCGACCTCGGCGAGCGCGAGGTCACCACCGCCGAGTCCGACACGCTGCTTTCCGCGATCGACCGGGCCAGCGACCGGGTCGTCTCCGGCACGCTGGCCACCAGCGCCGAGGGACGGGCGCTGAAGTACGCGATCGTCGGCACCCCGCACAACATCCGGAACCTGCGCGCCATCGAGACCTCGATCAAGCTGCTGCGCGACCCGCTCACCCCGGCCCCGGCGGCCAGGATCCTCGCCAGGACCACACCCGCGATCCTCTGGGTCGCAGGAAACGTGCACGGCGGGGAGGAGAGCGGCACCGACGCCGCCCTGAAGACCCTCTACGACCTGGCCGGACGAGACGACTGCGCGGCCAGGCGGATCCTGGACAACGCCGTCGTGGTGATCCTGCCGACGCAGAACCCCGACGGCCGCGAGGCCGACACCCGGCGCAACGCCTACGCCTTCGACATGAACCGGGACTGGTTCGCCCGCACCCAGCCGGAGACCGACGGCAAGATCGAGCTGATGCGCAGATATCCGCCGCAGCTCTTCATCGACGCCCACGAGATGGGCGGCACCGAATACTTCTTCCCGCCGAACGCCGACCCCGTCTACCACGACATCGCCGAACCGACGATCGACTGGATCAACAACACCTACGGCGCCGCGATGATCGGCGAGTTCACCCGGCGCGGGATCCCGTTCTTCAACCGCGACGTCTACGACATGTTCTACATGGGCTACGGCGACACGGTCCCGACGACCGGGTTCAACGCGGCGGGCATGACCTTCGAGAAGGGCAACGCCTCGCCGATCGCCGCTCGGGCCTTCGAACAGTGGCTCACCCAGTGGGTCTCCCTCTCGGCCGCGGCGGCCAGGAAGACCGAGATCCTCACCACCTGGCACCAGATGTACGCCGAGGCCATGAAACAGGGCCTCGAAGGCCGGCTGGAGCCGAACAAGGTCTACAACCCGGGCAACGAGATCATCACGCAGGTGCCCGACCGCAGGGTCCGCCACTACTTCCTGCGCGCCGACGACCCGGCCAAGAAGGCCGAGACCGACCTCCTCGTGCGCCGGTTGCAACGGATGGACGTCCAGGTGTTCAGGCTGACCAGGCCGTTGACACTCAAGGACTTCAAGCCGTACGGCAGGCCCGAGACCGCGACCACCCTGCCCAAGGGCACCTACTGGATCCCGCTGGCCCAGGGCCAGAAACACTGGATCCAGGGCATGCTGAACGAGGACACCTACACGCCGTTCCCCTACTTCTACGACGTGACCGCCTGGAGCCTGCCGCTGCTGGGCAACGTCTCCGGCGGCTCCTCCGGCCAGGTGCTGCTGCCCGCCGCGACCCCGGTCCGGCCGGTGGAGGCTCCTTCGGCCCGGGTCACCAGCCCGCACCGGGTCGGGGTGCTGCAGATGGCGGGCCCGGAGCGGAACGCCGGCGAGTCCAGCGGCTGGCTCCGCCACCGCCTGGACCGGGACTGGAAGCTGCCCTACAAGGTGCTCGTCCCTGCCGACGTCGCCGCGGGCAGGCTCGGCGACGTGGACGTGCTGCTGGTGCCGGACGGCCCGGCCGGCGCGGCGAACACCGCACTCGGCGAGACGGGCCGTACCGCGCTGAAGGACTGGGTCAGCCGGGGCGGACGCTACGTCGGCTGGGCGGGCGGCACCCGGCTGGCCGCCCTCGCGGGCATCTCCGGCGTGATACTGGCCGAGCCGACGTCGGACGTGCCCGGCTCGCTCCTGCGGACCAACGTGGCCGAGGGGCCGCTGGGCGAGGGCGTCGGGCCGGACGTCATGCAGTTCTACGCCTACGATCTGGTGATGCGGGCCTCCGACCCCTCACACGTGGTGGCGTCCTATCCCTCGGCCGACTCGCCCGACTGGTTCCTGTCCGGGTTCGCGCGCGGCGCCGAGGAACTCGGCGGAACGGCGGCGGTGGTGGACGAGCCGGTGGGCGGCGGCCACGCGGTGCTGTTCGCCGCGGAGCCGAACTTCCGCGCCTTCACCGACGGCACAGCGAAGATCCTCGTCAACGCGATCACCGCCGACCTGCCCGCCGCCACCTCCCGGGCACGGACGCTCGCCCCCGCACCCGACTCCTCACGGGCCGCGGCGGCCATCCCCGACCGGGGGTCGCCGATCCGCCTCACGGTCCCCGCCCCCGACCGGGACAAGGCCCGCGCCGTGCTGACCGGTTTCGGCGCCACCTGGACCGAACAGGCCGCCACCGGCGGCGCGGTCCGGTTCACGGTCGCCAACCCCGGCGATCTGGGCCTGGACGAACACCCCTGGGCGGCGAAGCTCCCGGCCGCGCTGCGCACCGCCGGGGTGTCCCCGCTCGCGGTCGTCCTTCCCCGATGACCGTGTACGGCCTGCGGTGACAAACGCGTACGGCCCGCCGTGACCTGCGGCGGGCCGTACGGCGCAGCCACAACCGTGCGGCGTGCGCCCCGTTCCCGGGGCGCACGCCGCCATCCCACACATCAAAGAAGATCGCGCAGTTGCCGCACCGTGATACCGGCCTGCCGGATGATGGACCCGAGCGTGCCCACAGCCAGCTCATCGTGAAGCGGCACGATCACCGTGCGCGCCTCGACCTCAGCTTCTTGACGGAGCTTGCAGTGACTCCCCTTGGTGCTGACGACCTCGAAGCCGTACTTTTCCAGCGCTCGCACCACCTGAGCACCCGAACACACCGGAAACTGGCGAGGGCTCACGCGGAAAGCCGGATGTCGACCGGAGCCACGATCGGCTGTGGAGGAACCTCCGGAACCGGCCTGTCTTCGTAGTAGAGCTCCAGTGCTTCCCGCAGATTGGCCAGCGCCTCGTCAACGGTCCGCCCTTGGCTGGCCACCTCGACTTGCAGGCACCGCGCGACGTACCAGCCCTCGTCATCCGGGGTGACGGTCGCCGTGAACCTGACGGTCTCGCTCATGCCGCCAGCGTACGCCAAGGCATTGCGGATCTCACCGAACACCGCAGGATGCGGCTTCTGCGAAGCGTGTATGTGATCACGGCTTTCGTGTCCCGGGTACGGCCCGGCGGGCCGTGCTTGACGATCAGATCGCCTTGGCCAGCGCGCAGGCGAGATTGGCCGCGCCGTCGGGGGCGTAGCGCAGGAACAGGTAGGGCTCGGTGAGCTCCAGTTCGATGAGGACCGGGCTGCCGTCGGGCAGGCGGACCAGGTCCACCCGGGCGTAGAGCAGGTCAGGACACCGGGCGAGGACCCGCTCGGCCAGGGCGAGCTGATCGGGGTCGGGGTCGCGCAGCTCAGGCTCGCGGTTCTCCTGCCCCGGCATGGCGGTGTTCCCGGCGAGCTCCGGGTTGCGCCGGATGGCGTGGCTGAACCGGCCGCCGAAATACAGCAGCGAGGTCTCCCCCTCCGCCTCCACCATCTCCAAATACGGCTGGATCATCACGGTCTGCCCATCGGCGACCAGCTGCGCGGCGTGTGCCAGAGCCTTCTCCCGGTCGCCGGTCCTGATCGCATCACGCGCCCCGGACGACACCGTGGGCTTGACCACGTACTCGTCGAGGATCGGGAAGTCCACCGCCTCACCCGGCGCCACCCAATACGTCGGAACGATCGGCACACCCAGATCCCGCAGATACACCTTGTCGGTGTTGCGCTCCAGCACCGCGGCCGGATTCAGCAACCGCGTCACCGACTCCACCCGGCGCGCCCAATCCAGAAACTCCCCCCGCCGGATCACGTAATCCCACGGAGAACGAACCACCACCACATCGAACCCCGCCCAATCGACCCCCGGATCATCCCAGCGCACAACATGCCCCGCGATCCCCACCTCGGCCCAAGCCGCCAGCGCGGGCTCCTTCTCGTCGTCGAACCCGTCCGGGTCGGCGAACGTCACGTATGCCGCGGAAACGCTCACGGACATCCCCTCATGTCAGCAGTGTTACCCCCTCAACTCAGCGCTGACCGGATATCAGAGACGTCTCGCGAGGGCGCACGCCCCATCCGCCCGGCCGTGGCGTCCGCGCCGGCGGAGCCGTACGGCTTCCGCCTCATCCGGCCGGGGCCGTACGACAGGAGTCTCAGCCGGAGCGGTGCCCGTTCCCACCGGTCGGGCCGGGATCCCGGGCGATCAGCGAAACGTCGCCCTTCGCGTGCTGTCCCACGTGATAGAGCCGGTCCATCATGACCTCGAACTCGGCCTCCATGCCGTAGTGGTCGAACTCGTTGCGCAGCAGGTGCAGGCGTTCCGTGAGGAGCTCGACGTCCTGCCTGGTGAGGGGGTTGTCGATCCAGCCGAACTGGCCGTCCGGCCTGCGGCCGAGGAAGTTGTCGCCGAGCAGCAGGCCTTCGTGCAGGCCGATTTCGCTCCGCCCGTTGCGAGTGTCGAACATCCGCCCGTGGTCGATGGCGACGAGGCCGTCGTCGGTGAGCATCAGGTTTCCCGGCCTGTCGTGATGGACGGTCAGCACGTCGAGCAGATCGATCAGGACCGCTCCCGGCTTGGACCCGGCATTCGGCTCCGGAGTCATCTGTCCGTTCGCCCCGAACCTGTACTCCACCATGCGTCCGTCCACGTACTCCATCAGAACGACATCGTGTCTGCCCGGGTACCGCTGGACATCGGCGACGTTCGCCTCGATCTGCCTCCCGACCAGTGCTCCGAGCAACTCGGAGCAGGTCAGCTTGGAGTCTCCCCAGATGGTCTTCCTCGCCACGATCCTGCCGTCGTCCACTGTGAGCACTTCCACCAGCCCGTCCGCGCCCTCGCCCAGCCCGCGCCATTGGCTGTCGTGGGCGGCCACGGCGGCCTGGACCAGGTCGGGACTGAGCCCGCCTTCCAGCTTGGGCCAGGCGACGCCGACCTGGACGGGGTGCTCGGGCTGCGCGACGGGTGATTCCGGCACGGCCCAGTGCCAGCCGACGTCGTCTCTGTCGGAGAAGATGGGACGGCCGTCCGGGGTGTGTCCCTGGACGTCCGCGGCGTGCGGCTGCCGGTCGGCGCCGATGTAGACGACATGGTCGCTGGCGAGCACCTGACGGCCGGTCACGTCGGCCAGCTCTTGCAGGAGCAGGGGGTTCTTCGCGGTCTCGCCGCCCAGCACGCGCAGGACGGCGTCCGGGTTGGAGATCAGCCGGGGATCGTGGACGAGCATGGTGCCCAGGTCTCTGGCGGTCAGCCGGTGCTCACCGATCAGGAAGTGGGTGCCGTCTCCGGCGATGGCGACGTCGATGCCGTCCGCTGTGCCGAACAGCAATCGCGGGTCCGCCGTGGGCATGACGTGTGCGGCCGGGTCCCGGTACCAGATTCCTGCCATCACCTCGTGCCTGAACTGGCTGATCAGCTCCCGGTGCCTGGGGGTGAGCTCGGGCGCGGGCCGTACTCCGCCTTCCGCGGGGGGTGCCGCGGGGCTTTCCGCGTGCGGTGCCGCCGGCTCGTGGGAGGCGGCGGGCGGGCGTTCGCCGTGAGAGCCTGTTTCCGCGCCGTCCCGCCCGAAGTGGTGCAGCGGAGGGTCGGCGATCGGTCTGGGTCCGTGGGCCGCGTGCTCGGCGGCGCCTTCCTGATCGTGCCGCGGCTGCCCGGTCTGGGTCTCCTGAGCGGTGTCCGGGGCGATGTCCGGGGCGATGCCCCTGTCGGTGTCCGGGGCGGTGTCCGCCTTGTGCGGCCGTGTCGTGGAGGCGTCTCCGCCCTCGTCCCCGTTCCGCCTCCGGTTGATCGCCTGGTGGGAGTTCGTGGTCGCCGTCGCGGACTGCTCGGATGGCCGGGACCCGGTGGCGCCGGTGGCCGGATGAGGGAAGGCCGACTTCCGGTACGCACGACCGGCGACCTCACCGCCCACACCGATCAGAGCCATGCCGAAACCCGTCTCGGCGGCGTGCTTCCAGTCCCAGCCGTCCCCAGCCATCCACCCGGCCGTCGCCATCGCCGTGGTACCCACGCCCCCGCCGACCACGAACCGGCTACCGTACCCCCGCGCGCCCGGCGACTCCATCCACTGGATCAACCTGGTCATCGCCGGAGACCAGCCCCTCAACACCAGCAGACCCGCATGCGCGCCCCCCATCAACCCGCCCGCCAGCGCACCGTGCCCCAGCGCCTTCAACAGCTCACCCAGCTTCAACCCCTCACCGTGCACCAGCTGGCCGATCACGGTCAGCCCGCCGGAGAACACCGCCCCCAGCAAAGCCTCACGGATCACCCGCAGCACGATCCGCAGCGCCGCCCCCTCCAACCTGATCAACGGCACCACCAGCGCCTCGGCCCATACGCCCAGCACCGCCCCGAACCTCAGCAGCACCAGCACGAACACCGCCGACAGCACACACTGCCGCTGAGAGGCCCCGATGGCATCAATGGACTGGTCGCAATAGCGCGCCAGCCCCTCACACCGGGCCATCAGATCCGCCAGCAGACCGCCCTCGCCGTGCACCACCCGCGCCGCGGACCCGAACGCCTCCGTCGCCTGCCCGTACCCGCTCCCGGTCACCGCCCCCGCATGCCCGACGACCTCCTCAAGCACCTCCGCGACGACCCGACCCATCGCCACCGCGGCATCCCGCAGCGCCCGCACCCCACCGACGTCGCCGTCCGGCCAGGCGCATCCCGCCCCCACCGCCTCCAGCACCCACAGCGCCTGCACCCACACCGCCGGCGGCGGCGCCGTCATGGCCAGCCCTCCCGGAACCGGCGGCAGCACGTACTCGCGGAGATCCTGCACCCCGGGCCGTGGCACCGGCTCCACCGTCCGCTGACCACCCAGCCCGTCGACGATCGTCCCGTCCGCCTCGATGTACCGGCCCCCCGCGACGACCAGACCGGCCCCCATCCCCCGCAACAGGTTGACCGCCGCCACCAGATCCTTCAGCAGGCCGTCCCGCAACCCTTTGAACCCCGGCGCCCCCGCCGCGGGATCCCCCAGAAAGGCCATCCGCCCCAGATCATCGTTCCCGAACGGCTGCCCGCCCCCCAACGCCCGGCAGAACGCGTCCACCCCGGCCGCCAGAACATCCGACGCCTCGGTGACCCCCTTCCCCGCACCGGTCCACACCCTGGGCGCGACCTGGAAACCCCCCGTCATCCCGGCATCGGCCCGCCGTGCGCGGCAACGGCCTCATCGCGTCGCGGCCCGGGATCGTGGCTCCCCGTCCCGACCCCCACATAACCGATCTTGATGCCCACGGCCGGGAGCGTACCGAAAGCCACGCTCCCGTTGGGTCCCTCTGCGTTGACTTTTCCGTTTCGTATCCGGGCCAGGTGTCAGATCGCCTCGACCAGCGCGCGAGCCAGGTTGGCCGGGCCGTCGGGGGCGTAGCGCAGGAACAGGTAGGGCTCGGTGAGCTCCAGTTCGATGAGGACCGGGCTGCCGTCGGGCAGGCGGACCAGGTCCACCCGGGCGTAGAGGACATCGGGGAACTCGGCGAGGACCCGCTCGGCCAGGGCGAGCTGGTCGGGGTCGGGGTCGCGAAGCTCACCCCGGCCGTTCCCCTCGTTCAGCACGAGGGAGCTCTCGGCGAGCATGGGGTTGCGCCGGATGGCGTGACTGAACCGGCCGCCGAAATACAGCAGCGAGGTCTCCCCCTCGGTCTCCACCATGTCCAAATACGGCTGGATCATCGCGGTCCGACCGTCGGCGACCAGCTGCGCGGCGTGTGCCAGAGCCTTGTCCCGGTCGCCGGTCCTGATCGTGTCACGCGCCCCGGACGACACCGTGGGCTTGACCACATACTCATCCAGAACCGGGAAGTCCACGGCCTCACCCGGCGCGACCCAGTACGTGGGAACGATCGGCACACCCAGGTCCCGCAGATACACCTTGTCGGTATTGCGCTCCAGCACCGCCGCCGGATTCAGCAACCGGGTGACGGACTCGACCCGGTGAGCCCAGTCGAGAAACTCCGCCCGCCGGATCACGTAATCCCAAGGAGAACGCACCACGACCACATCGAACGCCGCCCAGTCGACCCCGGGATCATCCCAGCGCACCACATGACCGGCGATCCCGACCTCCGCCCAGGCCGCCAGCGCGGGCTCCTTCTCGTCGTCGAACCCGTCCGGGTCGGCCCAAGTCACATACGCCGCGGAAACGCCCATGGAATGCCCTCTTCTGTCAGCACCGAACAAACAGAAGGGACATTACACATAGGCGTATGCGCGGCTGCGAGCCGCATCCCGCGAACCCTCGGCGGTGCACACGCCACGGCTTCGCCGCCCCGAACCGGGGGCCGGCCGGGGTTTCGCGCGCCCGGACGTCATCGCGGCGCGGGATGCCAGGTCATGGCGATGAGGCTCCGTAGACGGGCTCCGGCTCGGCCGCTTCGGCGAGCAGTCCGGCGACCGCGTCGCCGACCTCCGCGGGCTCCCAGCGGGCACCCTTGTCAATGCGGGGACCGTGCCGCCAGCCGTCGGCGAGCGAGATGACGCCGCCCTCGACCTCGAACACCCGCCCCGTGACGTGCGCGGACTCGGCCGAGCCCAGCCATGCGACCAGCGGCGCCACGTTGGCCGGGTCCATGGCGTCGAATCCGCTGCCCGGCTTGGCCATCGTGGCGGCGAAGACCTCCTCGGTCATCCGGGTTCGCGCGGCCGGGGCGATCGCGTTCACCGTGACGCCGTAGCGGCCGAGCTCGGCGGCGGCCACCTGGGTGAGCGCCACGATGCCCGCCTTGGCCGCGGCGTAGTTGCCCTGGCCCACACTGCCGAGGAGCCCGGCCCCGGAGGAGGTGTTGATCACGCGGGCGTTCACGGGTTCGCCCGCCTTCGACCGCTCCCGCCAGTGCGCCGCGGCGTGCCGCAGCGGCAGGAAGTGCCCCTTGAGGTGAACCCGGATCACCTCGTCCCATTCCTGCTCGGTCATCGAGACCAGCATCCGGTCGCGGACGAATCCGGCGTTGTTCACCAGCACGTCCAGCCGCCCATAGGCGCTCAGCGCCATCTTCACCAGTCGTGCCGCCCCGTCCCAGTCGGCGACGTCGTCGTTGTTGGCCACCGCCTGGCCGCCCAGGGCGCGGATCTCCTCGACCGCCTCCAGCGCGGGACCGCCGGACCGGCCGGCCCCCTCGCGACCGGCACCGAGGTCGTTGACCACGACCTGCGCCCCCTGCCTGGCGAACTCCAGGGCGTGTTCCCGGCCGATGCCGCGCCCGGCCCCGGTCACGATCACCACACGCCCGTCGCAGATACCGCCCATGCAAGGCCCCTTTCGTCGTGATCATGCAGAGTTTCCGGGACTTCACCCGTCGTGTCCAGATGCGATCTCGCGCCAGGCGGGAATCTCGCCGCCGCCGTGCAGGAGGATCTCGGCCCCGGTCACGTAGCCGGGCGCGGCCAGCCACAGGCACGCCTCGGCCACGTCGGCGGGCAGCGCCATCCGGCCCGCGGGGACGGTGGCACCCATCCGGCGGACCCCCTCGGGCCCGCCGTAATGCTCGGCCGCGCCCTCTGTCTCGGCGAGGCCGACGACCACCGTGTTGACCCGGACCCGCGGCGCCCACTCGGCGGCGAGGCAGGCGGCCAGGTGGTGCAGGCCCGCCTTGGCCGCGCCGTAGGCCGAGGTGCCGGGCGAGGGCCGGACGCCGCTCGAACTGCCGATCATGATGATCGAGCCGCCGTCGGCGGCGAGGAGCGGGTGGGCGCGCTGGGCGACCAGCAGCGGGGCGGTCAGGTTGAGCTCGACGATCCGCGCGTGCAGCCGCGGCGAAGTCCCGGCCAGCGGCGCGTACGGCGAGCCGCCAGCGTTGTTGACCACCGTGTCGAGCCGCCCGTGCCGCTCCTCGATCTCCCCGATCAGCCGATCCACGTCCGCCGGATCCCGCACGTCGGCCGCGGCGAACCCGATGCCCCGGGGCAGGGTGTCCGGCTCCTTGCGCGCGCACACGACCACCTCGGCCCCGGCCGCCAGGAACGCCTCGGCGATCCCGGCGCCGATCCCCTTGGTCCCGCCGGTCACCAGAACGACCGATCCGCCGTAGTCGTAGGAGACCCGCATGACGCCCTCACCATCTTCCGCCCGGCCCGTCGCGTGCTACCGTACCAAGCAAGCGTTAGGTGCCAACAGTGAGGCGCGATGGGAATCACTCTGCACGGCGGCGGACCGATCGCCGAGGTGGTCGTGGACGTGCCCCCGGTCAACGCGTTGACCGTCTCGGGCTGGTTCGAGCTGGCACAGGCCGTACAGGAGGCGGGGCACGACCCCGGCACCCGCGTCGTGGTGCTGCGCGCGGAGGGCCGGGGGTTCAACGCCGGAGTCGACGTCAAGGAGATGCAGGCCACCTCCGGACACGGTGCGCTGGTCGGGGCCAACCGGGGATGCTTCGCGGCGTTCGCGGCGGTGTACGAGTGCGAGGTCCCGGTGATCGCCGCCGTGCACGGATTCTGCCTGGGCGGCGGTGTCGGCCTGGCGGGCAACGCCGACATCGTGGTGGCCAGCGAGGACGCCTATTTCGGCCTGCCGGAGGTGGATCGGGGCGCCCTCGGCGCCGCCACCCACCTGGCCCGGCTGGTCCCCCAGCACCTGATGCGGGCCATGGTCTACACATGCCGCAACGTCACCGCCGCCGAGCTGCACGCCTTCGGCTCCGTGCTGGAGGTCGTCCCCCGCGACAAGCTGCGCGACGCCGCCCTCGAGGTCGCGTCCCTGATCGCCGGCAAGGACCCCTACGTCATCCGCCGGGCCAAGGAGTCGCTGAACGGCATCGACCCGATCGACGTCAAGCGCAGCTACCGGTTCGAGCAGGGCTTCACCTTCGAGCTCAACCTGATGGGCTCCGGCGACAGACACCGCGACGCGTTCCTCTCCAGGGGGGACGGGGCGCCGGGCGAGGAGGCGGGATGACCGGAAAGCTGATGTCCATCGAGGAGGTCGTCGGGTCGCTGCGCAGCGGCATGACGATCGGGATCGGCGGCTGGGGCTCGCGGCGCAAGCCGATGGCCCTGGTCCGGGCGATCTGCCGTTCCTCGCTCGAAAACCTGACGATCGTCTCGTACGGCGGCGCGGACGTCGGCCTGCTGTGCGCGCACGGCAAGGTCGCCAAGGTGATCGCGCCGTTCGTCACGCTCGACTCGATCCCCCTCGAACCGCACTTCCGCCTCGCCCGGCAGAGCGCGGCCGTGGACTTCGTCGAATACGACGAGGGGATGTTCATGTTCGGCCTGCTCGCGGCCGCGCACCGGCTGCCGTTCCTGCCGACCCGGGCCGGGCTCGGCTCGGACGTGACGCGGGTCAATCCCGGGCTGCGGACCGTCCGCTCGCCGTACTCCGACGGCGAGGAGCTGATCGCCGTTCCCGCGCTGACCATGGACGTCGCGCTCGTCCACCTGAACCGGGCCGACCACCGCGGCAACGCCCAGTACCTCGGCCCCGACCCCTACTTCGACGACCTCTACGCCAAGGCGGCCGAGCGCTGCTACGTCTCCTGCGAGCGCGTGGTGGAGACCGCCGACCTGCTCAAGGAGGGGCCCGTCCAGTCCCTGCTGATCAGCCGGTCCATGGTGACCGGTGTGGTCGAGACGCCGGGCGGCGCCCACTTCTCCACCTGCGAGCCCGACTACGGCCGCGACGAGGCGTTCCAGAAGGCCTACGTGACCGCGGCCGCGGACCCGGAGGCGTGGAAGGCGTTCCGGGAACGCTACCTGTCCGGTGACGAGGCCGCCTACCAGCGAGCCGTACGGCAGGCGCGGGAGAGCTCGTGAGTGCCCGCACCCGGCCGCCCCGGCACCACCGCATCGGACATCCCATGACACCGGACTTCGGGAGGAACCCGTGACGACGATGACCGCCACGCGCGCCGAGGTGTGCGTCGTCGCATGCGCGGAGGCCTTCCGGGGGGACGGGGAGATCCTGGCGGCGGGCATCGGTGGCGCGATCACCGTACTCGCCGCCCGGCTGGCCCGGCTCACCTTCGAGCCCGACCTGATCACGCATGACGGGACGTGCCTGCTGACCGGGGACGTGCCACCGCTGGGCGGGACCCCGGAGGTGATCGAGGGCTGGCTGCCGTTCCGCGACCACCTGTGGCTGGTCCTCAACGGCAGGCGGCACGTCATGCTGGGCGCCAGCCAGATCGACCGGTTCGGCAACACCAACATCTCCTGCATCGGCGACTGGGCCAGACCCCGCTCCCAGCTCCTGGGCGTGCGCGGAGCACCGGGCAACACCGTGTGCGCCCCGACCAGCTACTGGATCCCCAAGCACTCCCCCCGGGTGTTCGTACCGAAGGTGGACATGGTCAGCGGCGTCGGCCACGACCGCGTGGCCGAGGCCGGGCCGAGCGCCTACCGTCATCACGACCTGCGCCGGGTGGTCACCGATCTGGCCGTGCTGGACTTCGAGACCCCCGGGCACTCGATGCGCCTGGCCTCGGTTCACCCGGGCGTCACCGTGGACGAGGTCGTGCGCATGACCGGCTTCCCGCTCACCGTGCCGGACAGCGTCCCCGAGACCCGCCTGCCCACCGGCGAGGAGCTCCGCCTCCTGCGCGAGGTCCTCGATCCCGGCTCCCTCCGCGAGCGAGAGGTCCCCGACCCCGGCCCGCGCGAGGTCTCCGCATGACCTCCGTTCCCGGGCCGGCCGTACCCGGCGGCACCCCAGACCCCCTCTCGGACCCCGTCTCGGGGCCCGTTCCGGCGCCCACCTTGACCACCCGGCTCACCGAACTGGTCGGCTGCCGGTATCCCATCGTGCAGACCGGCATGGGCTACGTGGCCGGGGCCCGGCTGGCCGCCGCCGCCTCCGGCGCGGGCGGCCTCGGGATCATCGCGGCGGCCACGCTGACGATCGAGCAGATGACCGCCGCGATCCGGTCGGTCAAGGAGCGGACGGACGCGCCTTTCGGGGTGAACATCCGCTCCGACGCCGACGACGCCCGCGAACGCATCGACGTCATGATCCGCGAGGGTGTCCGGGTCGCGTCGTTCGCGCTGGCTCCCAAGCAAGAACTCATCGCCCGGCTGAAAGACGCCGGCGTGGTGACGATCCCCTCGGTCGGCGCGCGCAGGCACGCCGAGAAGGTCGCCGCCTGGGGCGTGGACGCGGTGATCGTGCAGGGCGGCGAGGGCGGCGGGCACACCGGGGCGATTCCGACGACGGTGCTGCTCCCCCAGGTGGTGGACGCGGTGGACATCCCGGTGATCGCGGCGGGCGGGTTCTTCGACGGGCGCGGGCTGGTCGCCGCCCTGTCGTACGGCGCGTGCGGGATCGCGATGGGCACCCGCTTCCTGCTGACCTCGGACTCCACGGTCGGCGACGAGGTGAAGAAGGTCTACCTCGGCATGTCCGACACCGTGGTCACCACCCGGGTGGACGGCGTCCCGCACCGCGTCCTGCGCACCCCGTTCGTCGACTCCCTCGAACGCTCCCGCCTGCGCCTGCTCCGCGCCGTCGCCAACGGCGCACGGTTCAAGCGGGTGTCGGGCGCCTCCTGGGTCGGGATGCTGCGCGAGGGCCGCCGGATGAGGCACGGCCGCGATCTGACCTGGGCCCAGGTCCTGCAGGCGGCCAACACCCCGATGCTGCTGCGGGCCGCCATGGTGGACGGACGCGCGGATCTCGGCGTCATGGCCTCGGGGCAGGTCGTGGGGGTGATCGACGACCTGCCGAGCTGCGCGGAGCTGATCGGCCGGATCATGACGGAGGCGCATGCCGTACTGGACCGTCTTCCGCGTCCGTGACCGGGACATGCCTTTACAAAGTATGTCTATTTTTCAAGATATATGGGCATATATTCGATGCCTGGACACGCCCCTACGGGATGGTCAGCGGACACCGCGGATGAACCAGATGAGAAGGCCGCCGACCGCCGACATCACCGCGGAACAGAGGAAGAGTCCCGTGTAGCCGCCGGCGCTCGTGATGACGGCCGAGGCGATCGGCGGGATGAGCACGTACGGCAGCCCTCCCATGAGGTTGGCCAGCGCCATGTCCTTGCCCCGGTCCGCCGAGGCCGGCAGCACCTGGGTGACCAGGGCGGCGTCGACGCTGAGGTAGATCCCGTACCCGAGGCCGAGGATGACGGCCGCCACCAGGGTCATGGCCCAGGTCGGCGCGAGGGCGAGCGGCAGCGCGGCGACCGCCATGGTCAGCCCGCCCGCGCAGACCAGCCCGCGGCGGCGTCCCATCCGGTCCGACAACCAGCCGCCCAGCACCACCAGCACCACCGTCGAGACACTGTGCACCCCGATGACGATCAGCAGGCCGTCGTTGACGCTCTGCCCCGGGAACAGCTGCTCGTAGTGCAGCACGTCGGACAGGAAGTACGGCAGATAGAGCGTCCCGAGCCCGTACCCGAAGCCCATGATGAACCGGGTGATCAGCGCCCACATGAAGTCCGGGCTGGTCCGGGGGCTGATCCGGTAACCGGCCAGGAAGGCTCGCAGTGAGAACGGCTCCCGGTACCGCGCGGGCAGTGGGGCGTCCTTGGTGATCGCGGCGAACATCAGCACCAGGGCGAGGAACGCCGCCATCACCAGGTAACCGGCCCAGATCCCGCTCACCATCCCGACCAGCACCCCGCCGATGATGAGGGCGCCCGCCTGCGGCACCGCCGCCCAGCCCAGCACCACCCCGCGCTGGCCGGCCGGCACCCGGTCGGGGACGACCGGGTTGAGCCCGGCGCCCAGGACCGTGAACCCGACCGACATCAGCAGCGCGCCGGCCGCCACCCCGAACACCGTTTGCTGAAGCCCGGTGAACAAAAGGGCCGCGATGCATATCAGCGCGCCGGCGACCATCCACGGACGGCGGCGGCCGAAGCGCCCGGTCGTCCGGTCGCACAGCGCGCCGGCCAGCGGAGCGACGACGATCCCGGAGACCGCCCCCATCACGCTCACCCAGGCGTAGCCGCCGACCTTGCCCAGGGGGTCGATGGCGGCGATCTGCTCCGGCATCAGGAATGTGCTGGGGACCTGCAGCGGGATCTGCAGGCCCGCGTTGGCCAGCAGGAACGCGACGACCCAGCCCGCTCCGACCCGCCGTGTCGGCTCGGCCAGCGCCTCGGGTACGGTCTCGGCCTCGACCTTGGTCTCCGGCGTGTCGGGGGTCATATCAGGCCTCCAAAAGGGGGGAGCCCTCGCCGTCAGGCGAGGCGGCGGAGGTGGACGAGTTCGCTGGTCGTGTCGAAGGTGAGCAGCGGCGGCAGCCCGTGGGAGAGCAGGACCGCGCCATGGTGGATCGCGCCGGTGGCCTCATCGCGGTAGCGGGCGGCCGGGTCCAGCGCGGTGAGCCGGATCGGCGCCTTGCCGCGGGGAAGCGAGCTGGGCTGGAAGAGGAAGACCACGGTCTCGCTCGCGTCGGCGGAGACGTACTGCACGGCGGTGGTCCCGGCTTCGGGCGGGCTCAGCCGGTACTGCGCCCCGCCGTGCACGATCGGGCGGATCCGCTTGTACTGCTCGACCAGGCCCTTGGCCCAGACCATCTCGTCCTCGGTCCACCGGCGCAGATCTCCGCCGATGCCGAGGGCCCCGGACATCGCGACGTGGAAGCGGTAGCGCAACGGGGTGCACCGGGCCGTGACCGTGTTCGGCGAGTCGGTCACCCAGGCGCCCATCGCCCGTGCCGGGTAGATCTGGCCGAAGCCGTACTGGATGGCCACCCGCTCGGCGGCGTCGGTGTTGTCCGAGGTCCACAGCTGCTCGACGTGGCGCAGCATGCCGAGGTCGGCGCGGCCCCCGCCGCCCGCACAGCCCTCGATGAGCAGGTCCGGGTGGTCGGCCCGCAGCCGGTCGAGGATGGCGTGGACGTTGCGGACATAGTCGATCCAGAGCCGCTCGGGGTCCGGATGACCGGGCCATCCCGCTTCGCTGAAGGGCCGGTTCATGTCCCACTTGAGGAAGGCGATGTCGTGCTCGGCCAGCAGCCGGTCCAGCCAGGCGTGCGTCCACTCGGCGACGTCGGGCCGGGCCATGTTGAGCACCAGCTGGTTGCGGCTGGTGGTGCGGGACCGGCCCGGCTGGTGCAGGACCCAGTCCGGATGGGCCCGGTACAGGTCGCTGTCAGGGTTGACCGCCTCGGGCTCCACCCACAGGCCGAACTTCATGCCCAGCCCCCGCACCTTCGTGATCAGCGGACCGAGCCCCTCCGGGAACCGGTCCGGGTTGGGCCACCAGTCGCCCAGCCCGGCGGCGTCGCTGGTGCGGGCGCCGAACCAGGCGTCGTCCATGACGAACAGCTCCGTGCCCAGCCGGGCGGCCAGCTCGGCCAGTTCCATCTGCTGGTCCTGGGAGATGTCGAACTCGGTGGCCTCCCAGGAGTTGAAGATCACCGGCCTGACCGCGTCCGGGGCGGGCAGGACATGCGAGGCGATGTAGGAGTGCCAGGCACGGCTGGTCCCGCCGAACCCGTCGCTCGCGTACAGCCCGGCGAACACGGGGGTGGCCAGTTCCTCATCCGGCCCGAGCCGCCAGGTGAGCCCCTCGTGCCCGAACCCGCCGGTCCAGCTCGCCCGGCCCAATGGATCGCGGCGCAGGGTGATCCGCCAGCTTCCGCTCCAGGCCAGGGCCGCGCTCCAGACATCGCCGTGCTCCTCCGTCGCCTGCCCGGCGTCCACCATCAGCCACGGGTTGGCGTGGTGGCCGGTGATCCCGAGGCGGCTGGTGAAGACCGTCTCGCCGACCGGGACATCGATGCGGCGGAGCTGGAACTCCCTGCCCCATTCGCCGGTCACATGGCTCACCCGGTAGTCCCGAAGATGCGGGAGCGTCCACGCCGCGGAGTCGAACCGCAGGATCTCCACCGGCTCCCCGGCCCGTACGGTGGCCCGGCGCTCGATCACGTCGCAGTCGCCGAACACCCGGTAGTGCAGCGTGATCCGCAGTTCGCGGCTTCGGTCGGCGAGATCGATCCTCAGCTCCTCGCCGTCGATGGTGTGGCCGAGGTAGCGCCACTCCACGCCGCGGGTGCCGTCGCCGTACCGCACGGTCAGCGACGGGGCCGCGAAGCGCAGACCGCCCTCGACGGCGAGCTCCTCACCACCGGGGTCGTGGTCGCCGTGATACTCCTCGGAGATCCCGAGAGCCTGCTCCAGGGTGAGCCGCGCGCCCCAGTGGACGTGTCTGGGTGCGTCGTTCTCGTCGAGGCGGAGCGCGTACGACGAGGACGGGGTGGTCAGCAGCCAGAGCCGGGCCGCTGAGTCGAAAACGATCATTTAACGCTCCATCCAGACGGCGGCGTCGGCGGGCAGCAGCCCGCCGTCCAACGGTGTGCTGCCCAGCAGCACCTTGCCGGGCGGAAGCTCGACCGGCTCGGTTCCGGTGTTGAGCACGAACAGGAATCCGGGCTCCCGGGTGAACATCACGGTCTGTTCCCCGGCGTCCACCCAGGTCAGGGCGCCCGAGCCGAGCGCGGGGTGGTCGCGGCGCAGCCGGAGCGCGGTCCGGTACAGGCTGAGCGTCGACGCGGGGTCGGCGGACTGGGCCGCGACGGTGTCGGCGGCCCAGCCCGCGGGCTGCGGCAGCCACGGCTCGCCGGTGCCGAAACCGTACGGCGCGGCTTCACCGCTCCACGGGAGTGGGACCCGGCAGCCGTCCCGGCCGAAGATCATTCCGCCGCTTCTGGCGTAGATCGGGTCGTCACGCCGGTCGGCCGGGATGTCCAGAACCTCGAAGAGCCCGAGCTCCTGCCCCTGGTAGAGGTAGGCCGAGCCGGGCAGCGCGAGCAGCAGCAGCGCGGCGGCCCGTGCCCGCCGCCGGCCGAGCTCGTGGTCGACGTCGACCTCGCCGCGCAACGCCTCTTCGGTGGGGTTGCGGATCAGCCCCTGGTCCACGCCGAGCCGGGTGGCCAGCCTCGGCGCGTCGTGGTTCTCCAGCACCCAGGGGGCCCGGACGTGCGAACCGGCCGTCAGGGACAGGGAGAGCTCGACGGAGGCGCGCAGGTCGGCGGCCCGCCACGGGGTGCTCATCAGCGTGAAGTTGAACAGCTGGTGCAGCTGGCCGTCGGCCAGGAACGGCCGCAGGTGTTCGCGGTCCTCGGACCACATCTCCAGCACCGCGACCCGGTCGCCGGGATAGGAGTCCAGGATCCTGCGCCAGTCCCGGTAGACCTGGAACACCTCGGGTTGCCCGCTGTACGGAGCGGAAGGGTCATCGGGGAACATCCCTGGCGGCAGATCGGGCAGGTCAGCCGCCTTGAACAACGCGTTGGCCACATCGATCCGGATCCCGCCGGCGCCCCTGTCCAGCCAGAACCGCAACGTGTCCGCGAAGAGCGCGGGCACCTCGGGGTTGCGCCAGTCGAAGTCGGGCTGGGCGGTGTCGAACAGGTGCAGATACCACTGGCCGTCGGGGACCCGTGTCCAGGCGGGGCCGCCGAAGAACGACTGCCAGTTGTTCGGCGGGGCGTCCCCGGCTCCGTCCCTGAAGATGAACCGGCCGCGCTCGAGGCTGCCCGGAGGGGCCGCCAGCGCCGCCTGAAACCACGGGTGGGCGGTCGAGCAGTGGTTGGGCACGATGTCGACGAGGACGCGAATGCCGTGCGAGGCCGCGTCGGAGACCAGGTCGTCGAAGTCGGGGAGCGTGCCGAAGCGCGGGTTCACCCCGCGGTGGTCGCTGACGTCGTAGCCGCCGTCGGCCATCGGCGACGGGTAGAAGGGGTTCAGCCAGATCGCGTCCACCCCGAGCTCGGCAAGGTAGGGAAGCCGTGACCTGAGGCCAGGGAAGTCTCCCTCTCCGTCTCCGTTGCCGTCGGCGAAACTGCGCGGATACACCTGGTAGACGACGGCCCCGTCCCACCACGGCTCTGACATGCGATCAGTCCCTAATATGAGCCATAATCATGTTTATGTGAGCGTTCATAGTAGGGAGGACGGACGCTCTTGCCAATCCCCTGAGATGAGCTGATCGGGCGGGAATTCACACACGGGAAACCCGGCTGCGGTCCAGTTGGAACCAGAGACGGCGAGGCGGGCGGTGCCCGGCTCCGGTGACGTCCGGTTGGGCCTGTCGCCGGACCGTTCCACGCGACAGCATGTGAGGCGAGAGCTCACGGGCGGTCTCACATAGGGGCGGTGAAGATGGAACTGCGCCACGTGGTTTCAGTACTGCTCCGGGACGAGGTCACCGGAAGCGATTCCTCGACGAGAAGGTGCATGCGAGGGAAGACACCTATCCCCAGGGTCATCAGCCCAGCGAGATTTGATCTACCCGCACCGCACGATCACCGGGGATGACGATCGGGTCCGCCACCTCGACCACACGCCCCTTGGCATACATCTGCCGAGTAATGGAGAACACCGGCACGCCCGCGCCGATCCCGAGAAGCTCAACCTCGTCCGGGGTCGGCATGCGGGTCGTGGTCTCCTCGACGATGTTGTCGACCTCGATGCCGAGGGTCCGCAACTGGCCGATGTTGCCGCCCGGCCACGGTTCATTGCGTGGATCAGCGACTGGGGTGCCCTCAACGTCGGCCGCCAGCAGGCAGGAGCGAGACATCTGCGAAGGCGTGCCGGAGGCATAGAACACGAATCGGCGTTCCAGCACCCTGGCGCCGGCTTCGACCTCGAACAGGCCTGCCAGGCGCTCGTCTGCCTCGATCCACGCGAACGCCTTGTCCAGTCGGTACTGCGACCAGACGATCCCGGCGTCACGCGTGAATGACGTCTGCGGCATTTCCTGCGGACCGGCGTCGGCCTGTTAGCGGTTCATGGAGATGCGCCGCGCCGGTGGGCGGGCCCGCACACGGGTGCCCGAGCCTTGACGGGATTCGACCAGGCCTTCATTGCGAAGGATGTCGAGGGCTCGCCGGATGATGATGTCCGACACCCCGAAGCGCTCGGTCAGTTCCCGCTGCGGCGGGAGCTTGTCGCCCGGGGCGAGGCGCCCCTCGTTGATGTCTTGACGCAGGTGATCGGCCACACGGAGGTAGGCGTGTGTCCACCCGGTCACGCTCCGCCTCCACCAGCAGATTCCCGCCGAGGAAGGATGACCATGAGGTACATCGAGGTCGAGCAGAAGTTCCGGCTGGATGATCTCGCCGCTCTCAAAACCGCCCTGGAGACCCTGGATGCCAAGCCCGGTCCAGTAACCCGACAGGTTGACACCTATTACAACGCGCCCCACCGCGACTTCCTCGAACCCGATGTCGTCTCCGAATGGCTGCGCGTCCGCGAAGCCGACAACGGTGCCTCGATCAACTTCAAAATGTGGCATCCTCTCGACGCGGCGATCAAGACCCACGCCGACGAGTACGAGACGCCGGTCGACGACCCCGAGGCCGTCCACCGCATTCTGGCCGCACTGGACTTCAAACGTATGATCACGGTGGACAAGCTGCGGGAGGAGTGGACACTCCCCGGCCAGGTCGACATCGCTTTCGACACCGTCGCCGCCGCCGGTACTTTCGTCGAGTTCGAGTTCAAGGGTGAAGCCGACGCCCCCGAGGACGCCATCGCTCAGCTCAACACGTTCATCGCCGAACTGAACATCGACCTCGGCGAACGTATCAATCGCGGCTACCCCCACATGCTGCTCGGTCGTGATCGCTGAACCCAGGACAAGCCACACACTTGACCGGGGGCATGCCGCTGTGTTCAGCCGTGCTCGGGCTCCACCGGGAGCCACAGTTCAGCGTCGGCCTCGGTCTTCTCCGGCGACAGGTGGGTGCGCAGGATCTCAGGGCCGGTGCGGGTGCGGTACGGGTTCGACGGGAACCACTCGGTGAACACGTCCCGCCATAGCTCCTGGATGGCCTGCGGTGCCGGCCCGGATGTGGTGAAGACCGCCCAGGTGCCGGCCGGGACGGCCAATGTGGTCGTGCCCTCCAGAGCGGCCGCGGAGGTGAGCACGCCGTGGTGGTAGTCGAGTTCAGTGCCCTCGGCGCGGCTGGGGTCCATGCCGTCGCAGACCGCGACGATGCCGTGCGGCTCCTGGTCCGACAGCTTCTCCAGGCGCTCCAGAGTCTGCGGGTCGATCCCACGGACAAAGTCCATGATCGCCTGGTTCGGGCCCGCATGCACCAGTGATACCTGGGTCTTGAGCCCGACCACGGTGAAGTCCGCCTTGTCCACGACGCGGTATCGCATACTGCTGCTCCCTTCGATGGTGAGGCGGAAGGCCATCCGGGACTGGGAGTTGAGTGCGGCGCCGGTACGCCGGGCCTCGCCTGGTCCGATGCCGTGCATGGCACGGAACGCCCGCGCGAACGCCTCGCCGGAGCTGTAGCCATAGCGCACCGCGATCTCCAGCAGCGTCTCACGCCCCGCGAGTACTTCGGCGCCCGCGAGGGTGAGCCGGCGGCGCCGGACGTACTCCGACAGCGGCATGCCAGCGAGCGCGGAGAACATCCGGCGCAGGTGGTGCTCCGAGGTGGCCGCGATGCGTGCCAGTTCCTCCACGTCGACGGCCTCGTCGAGATGGCACTCGATGTGCTCCATGGCCTGGTTCAGCCGCTCCAGCATGCCCGGCCTCCTTCCTCTTCCCTCTTCACGACCACCTTGCCAGCGATGGTCGTGAAGTACGTCTACCCGGCGCTGTGGTCGTTGCCGTCCCCGTCCGGACCGAGGGTGTCCTGTCCCAGGCCCCGGCGGATCGCAATTTCCACGGGTGAGTACGCGCCGTCGGCCCGTTCCAGTTCGTACGGCGCGGCCGGCATCAGGGGCGGCTGGGCCATAAAGCGCGGCCGCACCCCATGGTGCGGTTGCGCCGCGTGCACCAGGAACGGATGGCACAGGAAGACGTCGCCCGGGGACCCGGTGGCGAGGGCGAGTGGCCGGTGGTCGGACGCCGCCACCAGATCGGGCGCGAGGGTCAGCCCGCTCGCCCCGTCCTCCCCGTACTGCTCCAGCACCTTCGGCACGTCGAGGTGTGAGCCGACCCGGATCCGGGTCGGGGCGTCCTCCTCACCGACCTCGCTGAACAGGAACAGCATCAGCAGCGCCCGGCCCTGAGAGCGCAGATTCGTGAAGTACCAGCTCTCGCCCTCCGGCAGATAGCTTCCCTCGATGTGCCAGCCCGCGTCGTCCGGCTCCTCCTCGTGCGGGAAGCGCAGCGGGAACGTGCCCAGCGAGTAGCGCGGCTCCCAGCGTCCCACGCCGACGAGCAGGTCGTACGCGCGCTGCAGGGACGGGGAGTTGGGCGCGGCGGCGAACGGTCCCTGCGCCATGCCGCCCACCCAGTGCACGGGCTGCGTCCACGTCGACGGGTCGTCCGGGTCGCAGCCCGTCTCTCGCCATAGCAGCCGCGCGCAGTCCGCGGCCACGCGCGGCGCGACGGCGCCCTCCAACTTCACGAAGCCGTCGCGGAGGAAACGGGATACCAAGGTCGTGTCATCCATGCCCCCATCGTGCGGCGACACCGGCCCCGATCACCCGACATTCTCCGCACCGCCTTTGTCGGGTATGAGGATGGGCGTGGGGTCCCCGGTCACGCCGCCCGCTTGAGCTTGTGCCCGGAAGGGGTGGTGTGTCGGCCGTCAGCCTTCGTCGTCTTCGACGGCGTCCGGGTCCCGGAAGGGGCGAAGGCCATGACCGGGGCAGCCGGCCTTGATGTTGAAGAGGTAGCGGCCCAGGAAGTTAATGTGCCGCTCCTTGAGCGGGGAGAGCCGGGCGACGTCGTCGTCCTTATTGATCAGAACCTTAAATGGGCGGCCATCAGGCGGCGTACCTGACTTCAGGTTTCCCGAAGTCGGACGCAGCCCGAGCGTGAGCCGCGCGCAGCGCGAAGACTGAGCGAGGCCCATGCGCGCGGGCCGCGATCAACGCTCAGCGAGCTACAGAGCAGGACCTAAACCTCGACGGGCGCGCATACAGCGCCGAGTGTGCGGACCGGCACCGCGATCCCATATACCAGGCCCTTGAGACGGGCTGGGGATCACGGCAAGCGACATGACGGGGAAATCTAGCCCAAGAAGGCGCTTGCCTGGGCGACCAGGTGCGCTCACCCTGACCGCTCAGAGGCGTTCGATGATCGTGACGTTGGCCTGGCCGCCGCCCTCGCACATCGTCTGCAGGCCGTACCTGCCGCCGGTCCGCTCCAGCTCGTGCAGGAGCGAGGTCATCAGCCGGGCACCGGTCGCGCCGAGCGGATGGCCGAGGGCGATGGCGCCGCCGTTGGGGTTGACCCTGGCCGGGTCGGCGCCGGTCTCCTTCAGCCAGGCCAGCACGACGGAGGCGAACGCCTCGTTGATCTCGACGATGTCGATGTCACCGATCGACATGCCCGCCTTGCGGAGGGCGTGCGCGGTGGCGGGGATCGGCGCGGAGAGCATCATGATCGGGTCGTCTCCGCGGACCGACATGTGGTGAATGCGGGCGCGCGGCACCAGGCCGTGGGTCCGGATCGCCTCCGCCGAGGCGATGAGCAGGGCGGCTGCGCCGTCGGAGATCTGGGAGGAGAGCGCCGCGGTGAGCCGCCCGCCGTCGACCAGGGTCTTCAGTCCGGCCATCTTCTCAAGGCTCGTGTCACGACGAGGGCCCTCGTCGGTGGTGACGCCCTCGTAGGGGGCGATCTCGGCGGTGAAACGGCCCTCGTCGATGGCGTGGAGCGCCCGGCGGTGGGACTCCAGGGCGAACTCCTCCATATCAAGCCGTGATATGTCCCACTTGGCGGCGATCATCTCCGCGCCGCGGAACTGCGACACCTCCTGCGCGCCGTACCGGGCCTGCCAGCCCTTCGAGCCCGCGAACGGGCCGTCGAAGCCGAGCGCCTGCCCGGCGACCATGGCGTAGGCGATCGGGACGAGGCTCATGTTCTGCACGCCGCCAGCCACGACCAGGTCGGACGTGCCCGACAGGATGGCCTGGGCCGCGAAGTGGACCGCCTGCTGGGAGGAGCCGCACTGGCGGTCGACCGTGACACCCGGCACCTCCTCCGGCAGCCCGGCGGCCAGCCAGCAGGTGCGGGCGATGTCACCGGCCTGCGGGCCGACGGTGTCCACGCAGCCGAAGACGACGTCGTCAACGGCGGAGGGGTCCACGCCGGTGCGCTGGACGAGCTGCGCGATCGCGTGAGCTCCGAGGTCGGCCGGGTGGGCTTCGGCGAGGCCGCCGTTCTTGCGGCCCACGGGGGTCCGAACAGCGCCGACGATGTATGCCTCAGCCATTGCGTGTCCCTTCGGTCTGCCTTGACAACAAGGGTAGCAAGCGCTTGGTTTTAGACAAAGATGGGGGTGAGCTGGCGCATTTGAGTGAACAAGCGATTGCGCAAGGGCTCATAATGGAGGAGTGAACATGCGAAAGAACTCCGGCGGCCCGACCACTACCCCAGTCAAACGCCAGGGCACGACGAAGCGCGCGGCCTCATCAGGCTCCGCCTCCGAGCGCCGCGACCATCTCGTCAAGCTCGCCGCCGAGCTCTTCGCCCGTAAGGGCTTCCAGGCGACCACCGTCCGCGAGATCGCCGAAGAGGCGGGCATCCTGTCCGGGAGCCTCTACCACCACTTCGACTCCAAGGAGACGATCGTCGACGAGGTGCTCTCCACCTTCCTCGATGACCTCGTCGGCCGTTACCGCTCCGCACTGGAGCAGGGGGGCGAGCCCCGCGCCATCCTGTCAGAAATGGTCCGTATCGGATTCAGCACCCTCGAACCGCACCGCGCGGCGATCACCGTCATGCAGAACGACTGGAACTATCTCCGCTCCCTGCCCGGTGACCGCTTCGACTACCTGGTCAAGGCGGAGGACGAGGTCGAGCGCATGTGGGTCGAGCAGATCAAGCGCGGCCAGTCCGTCGGCCAGTTCCGTTCCGACGTGGACCCCAAGCTCACCTACCGCATGATCCGCGACACCATCTGGGTGGCGGTCCGCTGGTTCCGCCCGGGCGGCCGCCTCAACACCGCCGGCCTCGCCGAGCACTACATCACGGTCCTGTTCGACGGCCTGGCGACCGGCGAGCGCAGCAGCCAGAAGGCGTGACGCGAGCCGCCCGCGAGATGGACGAGGAACGGTGAGTCAGCATCAACCCGCTACACAAAGCCGTGCGACTCGCGCTTACCGAGGTCGCGGACCCCGGCAAGGCGCCGGCCATGCAGGCTTACATGAAATCGGACATGCCCTTCCTCGGGGTCCAGGCCGTGGCTCGCCGTACGGCGCTGAGAAGGACTTTTGCCGAGCATCCGCTCGGCAGCGCGGCCGAGTGGCGCGAGACGGTGCTGGACCTGTGGCGGGAAGCCGAATACCGCGAGGAGCGCTACGCGGCGATCGAGCTGACCGGGCATCGCCTCTATCGAGGCTTCCAGACCGTCTCCACACTTCCCATGTATGAGGAGATGATCGTCACCGGAGCCTGGTGGGACTACGTCGACGATCTCGCCATCCATCGCGTCGGCGGCCTCCTTTCGGCCTTCCCCGACACCATGCGCCCGCTCATGCTGGAATGGGCCCACGACGGCGACCTGTGGAAGCGCCGTACGGCCATCCTCTGCCAGAACGGCTTCAAGGCCGCCACCGACACCGGCCTGCTCCACGCCTGCATCGAGCCGAGCCTGTCCGACACCGGCTTCTTCGCCCGCAAGGCGATCGGCTGGGCCTTGCGCGAATACGCCAAGACCAACCCCCGCGAGGTCGTCCGCTACGTCGACCACATGGGCATCAGCGGCCTGAGCCGCCGCGAGGCGCTGAAGAACATCCCGCCGGTCGATCTTTCCCGGTACGACTCCCGCCCCTCGGCGAGTCCGTGACCGGGTGACCGGAACGACTGAAACGACCGGAACGACGATCGCCGAGACGCGAGGATCCCCGGCGGCCGGGTCACCCGGCCGCCGGGGACCGGCGGGACCTTCCTACCTGATCGTGTAGGGGTCGCCGTAGACCTTCCAGGACAGCGGGGTGTTCAGGTCGAGGTTGCCGTTCTTGAGGAAGACCCGCTGCATGGTGTCGACCCGGCTGGTGTCCTCGTGCGCCTCCTCGGCCTTCATGGCGACCTTGCGCGCGTCGAGGAACGCGTTCAGATATTTGACCTCGTCGCCGCCCTGCGCCGGCGGCTTGGCCTTCTTCAGGGCGTTCTTGCGGATGGAGCCGAAGCTCTCGGAGTCGTCCCCGTTACCGTGCATGACGATGGCGTCGTAGTAGATGAACTGGCCCAAGGCGCGCAGGCCGTCCTGCTTGGCCTGCTGGACCGCCGGGTTGAAGTAGACCCGATCGCGCTCGTCGTTCTGCGCCTGCTGGAAGGCCTTGTCCTTGGCCGCGGTGGCCCAGTCCTTCGGGTAGTTCGGGTCGAGGCCCTTGTGGGAGTCGCTGCCGTTGACCTTGCGCAGGGCGGGCAGGTATTTGGCGAGGATGTTCCCGGGCTTGCGCTGGGCGTAGAGCTCGACGAGGTCGAGCATGTCACCGGTGCCGGAGCAGAAACCGATGATCCCGGCCGTGTAGCCGCGCTCGTCGTCGATGTCCTCGATGTACTTGTACTGGGCCTTCCAGTCGAGGGAGGAGTTCTCGGCGCTGGAGACCAGCTGCATCGCGATCTCCTTCTTGCGCGGGTCGTTGAGGTCGACCGCGGCGGCGGTGTCGTTCGCCGGCGGGGGCGAAGCCGACAGCGCCGCGGACGGCGAGGGGGCCTCGGTCGGCGACACCGCCCCGGCCGCGTGTCCGGCGCTCGCGAAGACGACCAGGGCGGGGGCGGTGGCCAGGACCGGAGCGATGAGGAGTCGCAGGGCTCGGCGGTTGGCACGCGGGTCTGAAGAGATGGGCACGTGTCTCTCCCGGGGGAATGGTTGAGGCTCGACCGCAAGCGGAGCTTCGCCCGCTCGTTAGGAAACTTTCCTAACGAACCTAACCGCGACTATGCCCTATCGGTCAACCCATTCTCCCTTAAACACCAATAATGATCTCCTTAAGGGGGGCTTAAGAGATCGAGACTACTTCAGCGCCCCGGCGGTCAGGCCCTTCTGGATCTGGCTCTGGAAGAGCGTGTAGACGACCAGCATCGGAAGGATCGCCATGCTGAGCGCGGCGAACAGGGCCGACCAGTCGGCGTCGTAGCCCGCGGCGGTGGAGATGTCGGCGATGCCCTGCGTGAGCACCCACTTGTCCCTGTTGGAGGTGAGCAGGACCAGCGGAAGCTGGTACTGGTTCCACTGGCCGAGCACGTTGAAGATGGTCACGCTGATGATGCCCGGCTTGGCCATCGGAAGCATGATCTGGAAGAACACCCGCGTGTGCGAGGCGCCGTCGACGAAGGCCGCCTCGGCCACCGCCCCGGGCAGCGTCCGGAAGAACGCCGCCAGGAAGAACACGGTGAACGGCAGTGAGTAGGCGATGTAGACCAGGATCAGCCCGCCGCGCGTGTTCAGGCCGATGAACTGGCCGATCACCGGGATCGTGCCCATGTTCTGCACGACGAAGAACAGCGGGGTCAGTGCCAGGTAGACCGGGAAGGCCAGGCCCGAGACGAACAGCAGATAGATCGCCCGGTTGCCGCGGAACCTGTAACGGGCGAGCACGTAGGCGGCCATCGAGCCGAACAGCATCGTGCCGAACGTGCTGAACGCCACGACGACGACGCTGTTGATCATGTATTGGCCGATGTGCGCCTGCTCCCAGGCCCGTGCCCAGTTGTCGAAGCGCAGGGAGGCCGGCAGCGACCAGGCGTCGCCGAAGATCTCGTCCTCGCTCTTCACCGACGCCAGGAACGTCCACACGATCGGGACCACGACCAGGATCGTCCACACCAGCAGCGCGATGTGCGTCAGGCCCGACAGGGGACCCAGCCGCCTCTTGCGCTCCTCACGAGCGTAGGCCCGGCTCTGGGGAATCACCGTGTCCGCCACTAGAACTCGATTCGCTCACGCCGCGACAGGCGCAGAGCCAGCGCCGCGAACCCGATGGTGAAGAAGAACAGGACCACGCCCATCGCGGAGGCGTAGCCGAACTTGAAGTACTGGAAGGCGTTGCGGTAGATCTCCGCCGCCATCACGGTCGTGGAGTAGTCGGGGCCGCCGTGTTCGGCCGTCATCACCCACACGATGGCGAAGACGTCCAGCGCGGCGATGCCGAGATAGACCCAGCCGACCTGGATGGTGTCCCAGAGCAGGGGCAGCGTGACCCTGAAGAACAACTGCACCTTCCCCGCGCCGTCGATCGCCGCCGCCTCGAACATGTCACGCGGGATGGAGGAGATCCCCGCGGAGAAGAGCACCACGTAGAAGCCGACCGCCTGCCAGACCAGCACACCGAGGATCGCCCAGAGCGCGACACTCGTGCTGGACAGGAATCCGATCGGCTCGATCCCGAGGGCGATCAGCGGTGCGTTGATCATGCCGCTCTTGTCGGGCCGGAAGACCTGCTGGAACAGGACCGCGACCACGGCGACGGCCAGCACCTGGGGGAAGAAGAACACCACGCGGTAGAACTTCGACCCCCAGATGCCTTCGGTGCCGCCCTTCCCGCCCGAGTTGAGCAGGAAGGCGAAGAAGAGCGCGATCCCGATGGTGAGCACCGGCATCAAGATCAGCAGGAGGAGGTTGTGACTGACAGCCTTCCAGAAGACGTTGTCACCGAGAAGCCTCTGGAAGTTCTCCAGGCCGACGAACTGCGGGTTCGCGTTCACCCCGCGCCAGTTGGTGAACGCGATGTAGAAGGCCTGCGCATAGGGGGAGATCACGTAGACCACGTAGAGTGCCACCGGGACCACGAGGAACCCGGTGACGAACCGCGTCCTGCCGTGATCCATGGGCCGCTTGGCCTTCCCCGTTCGCTTCGCGGGCCGCTCATGCTCGCGGACCACTCCGCTCACCGTGTCAGGCTCACTCCCGCTGTCCGTGGGTCGCTTGGCCTTCATCGTCAGCTTCGCGGGCCGCTCGTGCTCGCGGGCCACTCCGCTCACCGCGTCAGGCTCACTCCCGTGATCCATGGGTCGCTCACCCCTCCTCGTTCATGGCGTCTACCTCTTGAACTTCTTCACCGAGGAGTCGTTCTTGATGGCGTCGGCCTTCTTCTGGGCGCGGTCCATCCACTGGTCAACGGTCAGCTTGCCGTTCATGAGCTGCCCGGACGCGGCGGCCACCTCGTCGTGCATCTCGGCGTACCACTTGCGGAACAGGAACCAGACGGTGTTGTCGCCCGCCGCGGTCAGGGCGGCCGAGGCGCTCTTCAGGCCCGGCTTGAGCGTACGGCCCTCGCCCGCGCCCTTGACGACGGTGAGCGTGGAGACCAGCTCCATGAACTTGCCCGCGCCGTCCTTGGAGAGCATCGCCCGCATGTACTCCATGCCCGCCCGGGGGTTGGCCGACTTGGCCGACACGATGTACTCCTCGCCCGGCTGGGCGTGCAGCGTGCCGTACGGCAGGGCGTCGGAGGAGCCGAAGTCCGGCAGCGGGAACATCGCGTAGCCGAAGTCGGCCGGGGTGGAGTCCTTCTGCTCGTTCTCCACCCAGGAGCCGCAGGGCAGCATGGCGACCTGGCCCTTGTTGTGCGCGGTCTGGGTCTGGACGTGGTCCAGGCCGGCGGTGCCCTGAAGCAGATACTTGGACCCGAGCTCGGCGAAGGCGGTCGCGGCCTGCTTGACCGGCTCGGCCTTCCAGGCGCCGTCCTCCAGGTTGTCGATGTTCTTCAGCACGTCCTTGCCGCCGATCTTCGCGGCGAGCGTGAGGATGGCCTCGTAGATGTAGTACGGGTGCTTGCCCGCGTAGGTGAACGGCGCGGTCTTGCCCGACTTCTTGATGGTCTCGCAGAGCTTCAGGAACTCCGCCCAGGTCTTGGGCGGCTGCCAGCCGTTGTCGTCGAAGAGCTTCTGCGAGTACCAGATGCCCCAGATGGTGTTGGCGTAGTTCAGGACGTACGGCTTGCCGTCGTAGCTGCCCAGCTCGATCGCGACCGGGTCGATCGTGTCGCGCACCTTGACGTTGGGGTCGTCCCAGCTCGGCGCGTCGTACAGGGGCGTGAGGTCGGCGAGCTGGCCGTCCTGGACCAGGGCGCCGAAGTCCATCTGGTTGGCGCCCGAGTTGTTGATGAACTCCGGCGGGTTGCCTCCGGCGAAGCGCGGCTGGAGGGTCTTGGCGATCTCTTTGGTCGCGTTGTGCTTGATCTCCAGCTTGGGGTGCTTGGCCTTGATCAGCTGCTCGTGGATGTCCTTGGCGTAGGCGTCGCCCAAACCGCCGTCGAAGATCCAGATCTCCAGGGGCTTGTCCTCGACGAAACCGAGCGGGTTGGCCGCGCTGGTGGCTCCGACGGCCGGCGCCGCCGCCGGGGACGCGCCGCCGGAGCCCGCGGGAGTGGCGCACGCGGACAACGCCGGCAGGGCGATCCCGGCCAGGACCGCGCTGCGCAGAAGCTCGCGCCGAGAAAGGTGGGTCATGCTTCCTCCTGCAGGGGGGTGGTTAGGCACCTCGCCGGATCCTTCCGGCGTAGCGGTTCTCAAGAGCCCGGTTGTGCTCGTCTCCGCCGATCACGTTGGCGGACCGATAGACCGGCGGGGTCAGGCCCGCCCCGGTCAGGCCGCGCACCACCTCGGCCACGATCATCTGGGCGAGCAGCGCCGAGGTGATCGTGGAGACCGCGCCGAACGCGCCGCCGTCCGCGAGCGGGAGGACCGCGTCACCGTACGGGGCGCCGTTGTCGAGCACCACGTCGGCGAAGTCGAGCAGCTTGCGGCCCGAGGGGTGCCGGGAGGTCATCTGGGTACTGTGCTGGACGGAGGTCAGGGCGATCAGGCTGTGCCCCTTCTCCTTGACGATCGAGGCCAGCTCCACCACCGAGCCGTTCACCCCCGAGCTGGAGATCAGCACGAACACGTCCTGAGGCCGGACGGGGGCCAGCTCGTAGACGCGCCGGGCGACCGTGGGGTCGCGCTCCAGCTCGCCGGGGGCGCCCAGGAGGACGTCCACCGGGGCCTCGCCGTACAGGACGATGTCGCGCAGCGCGAGCCGGTTGGTGGGGACCAGGCCGCCCGCACGACCGGCGATCTCCATCGCGATCGCCTCGGAGTGACCGGAGCCGAAGGCCTGGATCACCCCGTCGTTCAGCAGCGATTCGATCATCAGCGCGGCCGCGTCCTTGACCGCGGATCCCTGTGTCTGGACGATGCCGTCCATCAGGGCCTTCACTTCATGGACGTAGTCGGCGGCGCCGATATCCACGATCAACTCCTTTCCACACGGTGGCTCTCCAGCGCTCGGATGGTGAGCTCGAATGCCTCGTTCGTCTGCTCGTAGGTGCGCTGCGCGACCGCGACGTAGACGGCGTCGAGGACGAAGAGCTGCGAGTGGACGGCGGCCAGGCCGCCCAGCCTGAACGTCGTCTCCCGGCTGGCGGTGGTCAGCACCAGGTCGGCCAGGTCGGCCAGCGGGGACCTGGCGAAGGAGGTGACCGCGACGGCCAGCGCGCCCCGGTCCCCGGCCTCGCCGAGCGACTCCAGCACCTCCCGGGTGCGTCCCTGGTGGGAGATCCCGATCGCGACGTCGCCTTTGGCCAGCAGGGCCGCGTCGGCGAGCGCCTCGTGGGCGTCGGCGTGGCTCCAGCAGGGAACCCGGATCCGGCGCAGCCGGCCACCCATCATGGTGGCCACCGCTCCGCTCGTGGAGACCCCGAAGATCAGGACCCGCCGGGCCTTGGTGATCGCGTCGGCGACCTGGGCGACGGTGTCGGCATTCAGTTGGGCGGCGGTCTCCTGGATGAGCCGGGAGTCGGCGGCGGCCATCACGCCGATCGCCGCGTCGAGCGGGTCGGTGGGGCCGATCTCGTGGCCGACCCCGGCGTCCCAGTGGGCCTGCGCCGCGCGCCCGATCTCGGTGGCCAACGCGACCCGCAGCCCAGCGTATCCCTCGAAGCCGAACACCCGGCAAAACCGCGTGACGGTCGCGGGCGAGCTGCCGCTGCGCTCGGCGAGCGTGATGATCGTGGACCGCGCGGCCTCGGCGGGATCGGCCAGGATCGCCTCCCCCACCCGGCGGAGCGCCTCGGGCAGCGCGGGCGTCTCGGTCTGGATTCGTCCGAGCGCACCTGCAGGCACAGGCATTCCTTTCACCCAATCAATGGTTGAGTGAAAATTATTCTTACCTTCGCCTCGCGTCAACCCTCCGTAGTCGGTTCGCCCCGGAATCTAAGTCAAAGTAGGAAATTTTCCTTTAATGGATTGGTAATGTCAATTATCGACATTTGTCATGTTTTGACTCTACGGTGCAGCCATCACCGGCATCCCGATCGCCGGGATGCCAAGGTCCTGAGGAGGACCCATGGAAGCTGCCCGGGCACGCCGACCGTACCGATTAGCCGTAATCCTGTCGGCGAGCCTCACCCTCCTGCTGGGAACGTTCGGCCGGCCCGCGAGCGCCGCTCCGGCCGAACCCCTGACCGACGCCTTCGCCCGCGCGGCGGCCACCTACGAGGTGCCCCGTGACCTGCTCGTCGCCCTCGCCTACGCCGAGACCCACCTCGACGGACACGACGGCCAGCCCAGCGCGAGCGGCGGATACGGCGTCATGCACCTCGTCAGCAACCCCACCGACCACACCCTGGAGCAGGCCGCCAAGCTGACCACCCAGCCGGTGGAGACGCTGAAGACCGACAGCGCGGCCAACATCGCGGGTGGCGCCGCGGTGCTGCGCGCCTACGCCGACGAACTCGGACTCGACGCCACCACCCGCAAGGACGCCGGCCGGTGGTATTCGACCGTGGCCAAGTACTCGGGCGCCAAGACCGCCGAGGTCGCCCGGCTGTACGCCGACACCGTCTACGACCTGCTCGGCACGGGCATCCGGGCCGCCGCCCCGGGCGGCGAGGTCGTCACCGTCCAGCCTCAGGCGATCCAGGCGGAGCGCGGCGCCTACGCCCAGACCCGCGACCTGAACGCCCAGGTCGCCAGCGCGGACTACCCGGACGCCGCCTGGGTGCCCGCCTACTCCGGCAACTACACCGCATCCAGCCGCCCGTCCAGCTACGCGATCGACCGGGTGGTCATCCACGTGGCCCAGGGGTCGTACGCAGGCACGATCTCCTGGTTCCAGAACCCCAGCGCCAACGTCTCGGCGCACTACGTCGTGCGCTCCTCGGACGGCGCCGTCACGCAGACGGTGCGGGACAAGGACGTCGCCTGGCACGCCGGCAACTGGACCTACAACACCAGGTCCATCGGCATCGAACACGAGGGCTACATCAACAACGCGTCGTGGTTCACCGACGCCATGTACCGCGGGTCGGCGGCGCTGACCCGCTACATCTGCGACAAGTACGGCATCCCCAAGGACCGCTCCCACATCATCGGGCACGTCGAGGTTCCGGGAGCCGACCACACCGACCCCGGCCCGTACTGGGACTGGACCAAGTACATGCAGTACGTCACCGGGAGCAGTTCCTGGTCCACCATCGTCGACAACACCACGGCCGGCAGGTTCACGGCCAGCGCGAACTGGGGCACCTCGACCTACTCCAGCCAGCGCTACGGCGCCGACTACCGCTACGCCGACCCGGTGGCCGCCAGCGACCCCGCCTGGTACCGGGCCGCCATCCCCGCCACGGGCACCTACCGCGTCGAGGTCTGGTACCCGTCCACCTCCGGTTACAACAGCGCCGCGCCGTACATCGTCTCCACCTCCAGCGGCAACCAGACGGTGTACGTCGACCAGCGCGCCGGAGGCGGCAGCTGGCACAGCATCGGCACCTTCACCCTGAACGCCGGGGACTACAACGCCGTCGGCGTGAGCCGGTGGACCTCCGGCACCGGACTCGTCATCGCCGACGCCGTCCGCATCACCCGCGTCTGACCCACCCCGCTCCGAATCACACGGCTCCGAATCGTCCGGCTCTGATCGGCACGCGGCTCGCGCCCCCGAAACCGGGGGCGCGAGCCTGGATCGTCAGGGGTTGGGGATGGTGTCGGTGAAGGTGGTGGACGCCGCGCGGTAGCCGGCCACCCGGCTGCCGACCTGCGCGGGGCTGACCACCTCGTTCTTGGCGTGGTAGACCCAGTCGACCTGCTGGACGTAGGTCCGGGTGGAGCCGGTCTGGCCGCCCTTGATGAACCAGTGGTTGAAGTTGATCGACATCGGGGTCTCGGGGTAGTACTTGCCGCCGTGCTCGGCGGCGAGGGCGCCGTCGACGTAGTACTTCACGACGCCGCCGGAGACCTGCACGACCAGCGTGTGCCAGCCCGCGTGGCTGGAGTTGCGGAACGTGGAGGTGCTGTCGGCCAACCACGGGTCGGGCCGGTAGGTCTCCCACGTCGTCATGTACAGCAGCGGCCCCTGAAGGTCCCAGCCGCCGTTGGGCAGGTACTCGAAGTCGATCTCACCATAGTCGGGGTCCATGTCCGCTTCGAGCGGAGTGATCGTGAAGAAGGTCTGCACGACCTCATCTCCGTCCGGGCCGGAAACCGGGGCGTCGGTGAACTTCACCCGCGCCGCATAGGTGCCCTCGAAGAACTTGCGCTGGTGCAGCATCTCCGACTGCGAGGTGCCCGCACCGGTTCCGTCGGTCACCGCCTTGAGCTGCATCACCTTGTTACCGCCGACGGTCGGGAAGGTGACGTTGGCCTTCCGCCACGACGCACCGGGAATGCCGGGACCACCGGAGTTGGTGCGCACGCTCCATTTGCGAGATTCGATCCGCGGGTCGCTGGAGTTGGTATATGAGAAGTCGTCGAAGAACACTCCGCCCTTGGGCGGGTTGACCGTGGGTGTCGGAGTGGGCGTCGGGGTGGGCGTGGGGTCGACGCCACCGGGCGGGGTGCCCCAGATCCGGTTGCCGTTGCGGTAGACGGTGACGCGGGTCCAGTCGGCGTAGGAGCTCTGGTCCGGGCCGAAGGAGGGGTCGTCGGCCTGGTTGAGGTTCTGCCAGTCACTGCGGTTGAAGCGCAGTTCCAGGTCGGAGGTCCGGGCGCCGGGCGCCAGGCTGCCGGAGGTGAAGCCCACCTCCAGGTAGCGGTCCAGCGCCGTCTGCCGGACGAACCTGCCGGTGACGCTGGAGCAGCCGATCCTCGCCCAGGAACAGGCGAAGTCGTACTCGGACGCGGCGGAGTCGGCCTTGAAGTAGTAGCGGATCTTGACTTCGCTGAGCGGGAGGGGGCTGGAGCCCTCGTTGACCAGGTCGAACAACGGCTCGGCCTGGAAGTGCCTGGCCTGAGGCGCGGTCGTACGGTACTTCAGCCGTACGGCCTGCGCCGGCTCGGCCGAAGCCGTCGTAACGCCGGCCAGGGCCGCGAGCAGGGGCGCGGCGAACGCCGCCACCCATAACCGTCTGATCATGTTCGATCTCTTTCTCTAGTGGGTTCCCCGACGAAGGTCAGCGCACGGCACCGGCGGTGAGACCGGCTGTGATCCGGCGCTGGAAGATCACATAGGCCGCGAGGACGGGCAGCATCGAGATGGTCAGCCCGGCGAACAGGCCGCTCCAGTCGCTGGCGTAGCCCTGCCGTACGGCGAGCGCGGCCAGCCCCTGAGCCAGCACGTAGTCCTCTTCCGACGGGTTGAGCACGAGCGGGAGCAGATACTGGTTCCACAGGCCCAGGAAGTTGAAGATGGCCACGCTGACCATCCCCGGCCTGGCCATCGGCAGCATGACCCGGAAGAACACGCCGCTGTGCGAGCAGCCGTCCAGGAACGCCGCCTCGGCGACCGACGAGGGCAGCGTGCGGAAGAACGCGGTGAGGAAGAAGACCGTGAACGGCAACGCGTAGGCGGTGTAGACGAGGATCAGGCCGAGGTGGGTGCCGAGCAGGCCGAGCTGCCGGACCACGAAGAACAGCGGCACCAGTGCCAGGAAGATCGGAAAGGCCATGCCCGCGACGAACAGGTAGTAGATCAGCCGGTTGCCCCGGAACTCGTACCTGGCCAGCACGTAGGCGACCATCGCGCCGAGCATCATGGTGAGCGCGACGGCCCCGCCGACCACAACTACCGAGTTCAGGAAATATCGGCCTATTGAGGCTTCGGTCCAGGCTCGGGCCCAGTTCTCCGGGTGAGGCCGATCGGGCAGGGCCCACGGACCGGTGAGGATCTCCTTGTCGGTCTTGAACGAACCGGCCACGGCCCACAGCAGCGGCAGCGTGACCGCCGCCGCCCAACCGGCGAGCAGCACGTGGACCAGCCCGCCCCATCGCCTCCCATCGGCCTCGGGGTGCCGGTGCGGCGCGCGGGTCACCGGAACGGGCCTCGCCTCGGTAAGGGTCATCAGGCCATCTCCAGCCGGTCGCGACGGGAACCGCGCAGAACGAGGACCGCGAGGGTCAGGGTGAGAAAGAACAGCACCACCCCCAGGGCCGAGGCATAGCCGAACTTCCCGTAGGTGAAGGCGTTGCGGTACAGGCCAAGGCCCAGAACCTCGGTCGCGCCGTCCGGGCCGCCGGGGCCGACGGTCATGATCTGCACGATCGCGAACCCGTCGAGCGCGGCGATGCCGAGATAGATGAAGGCGACCTGGATGTTGTCCCGCACCAGCGGCAGCACGATCCTGCGGAAGGTGGTGAGCCGGTCGGCGCCGTCCACCAGCGCCGCCTCCAGGATTTCGCGGGGGATCGACTGCATCGCGGCGTTGAACAGCACCACGTAGAACCCGACCGAGCTCCACACGATGACCGCCATCACCGCCCACAGCGCCGTTCCCGGATCCGCGAGCCAGGACCGCCCCTCGATGCCCACCGCTTCGAGAATCCCGTTGAGCAGCCCGGAGTTGGGCGTGTAGACGAACTGCCACAGAACGCCGAGGACCGCGACCGACAGCAGTTGCGGAAAGAAGTAGACGACCTTGTAGATCTCTGCCCCGCGCACCCCCCGTGTGCCTCTGCCCAGGTTGAGCATGGTGGCGAAGAACAGCGCCAGCAGGATCGTCGCGGCCGGCACGACCAGCAGCATGATCCCGTTGTTCCTGAGCCCCGCCCACATCTGCGGGTCCTCCAGCAGCCGGGCGAAGTTGTCGAGCCCGACGAACTCCGCCCGCGCCGACACCCCGCGCCAGTCGGTCAGCGACAGGTAGAACGACTGCGCGTACGGCGAGAGCACCAGGACGGTGTAGAGCACCAACGGGATCGCCAGGAACGCGGCGACGAACCGCCGCCGTCCGTGTCTCATGATCGCCGGTACTTCTTGATCGTGGAGTCCTTGGCCACCGCGTCGGCGGCTTTCTGGACCCGGTCGGTCCACTGCCCGGGGTCGATACGGCGGGTGAGGAGCTCGCCGGTGGCGTCGTCGACGGCCTTGGCCAGCGGGGCGTACCAGGTGCGGAAGCGGTAGGCGAAGGCGTCCTGCCCGGCCGCGCCGACCAGCTTGCCCACCGAGGCCAGGCCGCTGGACAGGGTGAGGCCTTCGAGCGCTCCCTTGACCACGGGCATGGCACTGGTGAGCTCGGCGAACTTGCGTACCGACTGCCTGGACAGCAGCAGCCGCAGATACTCCTGGCCTCCGGCGGGGTTCTTGGCCTGGGCCGGGACCACGAACGACTCGCTCGCCGCGGCCTGGATCGCGCCGGCGGGGAGTTTGTCGGACTCCGACAGGCGCGGGGTCGCGCCCACGACCATGTCGAACCCGGCCGGGGTGACCTTGGCCTGCTCGCTCTCCAGCCACGACCCGCACGGGATGAAGGCCGCCTTCCCCTGACACCAGGCGGTCTGCGCCTCGGTGTGGGACAGGGCCTCCGAGCCCTTCAGGATGTGCCCGCGGCCGGCCAGCTCGGCGAACGCCTCCAGCGCGGCCTTGACTCCCTCGTGCCGCCAGGCGCCGGGCTGGAGGTTGTCGATGGCCGCGACCATTTCCATGCCCCCGGCCTTGGCGGCCATGGTGAGCAGCGGGTCGTTCATGTATTCGGGGAACTTCCCCTGATAGGTCCAGGGAGCGATGCCCTCCTTCTTGATCTCGTCGCCAAGAGTGAGCATCTCCGCCCAGGTCCGCGGATACGTCCAGCCGTGCTTGGCGAACAGCGAGGAGCTGTACCACAGGCCCCAGACCGTGTAGACGAAGTCCAGCACGTACGGCGTGCCGTCGTACGACCCACCGGCGACCACGCCCGGCAGCAGCGTGTCGCGCACCTTCACGGCCGGGTCGTCCGGCGAGGGCGCGTCGAGCAGCGGCGTCAGGTCCCGCAGCTGCTTGTCGGCGACCAGGGTGGCCAGGTCGAGGCGGCCCGCGCCGGTGTTGTCGATGACGTCCGGCGGGTCCCCGGCGACCAGGCGGGGCTGCATGACCTGGCCGACGTTCTGCATGCCCGCGTGGGTGATCCGCGCCCCGGCGTGGCGCTCGGTGTAGAGCCGGCCGGCGAACTTGGCGTAGTCGTCGCCGTAACCGCCCTTGAAGATGACGACTTCCAGCGGGTCCTTGGCGACCACGCCGAGCGGGTTGTCCTTGGTGACCGGCCCGGCGGAGGCCGTGGCGCCCCCGGAGGGGGAACCGCCGGCGGTGGCGCAGCCCGCGAGCGGGCCGAGGGCGATGAGAGCGGCGGCTCCGCGGAGGAGCTCACGGCGGGAGGGAGTGGTGTACGGCCTGGCGGACGGCGGGGCGTTCTGCGGCAGGGGGAACACATTTTGCGGCATGGCGAACACAGCCTTTGAGCTTTGAGCAGGTCAGGGGGTGAACGATCAGGCGTCCGGACGACGCGGGAGCCTGAGGTCAGCGGGTCGATGTCGGCCTCGTGATGCGGGGTCGGCCTCGTGATGCGGGGTCAGTCCCGGGATGCGGGGTCAGTCCCGGGATACGAGTCAGCCCTGGGACGCGGGTCAGCCCCGTGGGTCAGGGGCAGCCCGGCGACTTAAGGTCGGCCCCGTGATTCGGGGTCATCCCCCGCGGCGGATGCGACCGGCGTAGCGGGCTTCGAGGGCGAGGTTGTGGGCGTCCCCCTCGGGGACGTTGGCCGACAGGTAGAGCGGCGGGGTCTGGCCGGCTTCCAGGGCGTGGCGCACGACCTCGGCGACCACGAGCTGGGCGAGCAACGCGGAGGTGATGGTGGAGACGGCGCCCACCGCACCGCCGCCGGGCAGCGGGATCACCGAGTCACCGTAGGGGGCCTCGTTGTCGAGGACGACGTCGGCGAGCTCGTAGAGCTTGCGTCCCGAGGGGTGACGGGACGGCACGGCGCGGCTGTGCGCGAGGGAGGTGATGGCGATCAGGTCGTGACCGCGTTCCTTGACGATCGTGGCCAGCTCCACGACGACGCCGTTGACGCCGGAGCTGGAGATGACGACGAACAGGTCCTGGGGGGAGATCGGGGCCAGCTCGTAGATCCGGTGGGCGACCGTGGGGTCACGCTCCAGGTCATAGCGGTCGAGCTCGGATGCCGGTGCTCCGCCGTACAGGACGATGTCGCGCAGGGTGAGACGGTTGGTCGGCACCAGCCCGCCCGCCCGGCCGGCGATCTCCATGGCTACGGCCTCGGAGTGGCCGGAGCCGAAGGCCTGGATGACACCGCCGCGTTCCAGCGCGGCGGTGAACATTCCGGAGGCGCGGCGTACGGCCTCGGCCTGGGTCACCGGGACCCTGCGGACCAGGTCGCCCACCACCCCGGCGTAGACCTCGGCGCCGACGGTCTTCGGTCGTGCCGTACCGTCTCCGCACGACGGCGCCATGAGGTCGGCGGTGCTGTCGCTCACTGGTCGGTTCTCCTTCGTCTGGGGGGAGCCTCTTCGGGCATGCGGTGGCTCTCGACGGCTCTGACGGTCAGGTCGAACGCCTCCTTCGTGCGCTCGTGGGTGCGCTGGGCGACGGCGACGTAGACCACGTCGAGGACGAGAAGCTGGGAGTGGATCGCGGCGAAGCCCTCGGCCCGGAAGGTGGTCTCCCGGCTCGCGGTGGTGATCACCAGCTCGGCCACCTCGGCGAGTGGTGACCTGGGGTGCGAGGTGACGGCGACGGTGGTCGCCCCGTGGCTGGCCGCCTCGGCGAGGACCTCGATCACCTCGCGGGTCCGGCCGCTGTGCGAGATGCCGATCGCTACGTCGCCCTCGCGCAGCAGCGCCGCGTCGGTCAGCGCGCTGTGCGCGTCCGATCGGCCCCAGCAGGGGACGCGGATGCGCTGCAGCCGGTATTCCATCTCGCTGGCCACGGCCGCGCTGCTCGACACCCCGAACAGCACGACCCGTCCGGCTCGGACGATCGCCTGAGCGACCTTCTCCACGACGTCCAGATCGAGCTGGCTCGCGGTCTCCTGGATGAGCCGGGTGTCGTTGTTGGCGACCACGTTGAGCACCCGGCCGAGCCCGTCGTCGGGCAGGATCTCCCCGCCGATGTCGGTCTCCCAGTGGGCCTGCGCCGCCCGGCCGGTCTCGGTGGCGAGCGCCACGCGCAGCTCGGCGTATCCGCCGAACCCGAAGGCCCGGCAGAACCGGGTGATCGTCGCGGTGCTCGTGCCGCTGCGCTCCGCCAGATCGACGATCGTCGACCGCGCGGCCTCGGCCGGATCACTGATGATCAATTCCGCGACCCGCCGCAGCGCCTCTGGCATCTCATCCAGCCCGGCGCGTACCCGGCTCAGCAGTTCCACTGCCACCCCTCTCATTTCTGCGGTGAAAATTATGCTCACCCTCTAGCCTAGTCAAGGGTTAACGACAATAATTTTCGCCATGAGTCTGGTTCTCGGCGTCGACGCCGGAGGCACATCGTCCCGTGTCGTGATCGCCTCCCCCACTGGCTCCCGGGTCGCGCACGGCCGCGCGGGCGGTGGAAACCCGGCGGCGCAAGGAGTGCGCGAAGCCTGCGCGAACATCGGGGGCGCCGTGCGGTCCGCCCTGGCCGGGGTGGACCCGTCGCAGGTCAGGGCGGCGGTGGTGGGCATGGCCGGATGCGGGGTGCTCAGAGATCCCGCCGCCCGCGCGATCTTCGACGCGGCCTGGTCCGAAACCGGGCTGGTCGTCGAACCCCAGGTGATCGGCGACGTCGCGGTGGCCTTCGCCGCCGGTACGGCGGAACCCCACGGCACCGTGCTGATCGCCGGAACGGGCGCCATAGCGGCAAAAATTATCGCCAACCGGCAGGCCGACCTGGCCGACGGCTACGGCTGGCAGCTCGGCGACGAGGGCTCGGCCTTCTGGATCGGCCGCGCCGCCGCCAAGCTCACCATCCGAACCCTCGCGACCACCGGCACACCACACGACCCCCACACGGCAACCACCCCCGCCACCGCACCACCCCACGAAGTCACCGCCCCCACCCCCGCCCCCGCGTCACCCCACCGGATGATCACCCCCACCGGCACACCACCCCACCGCACCACCGCGCCCGCCCCCACCGGCTTCGCCCCGGCGGCGTGCGGGGCCTCTGAGGCGGATGCCGAAGACGCGCGGCACGGCGGCGCCGCGGGTCTGCTCGTCCGGTCGGTGGTGGAGCATCTGCTCGGCCTACCCGGCGTCCCGGTTCCCGGGCGGGAGCCGGTCGACCTCCTGGCGACGGCCGTCCAGGCACGGCCTCCCCTGGCCCTCGCCGAGCTGGCGCCCCTGGTCAGCCGGGCCGCCGAACGCGGCGATCCGGCGGCCCTGAGCATCGTCGCCGAGGCGGCCAGGAGGCTCGCGGCCACCGCGGCCGAAGTCCGCGTCCCCGGCGACCACTCCCCCATCGTGCTCGCCGGAAGCGTCCTGACGAGCGAAGGTCCCGTACGGCATGCCGTACGGGACCTTCTGGAACAGCGGTGGGGCGTGCCCGTCGTCGTCGCGGGCGACGGGGCGGGAGCCGCGGCGTGGCTCGCCGCGAGCCAGATCGTCACGCCGGGCGAGGCGGGGGTCAGTCATGCGGCCTTCACCGCGCTCCGGCACCGCCCGTAGATCGGCCACCGGAAACAGCCGCGACCCTCACCGGACGTGCCGGACCGGCTCCGGCCCGGACGCGACCTCTCAGGACTCCGGCGGGGAGTCCGGAGCGTAGAGCGGGTTGTGGTCCAGGTGCTCGCGAGTGACCATCAGCCGTACCGTCCCGGCCTTGACCGGGACGGCGTCCCAGACGGTCCAGTCGTCGCCGGCCTGCTCGGCTGTCAGGGGCTCCTCTCCGTGCCCCTCATTGTCTTGCGGCACCACGAGGGTGAACTCGGCCGTCAGGCCGCGCTTGCGCACCTCGGCCATGACCTTCCCAACCGAGCGGCCGCGCACCTTGACCCCGGCCAGCTCCTCGCCTTCGGCGGTGGCGTCACCGGCGTTCTGGTAAGCCTCACCAGGCTCGGCCTGACGTCCCAGCTTGAACCAAGCCTCCTTCATGTCGGCCGGAATGCGGAGCAGCAGGAAGCACCCCTCCTCCCCCGCCTTGCACTCTTTCCCTTCCGCGTCCTCCGTCCCCGCGGTCCAACTGCCCGTTCCGGACCCGTTGTCCGCGCTTCCCGAGACCACTTGACCGACGGCTCTCGGCGAGACGGGGGCCACGCTCACCTCGACGTCCAGGCCGACCGCCTTGAACGCCTTGCTGTATTTCTCGTGGTCGGCGTAGGGGTCCTTGATCCGGGCGACGTACTCGTCACCCTCCAGCCGGATGTCGATCTCCGTGCTGGCGTAGGAGGTCGCCACGCCCCGGCCGTCCTCCAGCAGGCTTGGGCCGACGACGACGCCCGTGGCGAGCGCGGCCGCGGCGGCCAGCCCCAGGACGAGCCTCCGCGGGCCGTACACACGCGCCCGGCGCGGCCTCTCCACGGCCATGTCCGGTTCCTCGGCCGTGATCGAGGCCAGCAGCGCCCGCGCCCCCGCGCCGGACGAGCGGCCTCCCGGCTTCCCGGGTTCGACCCTTGCCAGCGGTCTCACCAGGTCGTCGATGTTCCTCACAGTGACCTCCCCGCCGGAACCATCCGGCTCTCTGTCTCGAACAGGACGCCGGCCTGGGCGAGCGCGCGTGAGAAGCGCTTGCGGGCGCGGTGAAGCCTGATGCGTACGGCGTTGCGTGACACTCCCAGCACCTTCGCGATCTCCTCGCGTTCCAGGCCTTCCCAGGCGACCAGCGACAGCAGTTCGCGGTCGTCGCCGGAGAGGCTCCGGAACACCTGGCCGATCGTGCTCAGCTCGACACCGCTGTCGGGCGAGCGGCCGTAGAGGTCGGCCATCTCCAGGTCGAGCTCGGCGCTGCGCGCCTGGCGGCGGATCTCGCCACGGCGGTGGTTGGCCAGCACGTTGCGTGCCACGCCGTACAGCCACAACCTGGCCTCGTCCCCCTGCGGCAGTTCCTCCACCCGGCGCCAGGCGACGGCGAAGGTCTCGGCCACGACGTCCGCCGCGTCCTGCGGCGAGTCGCAGCGGCGCGCGGCATAGGCGGTTATCTGGTCGTACGTCTCCGCGTAAGCGGTCTCGAATCTGGCCAGCCGGTCGTTACCCACGGGCGGTCCCCATGGCTGGTCTCCCTTGTCGGTTCGGTGTGCGGACACCCCTTCCATGTCTGTGGGAATGCCATCATTTCGCGCGAACCCCAAGAATTCCGGCGACCTCTCGGCCCCGGCGCCGCCCGCGCCGCCGCCCCTAGGACAGGACTCAGCGCTCCGGTCGCGGCGCCGCTCGATGAACCTCCGCGAACAGGCGGACGTACGCCGTCACGAGAGGCGAGGCGTCGCTCCTGCGCCATGTGAGGACCATCCGGCTCGGCGGGGCGTCCACGATGGGGCGGAACACCACGCCCTCCGTGGGGGGATGCCGGGTGACCCGGGAGGGGACCATTGCCACGGCTCCGTCCCACAGCACGGCGTGCAGGCATTCGTCGACGGAACGGACCTCGGAGCCAGTGCCGTCACCGACCGGCTGCCAGAACGCCCGCCACCGCGTGTCCGCCTCCGCCGGGAGCCGCACCCACGAGCACGAGGCGAGGTCCGCGAGCCGTACGGCCTCGGCCTCGGACAGGGGGTGGCCGACGGGCAGCACGGCGACGCACGGCTCCTCGGCCACCTCCTGCACGACCAGGCCCGTGGTGTCGAACGGAGCCCAGCTGACCGCGAGATCGACGACACCCGCGGCGAGTCCCATCGTCGGGTCGGAGAACCCGCCCTGGTGGAGCTCGACCCGTGCCTCGGGATGGGCACGCCGGAAGTTCAGGGCGACCCGCGCCGACAGCGCCTGCTCGCCGGGCCCGAGCACACCGACCACGAGACGCTGCGCGCCCGCTGCGGCACGCACCTTCTCGCGCGCGGTGTCGACTCTGGACAGCAGCTCCCGAGCCTCGCCGAGCAGGACCTCACCTGGCCGGGTCAGGCGCATCCCGGTTGGCGTCCGCTGGAACAGGGCGCAGCCCAGCTCGGATTCGAGTTCGCGGATGCGCTGGCTCAGGGGCGGCTGCGACATGTGCAGCCGGCGAGCCGCCCGCCCCACGTTGCCCTCCTCGGCGACGGCCACGAAATACGCCAGTCGCCGGAGGTCCATGCAGGGACGATATCAACAGCTTTCCCACCCGGTCGGAGACGGACTTGGACGTGCCCCGCACGCACGGGATTTGATCAGGACATGTGCTACAAACACCCTTCCGACATGAACATGATCCCCCGTCTCCGGGAGCTGGCTCCCGTCGAGTCGTCGGCGTTCCTTGAGCTCCACCACGCCGCCGGCCGGTCCGACGGGGTCGTGCCGCTCCGCTACCGCGAGATGATCGCCCTCGGGGTCGCGCTGACCACACAGTGCGACTACTGCATCGACACCCACACCCGCCAGGCGCGCGACGCCGGTGTCACCGCCGAGGAACTCGCGGAGACCGCCTTCGTGGCCGCCGCCGTACGGGCGGGCGGAACCGTGGCGCACGCGCTCCTCATGCTGCGCCTGCACGACGAGGCGGTGACCGATCCTATGTGAGCTGCATAATGCTGCGCTATCTGGCCAACCCGGCGCTGCGGGCGCGCGTGACCGCAGCGACCGACAAGGTCGAGTCCTACAACGGCTTCGCTAAATGGCTGAGGTTCGGCGGGGTGCTGGCCGACAACGACCCCGAAGAGCAGGAGAAACTGATCAAGTTCAACACCCTGCTGGCCAACCTGGTCGTCTTCCACAACGCCCTGGACATCTCCGACATCGTGCGGCAGTTGGTCACCGAAGGCTGGCAGATCACCGCTGACCAGCTCGGCCAGATCGCGCCCTACCTGCGCGCCCACATCAGCCACTTCGGTGCCTACGCCACCGACGACCTGCACCGCCGGCCCGACCCGTTCGACCCGCTGCTGAAGGAGATCGACTTCACTGACATCGAGCTGGCCGCCTGAGTGCGGCGAGCCAGCGGACGCGGTCGCATTCGAGGCGAGCCGGCCCTGCTCACCGCGCTCGCCACTCCCACAGGTGGACGGCCTCGCCCGCTCTTGAGGGCTCCCCTACCAGACTCTCATGGGCTGGTGTAGCGGGCGGCGAGGGTGGTCTCCGCGGCGAGCAGCGCTTCGATGCGGGCGGCAGGGTGCCGCCCTTGCGCAGTCGCCCCCTGAGTTACGGATGGTTCGGATGAGATGCACGCGCGAACTGCACGGTGATGGACAAGCCGCCTTCGGGGCGTGCGCTGGTGGTGAGGGTGGCGCGGTGAGCTTGAGTGACGGCGTTGACGATGGCGAGGCCGAGGCCGTAGCCGTCGCGACGGCCGTGACGATCGGACGCCAGTTTCTGGAAGGGTTGAAAGAGGCGCTGGATCTGGTTGTCGGGGATGACCGGCCCGCTATTGGTGACCGTAAGGGCCACCTGCGTGCCGGAGGTCTGCGTGGTGATCTTTACGTGCCCGTCTGGGTGGTTGTGGCGGATGGCGTTGTCGATGAGGTTGGCGACGAGGCTTTCGATCAGTCTCGGGTCCCCGACCGTCACTGCGGGCGTTAGGTGTTCGGCGAGGCCAACGCCTTTCTGTGTTGCTTGGTCGCGGCGGGAGGCGAGCACTCCTTCGACGATGCGGGCGAGGTCGAGGGTGTCCCAGCGGGTGACGCCGCGCTCGCTGGTGGCCAGGGCGAGCAGTGCTTGGACGAGCCGCTCCTGGTGTCCGCCGAGAGCGAGGGCCTCCTGGCAGGCCGAGCGCAGGGTGTCGGTGTCGGCATCGGGGTCGGCGAGGGCGACTTCAAGGAGGGTGCGCAGGCCGGCGAGAGGGGTGCGCAGCTCGTGGGAGGCATTGGCAACGAAGTGGCGTTGGGCGTCGAAAGAGGCTTGAAGGCGGGCGAACAGGTCATCGAGGGTGTGGCCGAGTTCGGTCAGCTCGTCCATGGGCTCGCCGAGGTCAAGGCGCCGGTGGAGGTTTCCGGCGGAGATGATTTTGGCGGTGGCGGTGATGGCGCGCAGCGGGCGCAGGAACCGGCCGGAGACGAACCAGCCGAGGGCCAGCGCGACGGGAATCAGAAGGATCAGGGCGACGGCGGATCCCGTGAGGAGTTGGGGCAGGCTGATCCCGGGCCCGGTTTCGATGATCGCACTCGATGAGGGGTGGCCTATGGGTGTGGCCGCATTGATGCTGGCGAGCGGGACGGCGACGAATAGGAGCACGAGGACTCCGGCGGCATAGATGCCCGCCGCATAGGCGAGCGCGAGCCGCGTCTGCAGGGACTTTCTGGCGAGCTGCTGGGAGGTCATGACGATCCGATGCGGTAGCCGCCTTCGCGGATGGTCTCGATCACGGGCGGGTCGCCGAGTTTGGCCCGTAACCGGTGCATGGTGTGCTTGACGGCGCTGCTGAAGGGGTCGGCGGCCTCGTCCCAGACGCGCTCGAGCAGTTCCTCGGCGGAGATGACCAGGCCGGGTACGGCGAGCAGGCATTCGAGCAGGGCGAACTCCCTGGGGCTCAGCTCAAGGCGCCGGCCGGCCCGGAACGCGATACGGCGGGCTGGATCGAGGGTGATGTCCCCGCATGCCAGGGTCGGCGGTAGCGGCGGGGCGGCGCGGCGGGCCAGGGCACGGACGCGGGCGACCAGTTCGGCGAACGCGAAAGGCTTGGGCAGGTAGTCGTCGGCGCCGAGGCTGAGCCCGTCGACGCGGTCCTCGATCGTGCCGGAGGCGGTGAGCATCAGCACGCGGGTCTCACAGCGGCCGTGGGCCAGTCGCCGGCAGATCTCGTCCCCGTGGACGCCGGGCAGGTCGCGGTCGAGGATCACCACGTCGTAGCGGGTGGCGGCCAGGCGGTCGAGGGCGGCGGTTCCGTCCAGGACGACGTCGACGGCCATGCCCTCGCGGCGCAGCCCGGTTCCGATGGAGCGGGCGAGGACCTCGAAGTCCTCGACGACGAGGACCCTCACCGCCACTCACCGCCGGTCGTCGTGCGGGCGGGGCGGTCGAACCGGCCGCCGGGTCGAGGTGCCATGGGTCAACGATGCCAGGTCCCCGGTCGCAGCCGGGTCGCAGCGGCTGCGACCCGGCTGGAACCGGGTGCCGCGTACAACCGTCGGCATGAGTTCATTCACGCCTCACCAATCCAGCCGGCGGGCCGGGCGGGACGGCTTCGCTCAGATGCTGCGCGCGGAGTGGACCAAGTTCCGCTCCGCGCGGGGCTGGGTGCTCGCCATGGCGGCCTCCGTGCTGGTCACCGTGTCGCTCGGACTGCTGATCGCCGGGGGCGCCCACAGCGCCTGCGTGACTGGGAAGGGGGAGGGCCCCTGCCCCGCGCCTTTGGTGGGTCCCGACGGCACGGCGGTGATGGACAAGTACTACTTCGTGCACCAGCCGCTCAAGGGGAACGGCAGCATCACCGCCCGCGTGTCGGAGATGACCGGGCAGATCCGGCTGCCGGACGCCGTACCCGGGGTGCGCAACATCAAGGAGGGGATGGTGCCGTGGGCGAAGGCCGGCCTCCTGGTCAGGCAGAGCCTCAAGCAGGGCACACCGTATGCCGCCGTCATGCTCACCGGAGATCACGGCGTGCGGATGCAGTACAACTACATCCACGACGTGCCCGGCGGTCCTCACAATGGCCCGCAGTGGCTGCGGCTGACCAGGTCGGGCGACACCATCACCGGCTACGAGTCAGACGACGGCAAAACGTGGACCGAGGTCGGCACGGTCAAGTTGACCGGGCTGCCGGAGACGGTCGAGATCGGGCTGTTCGCCACCTCGCCAGGCGCTTTGTGGGACATGGCGCAAGCCTTCGCCCAGGCCACCGCCACCTTCGACCAGATCACGCTGCAGGACGCAAACGGTTCGTGGCGCCGCGACGACGTCGGCGTCGTCATGGAGTCCGACGGCAAGACCCCGCATCACCCGGGCGGGGTCGTCGAGTCCGGCGACAAGCTCATCGTGACCGGGAGCGGTGACATCGGGCCCGCCACGGTAGAGGGCGGTCTACGCGCCGACCTCATGCTGATCGGCGGGGCCGTGGGACTGATCCCGATGCTCGTGGCGGCGGTCACGTTCTTCACAACGGAACATCGGCGCGGACTGATCAGGACCAGCCCGCCGGCCGAGCCGCATCCAGCGCGGCTGCTGGCGGCCAAGGCCGCGGTGGTCGGCGTGGTCGCGTTCGTGGCGGGGCTGGTGACCTCGGGGGCCGTGGTCCCTGCTGGCCTGGCGATGTTGCGTGCCAATCAGAACCCGATCCAGCCGATCACCCTGGGTACCGAACTGCGGGTGATCGTCGGCTACGCGGCGCTGACCGCGGCCGCCGCCGTGCTGGCTCTGGGCCTGGCCGCGCTGGTCAAGCGGGCCGTCGTCGCCATCGGGCTGGCCATCGCGCTGGTCGTCGTGCCCTACCTGCTGGCGACCGCGGGTCTGGCGCCATGGCTGCTGATGATCACCCCCGCCGCCGGGTTCGCGATCACGCAGAGCGTCCCCACGTTCGCGCATGTGGACGTGGACCCGTCACTGCTGGGGGGCTATTACCCGCTCCCGCCATGGGCAGGTTTGAGCGTGACCTGCGGATATGCCGTCTTCGCCCTTGAGGTGGCGATTGCCGCATACCGCAGGAAAGTGCCACGTTAGGTTCCGCTCGCCAGAACGTGCAGAACCCGCTCGGCGCGTTCGGCGGCAGCACCCCGGGATACGGCTCCGACGATGCCGGAAATATGCCTGAAATGCCCGAATCCGGATCCCGCTGATGACGCCGCGTGGGGCACCGGGGTCCAGGAGCCCGGAGCGTACGACGTGTCGAACGATGAGGAGCATGGTGCCGCCCAGGAACGCCATGGCCGCCGAGTAGACGACCACTCCTGCCCCGTTGGGCACCTCGCCGAGCGTCTTGCTCGCCCAGGGGATCAGCACGTAGCCGAACAGGGCCATGAGGTTCAGCGTGATGAGGGGCGGGTTGGTGCGGCTGACGTGAACGAAGAGCATGTGGTGCGCGGTCCACGTGGCGGCGATCACGAAGAACGAGATCAGGAACGCGATGTACTGCGAGCCGTGTGCCGCGAGGCCCTCCCACAGCTACATGGGTCATGGACCTCCGGTATGGGCAACTCGATGGCCGGCAGCGTGAGCATGATCGCGATGACGGCATCGGAAAAGAAGATCACGCGTTCCAGGCTGTGGCTCTTTCCGGTCAACTCGGCCGGCTCCAACATGCTCGCGGCCGTACTGCTGGTTGGCGGTGACGTGCGCGGCCGGCAGGCCGAAGCGGTACCGGCGACCGAAGCGCCCGGAGTCGGCACGTTCGCCTTCTCCAGCTTCGACCGAATCTGTCACCTCAACAATAACAATCTCGGTAATACACCGTTTAGCGATAGATTCACAATCCAGGAGGGACGATGGAGCTGCGGGACATCGAGATCTTTTTGACCCTGGCCGAAGAGCTGCACTTCGGCCGGACCGCCGAGCGGCTCCACATCACCCCCGCTCGGGTCAGCCAGGCGATCAAAAAGCAGGAACGCCGCATCGGCGCGCCCCTGTTCGACCGCAGTACCCGCACCGTGCGACTCACTCCGCTCGGCCGGCAGCTCCAGCGCGACCTCGGTGCCGGATACCGGCAGATCACAGCCGGGGTTGAGGCCGCGGTCCAGATCGTCCACGGCACTTCGGGGACGCTGACGCTGGGCACGATGGGCCCGCACTCCCAGGTCATGGGCGGTGCCCTCGAGCTGTTCCAGACCCTCCATCCGGGTGCCCGCCTCCGGCATCGCGAGATCCAGCCGCCGTCTCCGCTGGACCTGCTGCGATCAGGAGAGGTCGATGTGGCGTTACTGTGGCTACCGGTCCGTGAGCCCGACCTGGCCGTCGGCCCGGTGACGCACACCTCGCCGGTGATGTTGATGGTCGCCCCCTCCCATCCCTACGCCGAGCGCGATTCGATCTGCCTGGAAGATCTCGCTGACTGCCCCATGGTGACGGGCAGGTCGATCCCGGCCTACATGGAGGCGACCCTCGCCCCCTACCACACCCCCTCGGGCCGGCCCATTCCCCGGGGGCAGCAGGTCTCCACCTTGCAGGAGGTGCTGAGCGTGGTCGCCTCCGGCCAGAGCGTCGCCGGTGTCGCGGGCGAGGCGGCCGACTTCTATCCCTGGCCCAGCCTGGTCTTCGTGCCCATCCGTGACGCCCCATCCTGCGAGTGGGCCCTCGTCTGGCGTACCACCTCGGAAACCCCGCTGATCCGCGCCTTCGTCCAGACCGTCGCGGACTACGGGCCCGTGCTCTGAGCGGAACCGGGTGAGGGGCGCGCCGCATCAGGGTCATCCAATGCAGCCCGGCCGATCCAGAGGCCAGGGCCTGGTCGAGCGGGCCAATGGCTATCTGGAAACCTCGTTTCTGCCTGGCCGGTCGTTCACCTGCCCGGCTGACTTCACCACCCAGCTGGGCGACTGGCTGGCGCGAGCCACATATTGCCGACGAATTTCAGGCGCATGACACTAACGGGTCAGCAGCGCGGCGCTGCCGTAGCTGCCGCCGAACCCGGTCACCAGCGCCGTCCGCCGTCCCGCCCTGAGCTCCCGTACGGCCTGCGCCACGTTGTTCAGCCCGTGCACGTACCCCTCCGACAGCAGTCCGCCGTGCGGGTTGACCGTGGCGTGGCGGCGCTTGAGCAGGAACTCGCCGAGGTCCGCCCGGGCGACCAGGCCGAAGTCCTCCAGCTGCCGGGGCACCAGCCAGGAGTAGGCGTCGTAGAGCAGCGCGACGTCCACGTCTTCCGGGCCCATGCCCGAGGCCTCCCACAGCATCGGGGCGACGTACCCGGAGAAGATCGCGCTCACATCGGGTGAGCGGTCCATGGACGAGCAGCCGGGGCCGCCTCCCCTGACCACGCTGTGGATCCGGGGGGCGTCGGGTGCGAGCCGCGCGTCACGGATCACCAGCGCGCAGGCGCCATCGGTCTCCTGGCAGCAGTCCACGGTCCGCAGCGGCGAGCAGACGTACGGCCTGGCGAGATAGTCCCGCAGGGACAGCGGGTCGCGGCGCAGGGCGCGGGGGTTGGCCGCGGCGTTGTCGCGGGACTGGGCGACGACCGCGTGCAGGTGTTCCTCGGTGAGGGCGGTCTCGTGCAGGTAGCGCTGGGCGGCCAGGGCGAACATCGGGATCGGCCCGGCCATGCCGTAGGGGACGGTGAAGCGTTCCTGCGGGCCGGTGGAGACGGTGTTCATGCGCCTGCCGGAGCGGCCGTTCAGCGCCCGGTAGACCAGCACGTTGCGCGCGAGACCGGCGGAGATCAGCATCGCCGCGTCACCCAGGATGGACGCCGCCTGGGTGCCGCCGCCGGTGATGTCGTTGTGCCAGCCCAGCTTCTCGATCCGCAGCGCCCTGGAGACCTGGACCACCGGGGCGGAGTCGTTCATGTGGTAGCTCAGGACCGCGTCGATCGCCTCCGCCTCCAGGCGGGCGTCGGCCAGCGCGAGCCGGGACGCCTCGACCGCGAGCTCCAGCTCGGTCCTGCCCGACTCGCGTGTCAGGGTCGTCATCCCGATCCCGGCGATGGCCGCCTTGTCCCGCATGCGACTCCTGACAGCGGTTGGTGTCGCCCGCCGAAGCAGGGCGCGATCTACTCCGGCGAGCGACGCTCGTGGGCCGCCGGTCGCCGTGGGGCGGGCGGCGTTCCGTGTGAGGACCTCATCGCCCGGCGTCCTCGGCGACGCCCTGCGGAAGCCCGGTCACGCGGGTGCGGCGGCCGGGATGTTCCTCGCCATCCGATCGCCTTCCGGATCACGGCCGTCGCCCGTCACGCTAACGCGCCCATGCTTCTTAGGCAAGCGCTTGCTCGGTATGTTCGGCGATAGTCTTAGTGAAGATCACTTGCAGTCACGCGTTAGGCGATCATGTTCGATCAACGACTCCAGCCCGTCGCGCCCTATAGCGCCCTCGTCTTCGACTGCGACGGCACCCTCGTCGACACCGCCTCCGCCAACGAGACCGCGTGGCGGACGGCCCTGGCGGACTGGCAGGTGGAACTCGACCCGGCGTGGTACCGGGCGCGCACCGGACTGTCCGGCGACCGGCTACTGACCGAGCTGGAGATCGAGACCGGCGCCGAGCTGGACCACTCCGCGATCCGGGCGGCGGCACTGGACACCTATCAATGGCTGATCCACACCGTCACCCCCCACCCGCAGGTGACCGCCGTCGCCGAGGCGCACCGGGGCCGGGTGCCGATGGCCGTCGCCTCCGGAGGGAGGCGCGAGGCGGTGGAGGGGACCCTGCGCGCCACCGGCCTGCGCCCGCTCTTCGACGCCGTGGTCACCAGGGACGACGTCCGGTACGGCAAGCCCGCCCCCGATGTCTATCTGCTCGCGGCACGGCTCCTGGGCGTCGCCCCCCATACCTGCGTCGCCTACGAGGACACCGACGAGGGAGTGACCGCCGCGCTCGCCGCGGGAATGACGGTCATCGACGTCCGTCCCTCGCTCCGAGGAAGCACATGAGCGGCCGGGCTCACAGCGGGACGGCGCCCGTGATCGTGGTTCCGCCTCCCTGAACGCTGTTGATCGTGAGCGTGCCGCCCACCTCGGCGAAACAGGCCCGCATGCCGGTCAGCCCCCTCCCCTCGGAGCGGCCCGGCCGATCCTCGGCGAACCCGGTGCCGTCGTCGCTGACGGTCATCCGCAGGCCACCGGCGCCCAGCGTGACCGCGACGGAGACATGTTCGGCGCCGCTGTGCCGTTCGACGTTGGCCAGGGCCTCCACGACCGTCGCGTACACCGCCCGAGCGAGATCACGGGGCACGGCCGTGGCGGGCAGGGCCCACGTCTCGACCACGATGCCGGACCGCTCGGCCCAGCGGGACAGGTAATCCTCCAGGGCCTGGGTGAGGTTCTCTCCCGTGAAGTCACTCGTATCGGAGAATCTGAGCACCGAAACTTCCCCCCGTGTTGGCTCCTACGACCAAAGACTCTAAGAGACCAGTCGTTCATGGATCATCCTCCACCAGGAGGATCGCGTCTCACTCACTCGGGTGACCCTCCCCGGTTAGTTAGCTGTACTATCCAACAATGCGGATATCCCAGCTCAGCGCCGCGTCGGGCGTCCCCATTCCGACGATCAAGTACTACCTGCGCGAAGGCCTGCTTCCCGCCGGGGAGCAGACCGCGGCCACCAGGGCGGAGTATGGCGAGAGCCATGTGCGCCGGTTGCGGCTGATTCGCGCGCTGCTGGAGGTGGGACGGCTGTCCATCGCGTCCATCCGCAAGGTGCTCGCCGCCGTGGACGACGAGAACCTCAGCATGCACCACGTGCTCGGCACCGCCCACTACGCCATCGCCCCCGAGATCGACTCCCACCCCGGCGACGAGGACTGGCAGCGCGCCCGTGCCGAGGCCGACCGCCTCATCGACGACCTCGGCTGGCAGGTCGACCCCGAGGCGCCCACCCGCGACGAGCTCGCCCAGACCATCCTCACCCTCGACCGGCTCGGCCTGCCCGCCACCGGCGACGCCCTGCGCCCCTACGCCGAGGCCGCCGTCAATCTCGTCGCCGAACACGAGATCAACACCATCCCCCTCGACGGCCCCCGCGAGGCGGCGGTCGAAGCCCTGGTCGTCGGCACCATCGTGCACGGCCGGATCCTCGACATCATGCGCCGCCTCGCCCACGAATCCGTCTCCGCCCGCCTCTTCGGAATCGACCCAGCCGAGAACGCCGGGCCGGAGTCATAGAAGGAAGCCGCGACCCCACCCGCGCGGCCTCTTTGGGATCAAGTTGGCCCATGGACCAAGTTGGAGAGCCTCCAGTCCCGTAACCCTCACAGAAGATCATCAAGGCGTACGGCTCATGCGGCTCGAGTGACAGGCAAGAAGGGCACGCACACTTCCAGAACCACCAGCACGCTTCCTCTTCGAGTGAGGCTGGTTAGGATCATGCCGTATGGAGGCTCCCGGAGAGACGCGCGGGGTTCTGTATGTGGTCGCGTGCGCCGCACCTGCGGCTGCCGACCTTCAGGCTTTGGTGGCGCTCGCTCAGGAAGCCGGATGGCAGGTACATGTGGTCACCACGCCGATGGGCGCGCGCTTCGTCGACGCTCCAAAGCTGGAGCGGCTGACCGGTGATCAGATCCGCAGCGCCTACCGCATGCCCGGCGACCCCAAGGGGCTGCCCCCCGCCGACGCGGTGATCGTGGCTCCGGCGACGTTCAACACCATCAACAAGTGGGCCAACGGCATCGCGGATACGTTCGCGGTCGGACTACTGTGCGAGGTGATGGGCTTCGGCGTTCCGATCTTGGCCGTACCGCTGCTCAAGGACGCCCTTGCCAGGCATCTCGCTTTCGGCCGCAGTCTCGATGTCTTGCGAGAGATGGGCGTGCGGGTCCTGTTCGATCCCGATGCGCCGTCACATGCGCGCATGCCATCCTGGGAAAGCATCATGCGAGAACTGCACAGCGCTGTCGGGAGGCGACGCTCACAGGGGGTCGGGAACTGTTCACTAAAACGTGAGCGAACGTAAGCGAACGCGTGTTCAATGGGTGCGTGAAGCTTGCCGAGTGGGCGCGGTCGCAGGGCATTCACCCGCAGACCACTTACCGATGGTTCCGGGAAGGCAAAATGCCTGTCCCGGCCCGCCGTCTGCCCACCGGCACGATCGTCGTGGACGCTCCGGCCGCCGGGAGCCCGGGCGGGGCCGCGCTGTACGCGCGGGTGTCTTCCCACGATCAGCGCGCCGACCTGGACCGGCAGATAGCCCGCCTGACCTGTTTCGCCACCGGTGCCGGACTGGCCGTGGTGGCGTCGGTCACCGCCGCCCAAGCCGCTGATCGCCAGACCTCGTGAAGGTCGTCCAGGCGTACCGGTACGCCCTTGACCCCACGCCCACGCAAGAGGGCGCGCTGGCGTCGCACTGCGGTGCGGTGCGGTTCGCCTTCAACTGGGCTCTGGCCCTGGTCAAGGCCGCCCTGTCCCAGCGGGAGGCGGAGAAGACCTATGGGATGCCCGAGGAACTGCTGACCGAGGCGCCCTGGTCGCTGCCCGCGCTGCGCCGGGCGTGGAACACCGCCAAGGGCGCGGTCGCGCCATGGTGGGCGGACAACTCCAAGGAGGCCTACAACTCCGGCCTGGACGGGCTGGCACGGGCGTTGAAGAACTGGGCCGCCTCCCGCGCCGGGACCCGGACGGGCAAACCTCCCGGGTTTCCCCGGTTCAAGTCCAAGCACCGCACCATCCTGTCGTGCCGGTTCACCACCGGTGTCATCCGCCTGGAGGCCGACCGGCGCCATGTGACGCTGCCCCGGCTGGGCACCATCCGCACCGCCGAATCCACCCGCAAGCTCGCCCGGCACCTGGAACGCGGCACGGGGCGGATCCTGTCGGCCACCATCCGGCACCAGGGCGGCCGGTGGTTCGTCGCGTTCACCTGCGCAATCGACCGGGCCGACCGCGCCCCGGCCCGGCCGGATGCCGTGGTCGGGGTGGATCTCGGGGTCACGGCGCTGGCGGTGCTGTCCACCGGCGAGACGATCGACAACCCCAAGCACCACTGGGCGGCGCTGCGCAAGCTGCGCAGACTGAACAGGGAACTGGCCCGCCGCCAGGGCCCCCGCACCCCGGGCGGGGGCCGGCGCGAGGCGTCGGCCCGCTGGCGCACGACCAAGGCGGCACTCGGTAAGGCGCACGCGCGGGTGGCCGGCCGGCGGCGCGACGGCCTGCACCAGCTCACCAGCCGGCTGGCCGCCGCCTACGGCACGGTCGTGGTCGAAGACCTCCACGTGGCCGGGATGCTGGCCAACCGCCGCCTGGCCCGCGCCGTCGCCGATGCCGGCATGGCCGAGGTGCGCCGCCAGCTCGCCTACAAGACCACCTGGAGGGGCGGGCGGCTGGTAGTGGCCGACCGCTGGTTCGCCTCCAGTAAGACGTGCTCGGCATGTGGCGCGGTGAAAGCCAAGCTCGCCCTGGCGGAACGCACCTACGCGTGTATCGCCTGCGGTCTGGTCCTGGACCGGGATGTCAACGCCGCACGCAACCTGGCCGCGCTGGCGGCCCGGTATGAGCACGACGTCGCCCAGAGTTGCGGGGAGACGCGAAACGCCCGTGGAGCCGGTGTAAGACCCACCCGGGTGGGCTGTCGGCAGTGAAGCGGGAACCCCGGGAAACCGGGGAACGCCGTGGCCACAAGGCCACGGCTGCCTGACCTGTGCCCGCATTTGATCACATTTCAGGTAACGGTGATTGCGTGGATGCTCGATAGAACAGGCGTGGCGGCGCGGAACCTGGAGGGACCCCGCCGCCAGGCCTGGCGGGGATCCGCGTCGACGGTAACTACTCGGCCTATGACCCATGGCATCCGTCTATCCCTCGGGTTACAGCATCCACCACCCTGGTTACAGGGTTGCACCCTTCGACGTTCGCCGTGTTCGGGGTGGCCTTCGGATGTTCGGGGACCCGGGTAGGGGTCGGGTGGGCGGGCAACGACCGCACCACCGAAGCGACCGCACCACGGGTGGGCGGACGTGGCCAGGCCGGTGGGGACGAGCTTCGGTAACAGAAGGCCGAGAGGTCGCTCGCGCCTCACGCGTGGGCGGCGGAGCCGTACGTCACCGCCGGAACCGCCGCCCCGCGAGTTCACTCGCGCCCAGCGTTTGGGCAGCTCACAGCCCCGAAAGCGCCTTGTGCAAACTTTCCGTACGGCATCTGCCTGGACAAACGGACTTAAGTAACATCACGTTCACATATGGGCAACAGATGCGAAATGGCGGGTTGCAACTCTATGAGGGCAGTAGATCCCTCTCCTCAAGGACTCCGCCGATGACCTTCAAGGCTGAATACATCTGGATCGACGGCACCCAGCCGACCGCCAAGCTCCGTTCGAAGACGAAGATCCTGGCCGACGGTGCCGAGCTCCCGATCTGGGGCTTCGACGGATCCAGCACCAACCAGGCCGACGGCTCCTCCTCCGACCGCGTGCTCAAGCCGGTGTTCACCTGCCCGGACCCCATCCGCGGCGGCGACAACGTGCTGGTGCTCTGCGAGGTCCTCGACATCGACATGACCCCGCACTCCAGCAACACCCGCGCCGCCGCCGTCGCGGTGGCCGAGCGGTTCGCCGACCAGGAGTCGTGGTTCGGCATCGAGCAGGAGTACACCTTCTTCAAGGAGGGCCGCCCGCTCGGCTTCCCGATCGGCGGCTTCCCCGCCCCGCAGGGTGGTTACTACTGCGGCGTCGGCGCCGACGAGGTCTTCGGCCGCGAGGTCGTCGAGAAGCACCTCGACCTGTGCCTGGAGGCCGGTCTGGCGATCTCCGGCATCAACGCCGAGGTCATGCCCGGCCAGTGGGAGTTCCAGGTTGGCCCGGCGGGCCCGGTGGAGGTCTCCGACCACCTGTGGATCGCCCGCTGGCTGCTCTACCGCGTCGCCGAGGACTTCAACATCGCCGCCACGCTCGACGCCAAGCCGGTGAAGGGCGACTGGAACGGCGCCGGCGCGCACACCAACTTCTCCACCAAGGCGATGCGCGAGGGCTACGACCCGATCATCACCGCCTGTGAGGCCCTCGCCGAGAACGCCCTGGAGCACGTCAAGCACTACGGCTCCGGCATCGAGGACCGTCTCACCGGCCACCACGAGACCGCCCCGTGGGACAAGTTCAGCTACGGCGTCTCCGACCGCGGCGCCTCGGTCCGCATCCCGTGGCAGGTCGAGGTGGACAAGAAGGGCTACATCGAGGACCGTCGCCCCAACGCCAACGTCGACCCCTACAACGTGACCCGCCTCATCGTGAACACCTGCTGCTCCGCCCTGGAGAAGGCCGGCCAGGTCTGATCCAGCGGTCCAGCGCGCGAGAAGCCGCGACCACCTTGCCGGAGGTGGTCGCGGCTTCTCGCGTTTCCAGCGGCCCGGGCCGGGAAGCCCCCAGACCCGGGCCGGGAAGCCCCAGACCCGGGCCGGGCGGGCAGCAGGACCGAAAGGCAACAGGAAGGCGACAAAAAGGCATCGGGAAGATGCCGGGAACGTGCCAGCCGGCTCACAGAGGCCGCCTCACCGGCCAAAACTCTCAAATGGCAAATATGAGGCCGAATCAGGTGCTTTAGGACAGCACAAAATGACTACCGCGCGCCGTACCATGACTGCGATGCGGAACGTCGTGGAACAGTTACAACGCCTGGGCATGTCGGGTTACGAGGCCAAGGCATATCTCACGTTGGTCGGAGCCGGGCAGCCACTCAACGGCTACGAGGTGGCCAAACGTTCCGGCGTGCCGCGCAGCACGGTCTACGAGACGCTGAGCAAGCTGGTGGCCAAGGGCGCCGCCTACGAGCTGCACGGGGCCGAGGCCGCCGTCGACTACCTGCCGCTGCCACCCCAGTCACTGCTGGAGCGCATGCGCCGGGACTTCAACGACTCGATGGAGTCGCTGCAGGCCTCGCTGCCCAAGGTCGTCGCACCGCCCAAAGCCCACCCGATCCACAATCTCAAGGACGCCGAGGGGCTGCTCATCCGGGCCGAGGACGTGGTGGCCGCCTCGCGCGCCGACCTGTTCCTGTCGATCTGGCCCGAGGAGATGAGGCGGCTCTCCCCCCTGATCAAGCGGGCGGTCGAACGCGGTGTCGACACGTCGGTGATGCACTTCGGGCCCGCCGAAGACGCCGAAGACACGGTCGGGCACCTGTACGAGCACCGTTTCTCCGCCCCCGACGCGGCCATGGAGAACCTGGGCTGCCGCCTCCTCGTCGTGGTGAGCGACCAGCGGGAGGTGCTGGTCGGCGGCCTGAGGAACGGTTCCGGCTGGGGCATCTACACCCAGGATCCGGCCATGGTCCTGATGGCGGTGGAATACATCAGGCACGAGATCGCCCTGCAGATCGTCGCCGGCCGGATCGGGCACGAGTCGCTGCGCGAGTTCTGGACCAGCGACCCCGAGCTCACGCGGCTGCGCGCCGGCCATGGCCACCCGACCTCCCTGCTCCACGCCACCGGCATGCCCGATTCCCCACGTTCGGGCGATGAATCGCCTGATTAGGGATGTGAGAATCTTTGAATTAAGTTGTCTCCTTTCGGGGGAAGGTAGGTCATGGACAAGCCGGTCATCATGACAGTGGATGACGATCCGGGCGTCTCGCGTTCGGTAGCGCGTGATCTACGGCGTCGTTACGGCCACTCCTACCGCGTCGTCCGGGCCGACAACGCGGCCCAGGGCATGGAGAGCGTCCGCGAGATGCGGCTGCGCGGAGACGACGTCGCGATCATCCTCGCCGACTATCGAATGCCCCAGATGAACGGCGTGGAGTTCCTGGAGCAGGCCATGGACCTGTATCCCTACGCCCGCCGCGTGCTGCTCACCGCCTACGCCGACACCGACGCCGCCATCCAGGCGATCAACGTGGTGGATCTCGACCACTACATGCTCAAGCCGTGGGATCCGCCGGAGGAGAAGTTCTACCCGGTGCTGGACGCCCAGCTCGACGCCTGGCAGCGGACCGACCGGCGCGAGTCCGACGAGCTGCGCGTGGTGGGAGCCCGCTGGTCGGCGCGGTCGTACAAGGTCCGTGACTTCCTGGCCCGCAACCAGGTGCCCTACCGCTGGGTGCTGGCCGACTCCCCCGAGGGCACCGAGCTGCTCGCCGCCGCCGGCGAGGCGTGCGAGATCAGCCCGGCCAAGCTGCCGCTGGTCATCACCGCCGACGGCACGAAGCTCGTCGCCCCGAGCACCTCTGAGCTGGCCGCGGCCGTCGGCCTGTCCACCGCCCCGGCCACCGACTTCTACGACCTGATCGTCATCGGCGGCGGCCCGGGCGGGCTGGGAGCGGCGGTCTACGGGGCCTCGGAGGGGCTGCGCACGGTGCTGGTCGAGCAGCACGCCTCCGGCGGGCAGGCCGGTCAGAGCTCGCGCATCGAGAACTACCTGGGCTTCCCCGACGGCGTCTCCGGCGCCCAGCTCGCCGACCGCGCCCGCCGCCAGGCCCTGAAGTTCGGCGCGGAGCTGCTCACCGCCCGCAGGGTCACCAGCCTCGAGGTCAGGGGGCAGGCCAAGGTGGTCGGCTTCGCCGACGGCAGCAGCATCGCCGCGCACACCGTGATCCTGGCCACCGGCGTCTCCTACCGGCGGCTGAACGCTCCCGGCCTCGACGACTTCATCGGCACCGGCTGCTACTACGGCGCGGCCCTGACCGAGGCGCCCGAGTGCAGGAGCCGCGAGGTCTACATCGTCGGCGCCGCCAACTCGGCGGGGCAGGCCGCCGTCTACCTGTCGGGATACGCCAGCAAGGTCCACCTGATCGTCAGGAGCGACGGGCTGGAGAAGTCCATGTCGCACTACCTGATCGAGCAGATCTCGCAGATCCCGAACATCGAGGTCCACATCGAGACCGAGGTGGTCGGCGCGGAGGGCGAAGGCCATCTGGAACGGCTCACGCTGAAGGGGCCGGACGGCGAGCGCACGGTCGACGCCGAGTGGCTGTTCGTCTTCATCGGCGCCGAGCCGCTCACCGACTGGCTCGGTGACACGGTCGAGCGCGACGCGAAGGGCTTCATCCTCACCGGACCGGACCTGACCGCCGCCGAGAACCGCCCCCGCAACTGGCCGCTCCGGCGCGAGCCGTACCACCTGGAGACCAACGTGCCGGGCGTCTTCGCCGCCGGGGACGTCCGAGCCGACTCGATCAAGCGGGTCGCCTCGGCGGTCGGCGAGGGCGCCATGGCCGTGGCACTCGTTCACCGTTACCTGGAGAAGGCGTGACTGAGCGAGGCGAGATCCCCGGCGGGCATGGCGCCATGGCCGCCGGCACCGAAGGAGGCCGTATGACCAGCACGGACGTACTCCGCGGACTGTTCCTCTTCGAGAAGCTCGACGACGAGAAGCTGGAGTGGCTGGCCACTCACGGCGTGGAGCGCGAGTTCGGCCCGGGCGAGCCGATCCTCCGGCAGGGTGAACCGGCCGAGGCCTTCTTCGTGCTCATCGACGGCGAGATCGTCATGAGCGTCGAGACCCCCACCGGGGCGGTCTCCATGACTCCCACCTCCCAGCCGGGGGTCTACGCCGGAGCCACCTCGGCCTACCTGGGCGACCGCGCCCCGGAGGCCTACACCCACTCGCTGCGCGCGACCAAACCGGCGCGGCTCTTCGTGCTGCCGGCCAAGAAGTACGGCCTCATGATCGGCGAGTGGTTCCCGATGGCGGTGCACCTGCTCGACGGGGTGCGCCTCGGCGGGCTGGCCCAGCGCGAGCTCATCGACCGGCGGCAGCGGCTGACCGCGCTCGGCACGATCACCGCCGGTCTCACCCACGAGCTCAACAACCCGGCCGCGGCGGCCGTGCGTGCCGTGGGCGAGCTGCGGGAGAAGATCCGGGTGGCGCGGCGGCAGCTGGCCGAGCTGGCCGAGGCGGGCATCCCCGCCAACCGGCTGCGCGCCCTGATCGACCTGCAGGAGGGGTGCACCGACAAGGCCAAGAGCGTGCCCGCGCGGTCGCCGCTGGAGGTCTCCGACGCCGAGGACGAGCTGAGCGACGCGCTGGAGGAGGCCGGGGTGAGCGACGCATGGGAGATCGCCCCGGCGCTGGTGGGCGCCGGGTTCGGGCTCGGCGGGCTGGAAAAGGTGAGCCACGCGGTCGGGGACGAGCACCTGCCCGGGGCCACGCGCTGGCTGGCGGAGGCCATCGAGATCAACCAGATGCTGAACGAGGTGACCGACGCGACCGAGCGGATCACCGCGCTGCTCGCCTCCGCCAAGCAGTACTCCCAGATGGACCGGGCGCCCTACCAGACGGTGGACGTGCGGGAACTGCTGGACAGCACGCTCACCATGTTCCGGGGCAAGATCCCTCCGGGGATCAGCGTGGCCACCGACTACGACCCCGAGCTGCCGGCGATCCCCGCCTATGCCGGGGAGCTCAACCAGGTGTGGACCAACCTGATCCACAACGCGCTGGACGCGATGGCCGGCACCGGCACGCTCACCGTCCGCACCCGGCTCGAACACGACACCACCGCCCTGATCGAGATCTGCGACACCGGCCCGGGCGTCCCCGAGCACCTGCGCGAGCGGATCTTCGAGCCGTTCTTCACCACCAAGGCGGTGGGCGAGGGCACGGGCCTGGGCCTGGACATCTCCTTCCGCATCGTCGCCGGCCGGCACGGCGGCGATCTGCGGGTGGAGTCGGTGCCCGGAGACACCTGCTTCCAGGTACGGCTGCCGCTGGCCGAGCTCCCGGCTCCCTGAGGCGCCCTTGAGGCGGCCCGCCGGGAGGCTCAGCCGTAGACGCCGTTGACCATGTCCATCAGGCGGGCGAGGACCCTGCCGCCGGAGACGCGGACCCCGTCGTGCTCCCACTCGTTGGTCACCCAGGTCCGCACGTTGCCCACCGCGCGGGCGGTGCGCATGGACAGGCCCTCGTCGACGTACATGTCGTCGTAGTAGACGGCGGCGGCCACCGGGACCGGGTTGGCGGCCAGCCGTACCGGGTCGTAGAGGCGGGGCCAGCCGGGGTCGGCGGCGAGGATCTCGGCGGCGCCCTTGAACGGGCGGAGGGCGGCGATCTCGTCGAACATCCAGGGGTAGATCATTTCCCCGGTGGGAAGCAGCGGTTCGGCGTCCTCGGCGAACTCCTTGGGCAGCAGCCGGTGAGCCGACCACGCGGTGGCGGCGCCCTGGGCGTAGATCGACTCGTGCAGCACCGCGTAGAGGGGGTTGCCGACGAAGCCGGTGGCCACCATGACCTCGTACAGGAACAGGTCGGAGAGCTTCCCGCCGATCCACGCCTCGTCGAGCACCCAGTGCAGGTAGTCGGCTCCGTCGCCCATCCCCAGGCACACGCCCATGGCCTGCAGGCGGCGCACGGACAGCACGTCGCCGTCCGGGAGCCTGACCTCCTCGCCGCGCAGGTGGTCGGCGATCGCGTTCAGGCGCGCGGAGTCCTCGAGGTAGCGCGCGAAGTAGCGGTCCACCTTGTCGCGGACCCGGGGGTAGGTGCGGGAGTAGACGTCGTCGGCGGTGGCGTCGAGCCCCGCCAGGCCACCGGTCACGTAGCAGGCCTTGAGGCCTTCGGGCGCCTGGGAGAGGTAGGTCAGCGTGATGAATCCGCCGTAGCTCTGGCCGAGGGTCTCCCACGGCCGGTCTCCGCAGAGCTCTCGCCGGATCCGCTCGGCGTCGGCCACGATCGCGTCGGCGCGGAAGTGCTTGAGGTGGGCGGCGATCTCGGCGTCCGTCCCGGTCACCGTCTTGGCGGTGACGGGGGTGCTGCGGCCGGTTCCCCGCTGGTCGAGCAGGAGCACCCGGTGGGTCTTCAGCGCGTGCCCCAGCCAGCCGTCGGCCGCGGTCGGCCGCGGTGACTTGCCGCCGGGACCGCCCTGCAGGAAGACCAGCCACGGCAGATCCTCGTCCCGCCTGGCCGGGTCGACCGCCTCGCGGGCGAAGACCTCGATCGTCGCGCCGCCGGGATCGGCGTGGTCGAGGGGGACGGTGAACACATGGTCGGTGAGCGCGACACCGGGCAGCAGGACAGTCACCCGGGGAACGTTACCGGTTGCGCCATTCCAGATAGCGCGGGCGTTCCCGGACATAGTCGGCGAACGCCCGCGCCGCCAGTTCCCGTACGGCGGGCACGTGGGCGGCCAGTTCCCCCTGTGGATGCCATACCAGCAGGTGCCGCATGAGCAGGGGGTCGCCCCGCAGCGGCCGGATGACCAGCCCGTCGCTCTCGGCGAAGGTCGCCCGGCAGGGGGCGACGGCCCGGCCGGAGGTGACGATCTCCCTTATGGTCCAGGCGTCCACGGCCCGGTGGGGCGCGTGCGGGACGAACCCCGCCTGGTGGCAGGCCGTGCGGAAGCATTCGGGCCAGCCTCCTCCGTCCGGCGGCGACAGCACCCACGCCTCTCCCGCGAGGTCGGAGAGGTCGAGCTCGGGCCGGCCGGCCAGAGGGTGACCGCTCGCGAGCGCGACGAAGACGGGCTCGGCGGCGACCGGCTCGTGGCACAGCGGAGGTACCGGCCGCAGCTCGTGCCCCACGTAGTCGACCACCACGGCGGCGTCCAGGCGGCGGGCGGCCACCAGGTCGCACAGGAGCCGCGGCGCGGCGTCGGCGTAGGAGGTGACCTCCCTTCCGCCGAGCAGGTCGCCGAGCCGGTCGACCAGGCCGACCAGGATCGGCCCGTCGATCCCGCCGAGCCGTACCGGGCCGCCGGCGGGGCGGGCGGCGGCGCCGGCGAGCAGCTCGTCCATGCCGCTCAGCACGGTGCGGGCCCGGGTGAGCACGAACTCGCCGAGCGGGGTGGGCCTGGCGCCGTGGCGGTCGCGCTCGAAGAGCCTGCCGCCGATGACGCGCTCGACCCGCTGGAGCTGGGCCGACAGCGCGGGCTGGGTGGTGCCCAGGAGGGTCGCGGCCCGGGTCAGGCTACCGGTGTCTGATATGGCGCACAGGACTCGTAGATGTCGTAGTTCCAGGCTCACCGGACGAGCGTACGACTCCATCCCACTTTCCATCACCCCCGAATGATGGATGGCCTTTGACCTGTGTTTTCGCCTTTCACGCGAATTCCGGCGGGTCGTCTCGTCATCTCCACGTGATCGGCGCGTTACCGCTGGACACCGAAGATCAGCGCACTTCACGACATTTCCGAAAGGAATTCCTGTGCGCCGAATCTCCCTCCTCGCCGCGGTGACCGCGACCACCGCCTGCGCAGCCACCCTGGCCGCCGCACCCGCGCTGGCCGATCCGGCGGGTCCGGCGGGCTCGACGGACCCGTCCAGGCCGGTCGAGGTCTTCTCCGAGGACGGCACCATCACCCGCGCCGAGGCCCCCGCCTCCGCCGCTCCCCGGGCCCGCACCCTCGCCCCGGCCGCGGCGAAGCTCACCCCCATCGAGGTCAATGGGCCGAGCGAGAACCGGATCGACCTGGTCTTCGTCGGCGACGGATACACCGAGGCCGAGCTCGGCCGCTACGGCGAGCAGGTGGCCGCCAAGTGGGCGCTGCTGTCCAACCGCGAACCCTTCAAGAGCTACCGCAAGCTGTTCAACGTCTGGCGCGTCGACATCCCCTCGCCCGTCTCCGGCGTGAGCGGCGACCCCTCCCGCGACGTGGTCAGGAACACCCCGCTCGGCATGACCTTCTGGTGCGAGGGCCTGGAGCGGCTGCTCTGCGTGAACGAGGAGCGGGCGAAGGCCTACGCGGCGCTGGCGCCCGGCGTGGACCAGATCGCGGCGATCGCCAACTCCGCCAAGTACGGCGGCGCGGGCTACCCCGACGAGGAGATGGCGACCTTCTCCGGCGGCAACGAGCGCGCCGGGGAGGTCCTGCCGCATGAGCTCGGCCACTCCCTGGGCGACCTGGCCGACGAGTACGACTACTACGCCCACCCGGGTGACGGCAGCCGCTACGAGGGACCGGAGCTCTCCGAGGTCAACGTCAGCATCCGCGACGCCGGGCGCATGCGTGCCGAGCGGGCCAAGTGGTGGTACTGGCTGGGCGCGCCCAGCCCCGACGGTGACACCGTCGGCGCCTACGAGGGCGGGTACTACACACAGTACGGCGTCTACCGGCCCACGTCCAACTCGCTGATGAAGTCGCTCGGCCGGGAGTTCAACTCCGTCGGCAGGGAGAAGATGATCCAGTCGTTCTACGCGATCGCCCGGCCGATCGACTCCCACACGCCCGACGAGCACCCGGTGGCGCGCAAGAGCACGCTCTCGGTGACTCTCGCCCCGATCTCGACGCTGTCGGTCCGCTGGTACCGCAACGGCAAGGAGCATCTGCCCTGGCGGGGCCGTACGTCGGTGAACGTCGCCGGCATGGGCGGCGGCGACACCGTCACCGCGGTCGTCTCCGACACGACCGCCGACGTGCGCGACCCCGGCTACCGCGAGGAGTTCCTGACACAGTCCGTCACCTGGACCGTTCGCGCCAACCACTGATACGCTCGACCAAGCGAGCGCTTGGTTACGTACGGCCTGCCGTACCCGAAGCGCGGAACGGGCCACACGGAGACGACCGCCAGGGGATAGCCGATGAAGTTCTCGACCTTCCACCTCTTCCACCGGTTCGACGGCCAGAGCTTCAAGGATGTCTACGACTATCACCTTGAGCTGGTCGAACTCGCCGAGGAGCTGGGTTTCGACGGAGTACGGCTGGCCGAACACCACTTCCGCGACTACGGCGTGGTGCCGAACCTGTTCACGATGCTGGCCAACATGGCCGCCCGCACCGAGAAGCTGCGGCTGGGCACCGGCATCGTGGTCCTCCCGCTGCACAACCCGATCCACGTCGCCGAGGAGGCGGCCATGGTGGACCTGCTCTCGGGCGGGCGGCTGGAGCTGGGCATCGGGCGCGGTTACCAGAGCTTCGAGTTCGAGGGCTTCGGCATCGACCTGGCCGAGGCCCGCGACCGGTTCAACGAGGCGCTGGAGGTCATCCTCGGGCTCTGGGGCAACCCGGCCTTCCAGCACGAGGGCAAGTTCTACCGGACCGGAACCGAGGTCGAGCTCGTCCCCCGGCCGGCCCAGACCCCCTTCCCGCCGATCCACGTTGCGGCCGTCTCCCCCGAGACCGTGACCATGTACGCCGAGCGGGGCCTGCCGATCCTGGCCGACCCCGCGGCGACGTTCCGCAAGGTGGTCAAGGCGGCCGAGACCTGGCGGGAGACCGCCGGGAGCGCCGGGCACGACGTGACCTCCTCGGAGCTGGTGGTCGCCCGCAGCGTCTACGTCGCCCCGACGGCGGAACAGGCCCGCGAGGACCAGGCCCGGTTCGAGGCGATGTTCGACCGGGCCCGGATCTTCAACGAGAAGAGCTCGCCGATCGACCCCAGGACCGGCAAGGCCGCCCAGGGGTTCGAGTACTACCAGGACCGCTATCTCAAGGGCGGTTCGGTGTCCAACGACTTCCGCTGGGAGCAACTGGAGGTCATCGGCGACCCCGAGCGCGTGATCGGCCAGATCCGGCTGCTCCAGGACGCCGGGTTCGCCAACCTGCTCTGCGACTTCGGCAGCACCAGGCCGATGCCGCTCGAGGAGATGAAGAAGGTCATGCGGTTCTTCGCCGCCGAGGTCATGCCGGCTTTCAAGTGATCCATCCCGTACGGCTCGCGCCGGACACGACAGGCAGGGCGCGGGCCGTACGCCACCCCCCAGGAGGCGCGATGATCCACCAGTTGACCCTGTCCGACGTCCTCGCCGAGCACGCCCGCAGCCGCCCCCAGGTGACGGCGGTGGTGGACGGCGAGACGCGGCTCACCTACCCCGAACTGGACGGGCGGGTCACCCGCCTGGCGAACGCGCTGGCCGCCCGGGGGGTCACGGCCGGAGAGCGGGTGCTGTGGCTCGGCCAGAACTCGCACGCGGTGCTGGAACTGCTGCTCGCCTCGTCCCGGCTCGGCGCCGTCTTCTGCCCGGCCAACTGGCGGCAGTCCACCGACGAGCTGTCCTTCATCGTGGACGATCTCGCCCCGAAAGTCGTCGTCTGGGAGGGCTCCGAGGCCGCCGCTCCGCTGAGCGGGGACGGCTGGATCCTCGCGGGCGCCGACTACGAGGCGTTCCTGTCGGGCGGCGCCCCCGGCGCGGAGGGGTACGGCGGCGCGGGAGGCTCCGGCGGGGCTGGGGAATCCGGCGGCGCGGGAAGCTCCAGCGGCGCGGGAAGCTCCGGCGACGCGGGGGGATCCGGCGGCGTTCCGGAACCTGGCGACGATTCCGCACCGGTGCTCGCGCTCTACACCGCCGCCTTCGACGGCCGCCCGAACGCGGCCCTGCTCAGCAGCGCCGCGCTGGTCGCGCACAGCACCGGTCTCCTGGTGGTCCGCCAGATGGAGGACGGCTTCACCTTCCTGAACAACGGCCCGCTCTTCCACGTCGGCACGATGATGTTCTGCCTGGCCACGCTGCAGATCGGCGGGACCAACGTGTTCACCCCGGCGTTCGACGCCGAGGAGGTCTGCCGCCTGATCGACGCGGAGAAGGTCACCCAGGCGTTCCTGTTCGGCCAGATGATCGACGCCGTGGTGGCCGCCAACGCGGGCGGCAAGTACGACCTGACGTCGCTCCGCTTCATCTCCCACTCGGCCGAGTGGGACGCGATGACGACCGTGGACGACTCCCCCTGGTGCCGTTCCAAGATGGGCGGCTACGGCCAGACCGAGGTGGGCGGAATGCTGACCTTCCTCGGCCTCGCCCCTGGCGCCGCCGGACTCGCCGGACGGCCCTCGCCGCTGGTCCAGGTCCGCATCCTCTCCCCTGAGGGCGACGAGGTGCCGTCCGGTGAGGTCGGCGAGATCTGCGCCCGCGGCAAATCGCTTTTCTCCGGATATTTCAACCGGCCAGAACTGAACGAGGCGAAGACGCGCGGCGGCTGGCACCACACCGGCGACCTCGGCCGCCGCGAGCCCGACGGCACGATCACCTTCGTCGGCCCCATGCTTCGCATGATCAAATCCGGCAACGAGAACATCTATCCCGCCGAGGTCGAGCGGGCGCTGAAGACCCACCCCGCCGTCGCCGACGCCGCCGTCATCGGCGTCCCCGACGACCGGTGGCGGCAGGCCGTGAAGGCCGTCGTCGTCCTCAAGAGCGAGGCCACGGCCGAGGACGTCATCGAACACGTCCGCACCCGGCTCGCCTCCTACAAGAAGCCCAAGCACGTCGACTTCGTCGAGGCCATCCCCAAGAAGGGCTTCACCCCCGACTACGACGCCCTCGACGCCGCCCACGGCGGAGGCGGCTACCCCGGCTCGTGACGCTCACCCCGCCCACGCCGCTCGCACCGTGAGACGGCCGCCTCCGAAACACGGAGGCGGCCACTGGGTCCCGACGACCTTGCGCAGGCTGCCGGCATCGGCACGGATCAACGGACGGCGCGAGCACACGTCCCGCAACGCCGCCGAGACCACACGGCCGCCGCTGGGTGAGATCGCGGACCGGCGCGCCTACCCGAGCAAGGCTCGCGATCTAACGACTCTCCACACATAAGCCCAGCTCAGCACGGTCGACGCCAATCAGTCGAACGCCGCGAAGTACTCGGCGGAGCGATCAACGAGTACCGCCGAGCCGCGTAGTCCAGCCGCAGAAATCCCAGCTCAGACCGTACACGCGAGTTTTGAAGCGGCGCAGGCCTGCCCTTGCCCGTCAAATGGTTGACCTTGCTGGATTCCATCCATACCGTCCGCTTCATGACCTCTGCTGCCGACCAGAGAGAGATGATCCTGGAGATCGCGACCCGCATGTTCGCGGCACTCGGATATGACGGAACTTCCCTTCAGCAGATAGCGGAGGCCGCCGGGTTCGATGTCGCCACGGTGACCTCCCAGGTGGGGAGCAAGCGAGACCTCTACCTCACCATCATGGAACGTGCCCACGAGGCCGACAGCGCCGCGATCGAGGCGGTCATGGCCCAGTTCACTCCGCTGTCTCCCGCCGACGCCCCACAGATGATCCACGCGCTGGCCGACAGCTATCTGGACTTCTGCATGTCCAACCCGCAGATCCCCGCACTCTGGGCGCACCGCAGCCTCTTCGACGCCCAGGACATCACCGACCTCGAGCGTCGCTATGTCTGGCCGCTGCACGCCCGGATCCACAAGAGCGTCCAGCCCGCCCTCGAGGCCGGATACATCGACGACGCTCCTGACTTCAGGTACGTCCTCTGGACGATGATCTGGTGCGTCGAAGGCTTCTGCTGCGGCGACGTACTCGACGACGAAGGCTACCGCCTTGGCCCCGATGATCAGCAAGCCCGCATCGACTTCCGCAGGTACCTCCACCTCCTGCTCGACCGTCTGCTCACTCCGCCGCAGAAGACCCCCTGACGACCTGATCATCTCACTCGGCCTCTGCCCCCAGCAGGCGCGTAGCCTGCCTGTAGTGCTCCAAAACCCAATTTTTCGGCACCCGCAGAGGTACGGCTGCGCGACCGGGCGCTCGTCCCTCTTCCCGGCCGTCACGGGAGCAGCAGGCCCCAGTGAAGAGCCCACGGGACGAGCACCGTCCCTCCGGCGAGCAGGAGGCCGAGCCGTACCCTCTCCCCTCGCGTCACGGAACCTCGGGAGCGGCGCCAGGCGAGCGCGGTGAGGATCGTGGCGATCACGGAGGCCACCGCGAGGGCCTGCAGGGCCAGCCAGATCAGCGGGCGTCCCGCCAGCACGGGCCCGGGAGCGGCCAGCTTGCCGCCGGTCGTCAGCAGGTAGAACAGATAGGAGAACGAGCCGAGCACCACCGTGAGCCCTCCGGCGCTGAGCAGCCGCGCGGCTCTGGTCGCCGGAGCCTGCGAACGGCCGCGGAGGCGCCTCGCCAGCGCGACCACCGGGTAGGCACCGAACGCGACCACGAACAGCGCCAGGGCCACGAGCTGGATCGCCCCCGACCCCCACCAGGCCGGAGGATCCATCGGCCTGCTCGGCGTGACCTGCACGGGGGCGGGTCCCGACGTCCGCGCCGTGGGCGGCCTGCCCGCCGTGACCTCGCCGACCCAGGATCCGACCAGATCGGCGTAGCCGGGGGCCAGCTCGGGCAGCCGGGTGACACCGCCGTCGGGGCTCTGGTGGGCGGCGTGGTCGGCGCCGGGGAAGAAATGGAACGCGTAGTGCCTGTTGCCGCCCTTCTCCAGCGCCCTGGCGAAGATCGGCGGGCTCTCCTTGGGCGGGGTCAGCAGGTCATGGGTGCCCCAGATGCCGAGCACCGGCTGGCGCACCGCGGCTATGGTCGGCTCGGGGTCGTAGTAGGGCTCGGGGAACATCCCGCCGTCAGCGATCATCTGATACATGACGGGCTCGGCCCGGTCGACGAGTGAGCCGGACACCCCCGCCTTGCGCAGCCCGGCCGCCACGGTCCAGGTCTGCTGCCGCAGCGGCGGCAGGCCGTTCGCGCCCACGAGCACGACGAAGGCGATGTCCGCCGAGCGGGACGCCGCGATCGGGGCCACCCAGCCGCCCTCGCTGAGCCCCCATATGCCGACTTTCGCCGGATCGACGCCCGGCTGGGACCGCAGCGCGGCCACGGCCCCGAGCGCGTCGTCGGCGAGCTGCGAGTAGGACCGGTGGAAGAGCGAATAGCCCTCGGACCGCTTGTCGTAGATCAACACGGACAGGCCCCTGCGGGCGAACTCGACGGCCTCGCCCATCAGCTTCGTACGAGGCGTGCCTGTGCCCGCGCCGTGCACCAGAACGATGCCGGGCCGCGCGGACCTTCCCTCGGCAGGCGAAAGGACCGTGCCGTGCATGGCGAGGCCTCCGCTGCCCCGGAAGCTCACCTCCGCCGCTTTCAGGTCGGAGGGTACGGCGGGCGCGGGCGCGACGGCCGCGCCCGTGATCGTGGTCGCGGTCGCGGTCGCGGTCGCGGTCGTGGCCGCTCCGGCGGCCACCGGAGCGGCCGTGACCAGGCAGAGCGCGGCGGCCACCGCAGGGAGGATTCGTCTCATATGCCGAAGATAGTCTGCAGAGGTTTGTCGGCAAACAGATATCTGCAGATATCGTTCTGCAGGACTAGGCTGTTCATCATGAAGGATGACGAGTCGCTCGTTCTCGACGACCCCGCGAGGCTCAAGGCGCTGGCCCACCCCATGCGACGGGCCATGCTGCGCCATCTCAACCTGCACGGCCCCGCGACCTCGACGACGCTCGGCGAGTTGCTCGGCGCCAAGACGGGCACGACCAGTTACCACCTGCGGCAGTTGGAGAGGAGCGGCTTCATCGAGGAGATCCCGGAGCGCTCCGGCGGCAGAGAGCGCTGGTGGCGCAAGGTCGAAACGCCCAGAGACATCCGGCTGCCCACCCCCGACCAGCTCTCCCCCGAGGACCGCCCGGTGCTCGCCGAGCTCCACCGGATCGGCATGGACGAGGACCGTGAGCTGTTCGAGCGCTTTCCCGAGGCCTACCTGCGCGACCCCGACTGGGCCAAGGGGTCACGCGGTCTCGGCCGGATGACCAAGCCGGAGTTCGAGGAGTTCTTCGAGGCCTACATGGCGCTGCTGATGAAATACAGCCATCGGGCCGAGGACGCGCCCCCGGACGCGCGTCCCATGTACATCCGGCTCTTCGCCTTTCCCGCCGACGAGGACTGACCACCTCCCGTTTCGGACGTCAAGGCTCCAAGGCGTTGATCGAGCGCCGCGCCGGAGCGGACCAGAAGATCACATCTAGCCGGGTCCGCCCAGCAGACAGGTGGGACCGGTGCCGCCACCACCGTGACAGCCGATCTTCACCGAGGTTCCGGCCGGCATTTTCGCTGCTTCTGCGACGATCACTACCGAAGCTCCCCGGCAACCTGCCCGGGAAGCTCCACGTGCACGGCGGTGCCGTGCTCCGCGGCCGAGGTGATCCAGCAGCGCCCCCCATGGGCGTCGGCGATGGCCTTGACGATCGCCAGGCCGAGCCCTGCGCCGGCGGGCCCGCCCTTGCTGAACCTGTCGAACGCCCTGGCGGCCTGCTCCTGCGGCATCCCGGGCCCGTCGTCAACGACCTCGATCAGCACGCCGCCATGCGCCTGTCGCGCCAGCCGTACCACCGCGGTCGTCCCCTCGGGCGTGTGAGCCCGGACGTTGGCCAGGAGATTGATCAGGATCTGCCGTATCCCGGGCTCGTCGACCACGGCCGGCAGGGAGTTCGGGGCGTCGACGAGCACGGGGGATTCCGGGGCGATCGCCGCGCAGTCGGCGGCGATCTCGCGGGCGGCCGCGGCCAGATCGGTCTCAGCCGGCTGGAGCTCGGCGCCGCGATCCAGACGGGCCAGTTCCAGCAGCTGGCCGACCAGATCGCCCATCCGCGTGGCCTCGTCCTCGATCCGCCCCATGATCTTCGACAGCTCCTCGGACGGGATCGCGCCGGTCCGGTAGAGCTCGGCGTAACCGCGGATCGCGGCCAGGGGAGTGCGCAGCTCGTGCGAGGCGTCGGCGGCGAAGTGGCGAACCCTGTCCTCGGAGGCCCAGCGGTCCCGCAGCGCCCCGGCAACCCGGTCGAGCAGCAGGTTGATCGTCCCGCCCAGCCTGCCCGCCTCGGAGGACCCCTCCGGCATCCGCAACGACAGGTCACCGCTCCTGGCCATGTGGTGGGCGGTATCGGCCATCCGGGACAGCGGCGCGAGCCCGCCGATGATCAGCATCCGGCCGATCATCGCCAGCGCCAGGATGAGCGCTCCCCCGGCGAGCAGCTCGGCCAGGATGAGCCTGCGCACCGGCGCGTTGACCGACTCCAGCGGAACGGCGACGACCACCAGCATGTTCGGCCTGGCCCGCGTGACGGCTCTGGCGAGCATGCTGTACTCGCCTGAGGGGTCGAGATCGAAGGTCTGTCCGGCCTGGGCGTAGGCCTTGATCCGATTGCCGCCCAGCCGCTCGATCAGGAACGGCACGGCCGTCGCCTCTGCGGCGTCACCCTCGACCAGCCGGGCCCGGCCCGAGGTGAGGTTGAACAGGGCCGCCGCGTACGTGGAACCGGTCAGCACCCGGCCCAGCTGCCCGCTGGGGGCGGTCTTCCCGATCCCAGGCTTGGCGGCGGCGGTCACGAGCTGGCCCTCCAACCGGTCGCGTAGGTGCCCGCGCAGGACGAGCACACTCACGGCCGAGAGCGCCACCAGCAGGATCACGCTCACCCCGAGCAGGCCGACGAACAGGCGGCTGCGCAGCGACATCAGGGGGCCCGCAGGGTGTAGCCGACGCCACGCTGGGTGTGGATCAGCGGGGGCCCCAAGGGAGCGAGCTTGCGGCGCAGGTAGGAGACGTATGTCTCGACGACCTGCGACTGCCCGCCGTACCCCCAGACGTGTTCCAGCAGCTGGCGCTTGGTCAGCACCAGACCCTGGTGTTCCATGAGAAACGCCAGCAGCCGGAACTCGGTGGGAGACAGTGCGATCTGCGTGCCGCCGCGCCGTACCTGCCAGCGCGACTCGTCGAGCTCCAGGTCGGCCACGCGCAGGATGTGCGCGTCCTGCGCGGTCTCGCTCCGCCCGGCCTCGACGGTACGGCGCAGCACGGCCCGCACCCGCGCGACCAGCGCCTCGACCGAGAAGGGCTTGGTCACGTAGTCGTCGCCGCCCAGGGTCAGGCCGTGAACGGTGTCCGCGGGGGTGTCCCGCGCGGTCAGGAAGATCACCGGAACGCGCCGGTCCGCGAGGCGACGGCAGACCTCGAAGCCGTCGATGCCGGGCAGCGCCACGTCCAGCACGATCAGGTCCGGCTGGTTGCGCTCCACCTCGGCCAGAGCGTCCTCACCCGTGGCCACGCTCGTCACCCGGAAACCATGGAAACGCAGTGCAAGTTCCACGATGTCGCGGATGTGCGGTTCGTCCTCGACAACCAGGATGGCTCGCTCAGTCATGGCGGACCATTCTTACCGATTCTTACCGATCTGTTCGTGTGTTCAAGCCGAGTGGGGCCCCGGCGCATCACGGGACCCCACCCCCCGGATCAGCTGCTGGGAACGGACGGAGCCTCGAGCATTCCGCGGTTACGCGGCACGAACACGGCCGCGGCGGTCGGCCCGACCGCGCCGGGGACGCCGATCGCGAACACGCCGTCACCCACGAGCAGCTTGGACAGGTCGGCGGGCTTGCCCAGGCGCCGGTAGCGGGTCGTCTCGTGCATCGTCCAGGTCTGGAGGAAGCCGTCCTTGCTGGTGATCGTCACCGACGTGGGGGTCTTGGCGGTGATCGTGCCTCGCTGCCAGGTGTAGTCGATGAACACCGGGCCCTTGTCGCGCACCGTGGCCTGGCCTCGCAGACCCACCACGAACATGTTGTAGTAGGAGCGGAAGCCCGGCGCGTGCGGCGTCGAGTCGGTCTTCAGGATGTGATCCGTGATCGTCTTCACGCCGTCGGGCACGGTCGCGGCCGTGGTCGTCGGCGTCTCCGTGCTGGTCGTAGACGATCCGGCCGTGGACGATCCGGGATCCTCGGCCCAGGCCGAGATGGGCGACGTGGCCAGCATCGCCGAGGCCGTCATGGCCGCGAGGCCGAGAACGATGGTCTTCTTCATTGGACTTCTCCTTGGTGAGTGTGCTGCCCCTGGGGGCAGACCAAGGCAATCGGTCCCACTTGTGATGATCTATGGAGAAGTATGGGAATTCCCTGAGAAACCATATGAAGGCATTTTGACGACGCAGAAGACGGGCAGGCACGAGCGACCGTCCGGCGGCAGGAAGGATGAGGCGCCCGACGAGAACAGCCGCTGACACGACTCTGGCGCGGGCCCGTGTCGCTTACATACCCTTGAAACGATTGGGTTCGGGGTTGGAACGCACTCTGCGCCCGAGTTCGGTGCATGATCATGACGATTGACCACGACGGGGCCGTCCCCGTCCACCAGCAGCTCGCGAACATCCTTCGCGAGCGGATCGTGCGCGGCGAGATAGAGCTGGACTGCCCGATCCCCTCGGATTCAAGCCTTCGGCGGCAGTACGGCCTCGATCTCGACAGCGTCCACCGCGCGGTCCAGGTGCTCCGGGATGAGGGACTCCTCTACACCCTGGAGGGGCAGGGCGATTACGTGTCCTCCCGCGCCGCGGAGACCGGCGGCGGCTAGGATCCGTCTTCAAGATCCAATGGCCGGGCCGGCACTCAGAAAATCAATTCGAGACTCAGCCGCCGTGGAGGCCGTCGGGATCGCAGTAGTTGATCTCTCTTGTGGGTCTGAAGTTCGCCACGATGATCTCTCGCTTGAACTTTCCGCCCTTCGGCACGTCCTCGGCCGACACCTCATAGGTGAACTGCTGCATCGCCCGCAGAGTGGTGCCGCCGATGATGACGGGCCTGCGCGCGAGATAGATCGCGCCCCACGGGCAGCAGTAGTAACTGCCGAACGGTTTGCGGTCGGCATCGGTGGCATAGGTGACGGAACCGTCTTTGAACGCCGCGTCGATCTCAGCCTGGATACGGAGGGTGGCGGCGGGATCGGGGTCGTATTCCCACATCTCCTTGATCGCCTGCCGGGCACGCGGATTCGCCTGCCACACATCGCGTTTCTGCGGGTCGGTCAGGCACCACTGGTCGAAGTAACGGGGGTTCGCCACCGGAGCGGTGGCCGATGGCACGGCCGGCCGTACCGCAAGGCCTCGATAACCGGCGATCAGCTGGGGCATCGCGATCAGTTGCCCGAGGTGGTAGTAAATCTCCAGCGCGCGTTGCAACCGCTGCTCGATCGCCTCGTGCATGCGCTGCTGCGGATCGGTGTCGAGCAGCCCTTCGGCGTAGTCGGCCGAGGTCGCGGCCTCGGCTGCGAGCTGCCGCAGCCGCTGCAGGTCCACTTTGTGCCAGTCGCCGTCCACGACGGTCTGCTCGAACACGCCGAAGGCCACCTCGGCATGCCCCCGGATCGCACGGGACGCGGCCAGCATGCCCTGCAGGTGGGGTAGCGGACACGGGTCGGCCTCGGCCCATGCGGGCAGGTCCGCCGGCAGCTGAAGCTCCCTCTCCAGCAGGTATCCGGGATTGCCCGCCGCCTGACGGGCGTATGAGACCCATCCCTCCACCTGGTCAAAACACGCGGCCACCTGCCGGCCGGTGACCTGCGGGACATATCCAGTCGTACGCGGATCGGCGGCATAATCGGCATCGAGAAGGTGCTCTCCAATGGTCTGCAGGACAAATGCATTCCAGGTGCACAGCAGCTGCCTGGCGGCGCCCTGCGGGCCGTACCACAGATTCACCCCGTCCTGGGCGAGCTGGCGGCGCAGAATCTCGGCATGTTCCAGCTCCGCGTAAACAAGTCCGCCCGCCCTTCGATACGCCTCAAGCTCGTCGGCCGGCACCTCACCCTTGAAGGCCGCCGCCATCCGGGTCATGAGCGTTGGCTTCCCGGCCCCCTGGGTTGTCATATGCGTCCTTCCGCCCGCCCGTTTTATTTGTCGTAGCCTAAACGCTTGAACTATGCCGGGAGATCCTTAACAGGCGGCACATTTCAATCACAAAGGCGGGCCTGGTCGCGCTATCGCGCCACGACGGCAATTGAACGGCCGCTGATTGTCACCGCGAGGTCCTCGCCGGAAATCAGGAAACGGCCGGTACCTCGTGCACCGTGCGCCCGATTCCGGTCTCAGTGCCGGTGAAGATGGCGGCCCGGCCCATCTGGTTGACGTGGCGAATGCCGGACACCGAGCCACCGTCCCGGATTACCGCGGCCTCGTGCCGACCGCTCGCTACATGAGTCCGTCCAGGGTGGACCAGAAGTCCAGGTTGTGGTCGGCGGCGTAGTCGACCGGCTTGACCGCGTCCGGCTCCAGGGACTGGGTGGAGGGGACGGGGGCGGCCGGGTCGAAACGTTCCCAGCGGGGCAGGCCGTCGCCGTTGGGGTCGCCGGTCCGCGCGAAGTTGGTCCAGTAGGCGATCATCTGGTCGGACAGCCTCCGCTGCGCCGGGGTGAAGACGGCCTTCTTCTCGGGGAACAGGTACGGCAGGTCGCCCGCGTGGAAGGCGCCCCAGTCGAAGTCCGTCTTCAGCGGCAGGAACATCGGGGCCTTGCGGTCGGCGAACTGGTAGGCGTAGGTCCGGGCCTTCCTGCTCAGCGACCGGTTCTGCTCGAAGACGGCCTTCGCCCACATCCTGTCGGTGACCGCGGCGGCCCACGCCAGCCCCGGCGAGCCGTACTTCCCGGGCGGGTACTTCGTGCCCACCTTCGCCGCGTTCTTGCCGAAGGCGGTCTTCAGCAGCCCGTCGTACTGCCCGGCGGTGACCGGTTTGCCCGCCACGTCGTGGAACAGCCCGACGAAGAGCCGATGCTCGTCGCGGGTGGCCCCGGAGATCACCGGAACCCGGTGGACCCGGCCGGCCCGGAGTTCCTTCGACGGCAGCCTGGGCAGCGTCTCGGTCCCGTAGGCGTAGGCCTGGAACATGTTCATGATCTGCGGGACCTTGAGGATCCTCTCCACCGGCAGGGCGCGCAGGCACGCCAGGTCCCCGCAGCCGAGCCGGGGCGCCACGTATGTCCCCATGCCCTCGACCTCGGCCACCGGGCGCCAGGCGTAGGACGGGGAGGCGGGAACGCCCTGGCCCATGCTGCCGGCGAGCATGTCCATCATGCCCTCACCGCTCTGCATGACGGCCCGGTCGAACAGGCCCTTCCCGCCCGGCGAGGTCAGGTGCCCGCTGATGCTCAGCGCGCCCCACGAGACGCCGAACACCGTCACGTTCGAGGGGTCCCCGCCGAACGCGGCGGCGTTGCGGCGCACCCAGCGCAGGGCCGCCTGCTGGTCCTGCAGGCCGTACGTGCCGGACCCCCTGAGCCCCGGGTACCCGAAGCCGCCGAACACCCCGAGCCGGTAGTTGATCGTGACGACCACCACGTCCCCCCGGGTGGCGATCCGGCGCGCGTCGCTGAGGTCGCCGGAGCCCAGGGCCCCGTCGCCGTGGATCCACACCATCACCGGCCTGTTCCGGCGGGGCGTGCGCGGCACCGTCACGTTGAGGAACAGGCAGTCCTCGGCGGAGCTGGCCACCTTCGCGTAGTCGCTGCCCACCTGCGGGCACATGTTGCCCGGCCTGGTCGCGTCCCGGGTCCCGGTCCAGGCCTTCACCGGCGCCGGCGAGTTCCATCGCAGCTCCCCCACCGGCGCGGCGGCGTAGGGGATCCCCTGGAAGATCCGGTGTTCGCCGGTCACCGTTCCCCGCACGGCTCCCGCATCAGTTCGCACCGCGCTCTCGTCGGCCTGCTGCCGCGTCTGCCCCGCCTGTGTGCTCGCGCACGCCGGCAGCAGGAACATCGCCACCACGGCGCTCATGGTTTTTCCGTTCATGCCCCCCACGCTGTCAAGGGACGATCGGCCCCGGCAGATCCATCGATCCCGGGTGACCCAGGACAAAAGTCCTTATGGATCTCCCCTTGACCGTGCCCGGCGCCACGGCCCTGCCTCCGTGAATTCCCGTCTCCGAGCTCAGACGGTCTTGATCGACCCGCCGTCGATGAGATGGTCGGCGCCGTTGATGCTGGCGGCATGGGGAGAGGCGAGGTGGACGACCAGGGCTGCGACCTCGGCGGGTTCGACGAAACGGCCGGTGGTCATGCCCATCCCCGCCGGGAGCTGCGCCAGTAGTTGCTCGTGCTCCACCCCCATCGACCTGGCGAGCTCCGCGCCGTACCCGGCCGGGTCCTCCCACATGGAAGTGCGCACCAAACCGGGTGAGACGGTGTTGACCCGCACGCCCTGGGGTCCGAACTCCTCGGAGAGGGCCTTGCCGAAGGCTGTCAGCGCCGCCTTGGCGGTGGTGTAGGTGACGGGCCCGGCGTGGGGTAGCCGGGCGCCGTTGGAGGAGATGTTGACGATGCTCCCGCGGCTCCGCAGGAGGCTGGGGAGGGCGGCTCTGGTGGCGCGGACCGCGCTGAGGAAGTTCAGGTCGAACGCCTGCCTCCACTGCTCCTCGTCGAAGCCGAGGAACCCGCCCAGCTGCCCCTCACCCCCGTCGCCACCACCGACGTTGTTGACGAGCAGGTCGATCTCGCTCAGCTCGGCCAGCGCCTCGCCGATCAACAGCGCCGGGCCGTCCTGCGTGGACAGGTCCACCGGTACGGCGGTCGCCCCGGTCTCCTTGAGCTCCGGCGAGACCGTGCGCGCACCGGCCACCACCCGCATTCCCTCCGCCACGAGCGCCGTCACGATCGCCAGCCCGATCCCCCGGCTCGCCCCGGTCACCACGGCGGTCTTCCCGCTCAGTCGCATGTCCATGAGAACCTCTTTCACGATTTGCATCACTGAAGACGCAATGAACTTATTACTTGCAACATCGATGTTGCAAGTAATGATTGAGAAGTGACTCTGCTGTAGTCTTCGAGCCGTGGTGAGAGGCGAAGCAAGGGACCATGGCGGCAGAGCGCTGCGCGCCGACGCCGAGCGGACCGTGCTGGCGATCCTGGAAGCGGCCGAGCGGGTCCTGAGCAGGAACCCCTCCGCGACCATGGAGCAGATCGCCGAGGCCGCAGGGGTCGCCCGCACCACCGTCCACCGCCGCTTCGCCTCCCGCGAGGCCCTGGTGGACGCCATGACGGCCTGGGCCACCCGCCAGTTCGACGCCGCCGTGGAAGCCGCCTACTCCATGACCGCACCGCCCCTGGTCGCCCTCTACCAGGTGACGGCGAACGTCCTCCGAGTCAAGATCAGCTGGGGGTTCGCGATGAGCCGGCCCTCCTCGGCCGATCCTGAGGTCGCGCGCATCCACGCCGCCGTGCTCGACAGGTGTGACCAGATGTTCCGCCGCGCCCGAGACGCGGGCGTTCTGCGGCCTGACGTCGACCTCGTCTGGGCGCGCCGCGTCTACTACGCCCTCATCCACGAAGCCGCCCAGAGCGAGGGCGACGATCCCGACACCCTCGCCACCCGGGTCGTGGACACCCTGCTCCGGGGCGTCGGATCCGACCGCGGCCTGTGAGCCGCGCTCAGAGCAGCCCGCGTTCGCCGAACACCCGTCTGGCCACGAGCATCGCGTTGACGACCCGGGGGAAGCCCGCGTACGGCAGCACCTGCATGACGGCCTCCACCACCTCTCCCGGCTGGAGGCCGGCGTTGAGACCGGAGTGGAGGTGCGCCGCGAGCTGCGGCGCGCAGTCGCCGAGGGCGATCAGGACGCCGAGCGTGACGAGCTCGCGCCTGGCCGCGTCGAGGCCGGGCCGGGAGTGGATGTCGCCGTAGGCGAACTCGACGGCGTAGCGGGGCAGGTCCGGGGCGATCTCCGCGAGCAGGGCGTAGGCCTCGCTCCGGGCGGTGGAGGCGCCGTCGAGGGCGGCGATGCGGGCGGTTCCCCGCTCGTGACGGTCATTCACCCGGCCGTCCGCTCCGGCGCGACCCGCCTCTCCCGCGAAGTCACGCTCGCTCACGCGGACGCCTTCCTGGCGGAGACGCGCTCGGTGAAGTCCAGGATGCGAAGCCAGGCGTCTTCGCAGGCCTGCCGCCACTCGCCGAAGGACCGGTCGAAGAACGAGTGCGGCGCGCCTTCGTAGACGTACGTCTCCTGTTCCTTGCCCGCCGCGTCGATCCGTGCGGTCAGCAGGCCGAACTCCTCCTGCGAGGTCGCCACGTCCTCGCCGGCCAGCAGGAGCAGCAACGGCGCGGACAGGTCGTCGACCACGTCCTCGACCAGGTTCGGCAGCCCGTAGAACCCGATGGCTCCGGCGAGGCCGAGGTCGCTCGCGGCCAGCCTCCATGACTGGCCGCCCCCCGCGCAGAAGCCGACGGTGAAGACCGGGCCGGGGCTCTCCCACCGCAGGAACGCGGCGGCAGCGGCGGCGTCGGCCCGCACCTGCTCGGGCTGGAGCCGCGGGTAGTGGCTCTTCCAGTCGAAGGAGTCGTCCCGCTCTCCCACACCCGCCGTACGGCCGTAGTAGTCCACAGCGACGGCCAGGAAGCCCGCCTCGGCGAACCGCAGGGCGAGGTCGCGGTAAAAGGGGTGCAGGCCGCGGACGTCGGGCAGGAGGATCACGCTCCGGCCGTTCGGGGCGGCGGGTGCCGCGCGGTAGGCCGCGAAGCGGTTGCCGTCCTCGGACGCCAGCTCCACGGGCCCGTGGTCGGCGACCTGCCCGGCGATCGGCCCCGCCGGAGGCCTGCTGTCGGTGGTGTGGCACATGGTGGTGGGTCCTTTCGTTTGTGACGGCCGGATGCCGCCGGGTGAAAGGCTCGCCGCTCTCCGGCACACCACCCAGACCCCTGCCGTTACTGGTACTGGCAGGGACAGGCTCAGCGAGGGCCGGCCCGGCACAATGGGGACCATGGATGATCGTCACGATCTGGGTGGTTTCCTGCAGTCCAGGCGAAGCCGTCTCTCCCCCGAGCGCTCCGGCATCCGGGGCGGGTCACGGCGGCGGGTCCAGGGACTGCGCCGCGAGGAGGTCGCCCAGCTCGCGGGGATCAGCGTCGAATACTACGTACGGCTGGAGCAGGGCCGGGCGACGCGGCCCTCGGACGAGGTGCTGGAGGCTCTCACCCGCGCCCTCGGTCTCGACGAGGTGGAGCGGGAGCATCTCCGGGACCTGGCGAGGCTCCCCCGCCGCGGCGAGCGGAAGAAGACGCCCGCCGAGCGGGCCCGCCCGGAGCTGGTGCACCTGCTCGCCGCCATGACCGACGTCCCCGCCTTGATCCTGACCGATCGCATGGACGTGCTGGCCTGGAACCGGCCGGCCGCCCGGCTCATCCTCGACTTCGATGCCGCCATTCCCAGGGACCGGAACCTGGCGAGGTTCGTGTTCCTGGAGCCGGCCGCCCGCGAGCGCTACCTCGACTGGGAGGAGGTCGCCCGGTCGGCCGTGGGCGGCCTGCGGCTCACCGCGGGCCGCAGGCCCGACGACGCGACGCTGGCCGCCCTGATCGGCGAGCTGGCGATGAACAGCGACACGTTCCGCACCCTGTGGGCGGGCCGTGACGTCGAGCTGCGCACTCATGGCCGCAAGCGCCTGTGGCATCCACTCGTCGGCGAGCTGACGCTGCGTTACGAGAACTTCGAGGTCGTCGGCGGCTCGGGGCAGTTGCTGACCACGCTCTACGCCGAACCGGGCAGCCCCGAGCAGACCACGCTCCAGCTGCTCAACACGCTGGCACCGTGATCAGCCGCGATCAGAGGATCGCCAGGGGGTTGATGGGGCTGCCGGTGCCTCCTTCGATCTTGAGAGGGGCGGCGACGAAGACGAAGTCCTTGCCCGTACGGCCCGCACACGCCGCGCCCAGTTCCTCAAGCCAGAGCATCTCCGCCAAGTGGATGCCGTGGCGCCAGAGCAGGATCATGTGGAGATCGTCTTCCAGCCCCTCGTCAGCCAGCTGGCGGGCGTTGAGGCCGCCGATGGCCGCGTTGTCGGAGGCGACCACGGAGACGTCGCGGGAGGCGAGCCAGCGGCCGCCGTCGGCGGACAGGCCGGGCTGGCCGGACCAGTACTCCTCGGGGGAGCTGTTCCAGACCAGGGGCCAGCCAGTGCGGACGACGGCCACGTCGCCCGGCCGCACGTCGTCGTGGATCTCCCGCAGAAGGTCGCCGGAGACGCGCATGTCCACCGGGAGATGGTCCAGGCCCAGGTGGCGCGGAACGTCGAAGAGCACCGCCCGCGCCACGACGCCGCCGACGGTCTCGATGCCACACCGGGTGGCACCGTACGATCTGACCCTGGCGGCTGGGTGACCGTTGTAGAGCTCCTCTCCCGCCCACATGTGGCACAGGGCGTCCATGTGGGTGGTGGTGCCGTGGTGGGTGACGACGAGGGCGTCGTCGGCCATGCGCAGACCGGCGCCGATGGGACGGGTCCCGGCCGCGTAGTCACCGCCGTCGACCGACATGAAGTGCTGCGGCAGCGGCCGGCCCCGCAGATGGGGAACCGTCGTGGGCGCGGGTGAGGAGGTCGCCCCCCTGATGGGCATGGCCAGGCTGATCACCTGCCCTGTGGAGGCGGAGGCCAGGGCGGTGAGGACCGCGGCCGGGGTCAGGAGGTTCAGGGTGCCGCGCTGGTCGTCTGGGCCGAAGCGGCCCCAGTTGTTAGGCTCGGTGACCAAGCAAGTGCTCACTTTCATAAGGATGGGTCAATGGCGGTGGTTCACGGACAGTGCGATCCCCGGTTCTCCCGGGTGCGCGAGGTGTTCGACCGGCACTTCGCCGACGGCGAGGAACTGGGGGCGGCCTTCACGGTCTTCCTGGACGGCGAGCCGGTCGTGGACCTGTGGGGCGGGGTCGCCGACCGGCGCAGCGGGCGGTCCTGGGAGCGTGACACCCCGGCGCTGACATACTCGTGCGCCAAGGCGGTGACCGCGACGGCGGTGCTGCTGCTGGCCGAGCGGGGACAGCTCGACGTCGCCGCCCCGGTCGCGGACGTGTGGCCGGAGTTCGCGCGGAACGGCAAGGAACGGATCACCGTCGAGCACCTGCTCACCCACCAGTCGGGGCTCCCCACGATCGAGGAGCCGGTCCCGGTGGAAGAGTTCGAGGACCAGGCCGCCATCGCGGACCGGCTGGCCGGGCAGGCTCCGATCTGGGAGCCGGGCACCGCACACGGCTACCACGCGTTGACGTACGGATTCCTGCTCGGCGAGGTGATCCGCCGGGTGTCGGGCAAATCGGCGGGCGAGTTCGTGGCCGCCGAGATCGCCGGGCCACTGGGGCTCGGGCTCTGGCTGGGAGCGCCGGACGACGTGGCGGCGCGGGCGGCCCGGCTGTCCGCCGGGGAGCGGAGCGCATCCGCCGGGACCAAGGCACCCGCGGACACCGCACAGACCTCGGCCGCCGGCGGCGCGGGAACCGACACGGACGCCACCCCTGACGCCACCCCTGACGCCGCCTCGCAGGTGTCCGCGGTGTCCGAGCTGCCCGGCCGGAGGGCCGGCGACCCTATGCACGAGATGTCCCGGGCCGCGCTGGACAAGGACAGCCTGATGAACCGGGCCCTGGGCAACCCACCGATCCACAGGCTCCAGGGCGGTGCCAACCACCCGGTCATCCTGCGTTCGGGCTGGCCGGCGATAGGGGTCGTCACCACGGCCCGGGACCTGGCCGGGTTCTACCGCGACCTGATCGCCGGCCGGATCCTGCGCCCGGAGACCCTGGGCGACGCCGTCCGGCGGCGGGTCAGCGGCCCGGACAGGGTGCTGTTCATCGACAGCTCCTTCGGCCTGGGATACATGCGCCCGGCCCTGACCTACCTCGTCCCCGCCAAGGGCGCCGAATCCGCCTTCGGCCACACGGGTCTGGGCGGGTTCCTGGGACTCGGCGACGTCGAGCACGGCCTGGGCATGGGTTACACGATGAACAAGATGGCCAACGCGGTCTCGGGCAGCCTCCGGGCCTACCGCCTCGCCGACGCCGTCTACGAGTCGCTCTAGAACCTGCTTCGCGACCCCTCCCCGCGGCGCGGCCGTTCCCGCCGGGCCGTCGGGGTGCGGGCCTTCGGCTTCGGTCATGGGCTCGGCGTCACTGCATGGTGATGCCGCCGCTGACCGACAGGATCTGGCCCGTGATGTACGCGGCCCTGTCGGTGCAGAGGTAGGCGACCAGGCCCGCGACGTCCTCGGGGGCGCCGAGGCGCCGCAGCGGGACGCCCCGGGCGAGTTTGTCGACGAGTCCCGGCTTCTCGGCGTCCACGCGGCGGAGCATCGGGGTGTCGGTGGGTCCCGGGCAGACCACGTTCGAGGTCACGTTGCCCCGGGCGGCCTCGCGGGCGAGGGTCTTGGCCAGGCCGAACAGCCCGGCCTTGGTCGCGGCGTACGCTCCCTCGCCTCCGGACCCGGCTCGCGCGCCGTCGGAGGAGATGAAGACGAGACGTCCCCAGCCCCCCTCGGTCATCCCGGGCAGCATGAGCTTGGTGAGGAGCATCGGACCACGCAGGTTGACCTGCCACATCAGGTCCCAGGCCGCCGGATCGCTGCTGACGAACGGCTCGACGACCGACACGCCCGCGTTGTGCACCAGGATGTCCGCCTGCCCGGCCCGGTCGCAGAACTTCGCGATGGAAGCCGGATCGGTCAGGTCCACCCGCAGTGCCGTGGCCGGGAACCTCGGCCCGCTCGGCGCCCCGACCCTCGTTCCCAGCCCCAGCGACTCGCTGTTCAGCTCGTCGGCGATCGCGGCGGCACCCGGCTCGTCCACGTCGGCCACGACGACCCGCGCCCCGAGCGAGGCGAGGTCACGGCAGATGGCCGCGCCGATCGCCCCGGCTCCCCCGGTCACCACCGCGGTGCGGCCGTCCAGCCGCAGGCCGTTCATCACCGCTTCCAGACCTCCACGAGATCCGCGGCGGGCACCCGCGCGGCCAGCAGGCTGACGGTGTTCTCCAGTACGGCCCGCCCGTAGTCTTCGGGGATCCCGGCCACCGCGTCGGTCGCCACCACCACCCGGTAGCCGAGGTTGACGGCCTCCAGGGCGAGCCCGGGGATGCCGAGGTTCAGGGAGAGCCCGACGGCGACGACGGTGGAGACGCCGAGGGAGCGCAGGGTCATGTCCAGGGAGGTCCCGGTGAAGGGCGAGAAGCCGTGGTAGCGGCGTGACTCCAGGTCGCCGGGGTCGAGCAGGCCGGGCAGGACCTCGATCGCGCCGGTGCCCTCCAGCATGTGCGCGGGGTCCTTCAGCAGGGCGGTGACGAACGGGCTGTTGCCGGTGTGCGACCCGGCCCGGTCGGCGCGGAAGGCGGCGGTGCAGTGGATCACCGGGACCCCTGCCGAGCGGGCCGCGGCCAGGACCGAGGACGCGTTGGCCACCACGTCTCGCCGCGCGCACACCTCCACCAGATCGGGAAATTTCGCTAGATCACCGATGACTCCGCGCTGCATCTCCATCACCAGCACCGCGCTGTGCCCCGGCGCGGCCAGCGATCCCAGATCGACCGGCATCCGACCTCCATAAACCCTAGCGCTTGCTTGGGCAGCCGGTCAGAGCCTAACACGCGACTGGACGGCCGCCCCGGACGGGCATCGCCCGCCCACCCGCAAAGTTCGCGAACCATGACAACCAAGAGGAGGGGTGAGACCGTCGAACAAACGACGGCACTCGGAGGGGGACTGAATTGGTTCCGGGATACCGCGAGGTTCGAGAGCTCGGCGTCGGAGGCAGCGGCCGCGTGGTGCTGGCCACATACGCCTCCACCGGTGCCTACGTGGCCATCAAATACCTGAACGCGGCCCTGAAGGACGACCCGTGGTTCCTGGCCCGCTTCCGTGAGGAGGCGCGCGTCATGGTGGAGTTGCGCGACCCCAACGTGGTCCAGTTCTACGAGTACTACGAGGACGTGCTGGCGGCCGCGATCGTGATGGAGCTGGTGGACGGGGTCGCGCTCAGGAAGGTCCTGACCGACCACGGCACCACGAGCCCCGAGGCGGCGCTGACGGTGCTCAAGGGCTCACTGACGGGCCTGGCGTCCGCGCACTCCGCCGGCATCGTGCACCGTGACTACAAACCGGAGAACGTGCTGGTCCAGGCGGACGGCACCAGCAAGCTGACGGACTTCGGCATCGCCACCCGCGCCGGGGAGCCGGACACGCCCGCGGGCACCCCGCCCTACATGGCGCCCGAGCAGTGGGGCGGGCATCCGGCCACCCCGGCGAGCGACGTATACGCGGCCACGTGCGTGTTCTTCGAGTGCCTCACCGGGCGCAGGCCGTACCGGGCGGACCGGCACGCCGCGCTGATGCACCAGCACCAGGCCGCGCCGGTCCCGCTGGACGCTGTGCCCAGCTCGGTCCGGGGACTGGTCGCGCGGGGCATGGCCAAGAACCCGGCGGACCGGCCGCCGACGGCCCAGGCGTTCGTCACGGAGCTGGAGGCGGCCGCGCTGTCGGCCTACGGACCGGAGTGGGAGCGGCGCGGGCGGCGACACCTGGCCGAACTCGCCACCCTGCTGGCCCTGGCGTTCCCGCTGGCCAGACCGGCGTCGAAGGCGAGCACCTCGGTCGCGCGGAGCGTGATCGGCCGCGCGGGGAAGAGCGCGGGGAAGAGCGCGGGGAGAATCCGCCGCCCCCGGATCGGGCCCCGGGTCCTGGCCGGGGTGGCCGTCATCACCGTCGCGGGCACCGTCGGGCTGATCACCGCCAACCGGGCCTCCGACCGGCTCTCCGCCGGCACGATCTTCACTCCGGCGCCGGGATCCCCCTCGGCCGAGGACACGCCGACGGCCTCCGCGGGGAAAAGGGGATCCTCGCCATCGGAACCGATCACCGTCCCCCAGTCGTCGCGGAGTGCCGCCCCCTCCAAGCCGTCTCCCCGGCCGTCGTCCGGAGCCAACGCCGGCCGGACCGCGCCGCCTTCGGCGACCGCCGGCCCGAGCCGTCCCGCCCCGACCCCGGCGAGAACGCCGTCGAGAGCACCCACCCCGAGCGTGCCGGGAACGCCACCGCCTCCCGGACATGTGGTCAGCGGCCTGACGATCGGCGGAATCGATGCGAACGGGACCACGATCGGCGTGCGCGCGTCCACCGCGGCGAACGTCCTGCTGACCGTCGTGCTCGCCGAGGGCGAGGACCGCGACCGGCTCACCGAGGCGCCCGCGCGCCGCTTCACGCTCGCCGGAGCCGGCACCTACTCCCAGGCCGTCCCGCACGCCTTCACCGCCCCGGCCTGCGAGCAGACCCTCTACCGGCGGGTCACGGTCTTCACCTCACCCCAGGCCGAGGGTGGCGCGCGGACCCGCACGGCAGAGGTCAAGGGCGATCCGTGCCCGGCGCCCTCGGTCGAGAACGTGGACATCACCTCCTTCGACGGCACCACGGTCCGCTTCCGGGTGCGAACCGGGAGCACCTCCGCGGTGACCGTGAAGCTTGGATTCGTCCAGAAGGTCACCGGCGGCGAGGGCGGCTCGACCAGCAGCGCCCGGACGCTGGAGCTGTCCGGCCAGACCGACTACACGCGCGAGGTCACCGGGGACTTCGCCGCGCTGCCCGAATGCGGCAGGGACGTGCGGCGGCTGGTGACCGTCACCACGGTCCCCGAGAGCGGGACGCGCTCCCGTGAGGCGAGGATCGACCTGCCCCCCTGCGAGCCGGACCCGAAACCCGACCCCTCCCGGTCCGAACCGTCCACCGACGGCGAGCAGGGCTCCGAACCGCCCGTCGACATCGAGCAGGGTCCGGACAAGCCAGGACACGACGGCATCTTGTGAGCAAACCAAGCGTGCGCTAGCTTGGCGATCGATGACCAGTGACACGCTCACCTACTGGGATGCCTGCCGTCGCGGCGAGTTGGTCATTCAACGCTGTACGGCCTGCGCCCGGCGGGTGCATCTACCCGCTCCCGAGTGTCCCTACTGCGGCGGCACCGACCTTCCCTACGAACCCGTCTCCGGCGACGGCACCGTGCACACGTTCACCGTGGTGCACCGCTCCTTCGTGCCGGAGTTCCGGGGGCGGGAGCCGTACGTCCTGGCCTGGATCGACCTGCCCGAAGGGGTGAGGGCGTTCGGCCAGGTCGTGGACTACCCGCCGGACCGGGTGCGGATCGGCATGCCGGTACGCGTGATCTTCGTCGACGACCTGCCCCACTGGAGGCCAGCGTGAGCAAGCTCGGCAACGTCCTGATCCCCGTGAACGACCTGGACGACGCGATCGCCTTCTACTCCGGCACGCTCGGCCTGGCGGTGCGCTTCCGCGACGGCGACCGGTTCGCGGCCCTGGACGGAGGGGGCGCCACGGTCGCGCTGGTCACGACGGACGAGCAGGTGGCGGGGGACGTCACCGCGCCGTCCTACAAGGTCGGCGACGTCGCGCGGGCCGTACGGGAGCTGGCGGAGGCGGGGGCGAAGGTCGTGCGCGAGCCCGAGACGGGGCCGCACGAGATCAGGGCCGTGCTTCGTGACCCGTCAGGAAACGTCTTCGTCCTCTACTCGTCCCTCTGACCGGAGGTCACAATGGCGCGATCCCCCTACGGCAACTACGCCCACGCCATCCTCACCGCCAACGCCCTGCGAACCCCGGACAAGGTCGCGCTGACCTACTGCGGCGAGCAGAGCTTCACCTACGAGGAGCTGAACCGCACCGTCAACAGGCGCGCCCACGCTCTGGCCGAGGCCGGGGTCGCGCCGGGACAGCGGATGGCTGCACTGCTCAACGAGACGCTGCACGTGGCCGAGGTCTATCTGGCGGCGGCGAAACTGAGCGCGATCACCGCGGCGCTCAACCCGTACTGGCCGGTGGACACCTTACGGGAGGTCGTCGCGCACTCCGGCGCCACCTCCTTCGTCTACGACTCCACGGTCGAGCGGGTCGTGTCGGAGATCCGCCCCCAGCTTCCGGGCGTCACCACCTGGATCAAGGTCGGCGGCCCCGGCGAGGAGGCCGTGGACCTGGACGCGCTGACCTCCGGAAGCTCGCAGGAGGAGCCCGCGCTGGGCGGCTTCGACGACGACCCGCTGGCGCTCTACTACACCTCCGGGACCACCGGCCTGCCCAAGGCCGTGATCCACACGCACGCCTCGTCGCTGGCCACCGCGCGGATCTGGCTGGACGTGCCACGCGCCGAGGACTCCGTGCTCGGCACCGGAGCCATCATCTGGGGCATCGGCTTCCCCGCGCTGGTCGGGCCCGCCCTGTACGCGGGCATGCGGCTGGTGCTGGAACAGGACTGGGGACCGGCGAACTTCCTGAAGGTCGTCCCCCGCGAGAAGGTCACCCACGTCTCGCAGATCCCCTCGTTCTACGCGGCGCTGCTCGGCTCGGACGACCACGAGGGGGTCGACCTGTCGTCCCTGCGCGTCATCATGCTGGGCGGCGAAGCGCTCCCGGCGGCGCTGCTGGCCAGGATGCGGGAGCGGCTGCCGGACGCGGGCGTCTACTGCTACTACGGCCAGACCGAGGCCCCCTACACCTGCTTCGGCCGGGTGGACGACGGCAGCACGCCGCTCGGCTCCTCCGGCAGGGCGAGGACCGGCAACGCCGTACGGATCACCGGGCCGTCCGGTGACCGCGTGGTCGACGAGGTGGGCGAGATCAACCTGGCCGGACCGCACCGGATGACCGGCTACGACGGGCTCCCCGACAAGACCGCCGAGGTGCTCCGCGGCGAGTGGTACGTGGGCGGCGACCTGGGCATCCTCTCCGAGGACGGCAACCTGACCGTGCTCGGCCGCCGCGAGGACTCCATCCTCAAGAGTGGCGCCTGGTCGCAGCCTTCGGTGGTCGAGGAGGCCGCGGTGGCGCTGGACGACGTTGCCGAAGCCGGCGCGGTCGGCGTGCCCGCGCACGTCGAGGGGCAGGACGCGGCCGAGCAGAAGATCCTGCTCGCGGTGGTCGCACGCGCGGGACACTCGCTGGACCCGTCGAAGCTCTCGGTCGCGCTCGCCGAGTCGCTGCCCCCGCACCAGCGGCCGGACCACGTCGTGGTCGTCGAGGAGCTTCCGCACTTCCAGGACGCCTCCGGCGGCCCCGGCAAGCTGCTGCGCCGCGAGATCCGGGAGAAGTACCAGCACCTCGTGGACCAGGCGTGACCGAACACGACGTCCTGGCGGTGGACGTCGCCCTCCCCGAACCCTTCCCCGAGCACTTTCCCGAGCACGAGGTCAAGGCGCTGCTCAGGGAGGCCGGCGTGGCGGTGCCGCGCGGCGTCACGGCCCCCACTCCCGAGGAGGTCGCGGCAGCGTCCGCGGACCTGGCCCCGCCCCTGGTGCTCAAGGCCTTCGGACCCGGGCTGGTGCACAAGTCGGATGCGGGCGCGGTGCGGCTGGCCCTCGACGGACCTGCCGAGGCCGGTCAGGCCGCCGCCGAGATGCTGCGCGGCCTCCTGTCCCAGGGCATCACACCGGACGGTTTCCTGATCGAGGAGCAGGCCGTGCCGGGGGTCGAGCTGATCGTCGGCGTCGTGCGCGACCCCGGTTTCGGGCCCGTCCTGCTCACCGGGCTCGGCGGCGTCTGGACCGAGGCCATGCGCGACACCGCGCTGCGCCTGTGCCCGATCTCCGAGACCGACGCCCGGCGGATGCTCGCCTCCCTGCGCGGGGCGCCCCTGCTGTACGGCTACCGCGGACGCCCGGCCGTGAACGTGGACGCTCTCGTCGAACTGCTCGTCACGATCGGCGGAGACGGCGGCCTGTGGGAACGGCTGGAACTCGGCGAGTTCGAGCTCAACCCGGTCATCGCCACCGGGCAGGGCGTCATCGCGGTCGACGCCCGCTACATCCGCGCCGATCGCCGTCCGGAAACACCCGAACCCGATCGCCGCTCGGAGACGCCGGAAACCGTCGCGCGCCGCCCCGCCGTACCGGCACCGCGTGAGAGCGGCGCGGCGAGAACCGACTTCACCTCACTGTTCGAGCCGCGAGCCGTGGCCGTGGTGGGGGCCTCTACCAACAGGCCGAACTTCGGGAACATGTTCCTGGAGTTCTACCGGGCCACGGGGATACCGCTGGTCGCGGTGCACCCGGAGGCGGACGAGATCGACGGCGTGCCCGCCGTGCCGACGCTGGCCGACGCCGACGCCGACTACGCGCTGGTCGCCGTCCCGGCCGGGCGGTGCGCCGAGGTCGTACGGCAGGCGGGTGGCATCCCGTTCGTCCAGGTGATGAGCGGCGGCTTCGCCGAGGCCGGCGCGCCCGAGCTGGAGGCCGAGCTGATCCGCGCGGCGCGGGAAGCGGGCACGCGGCTGCTCGGGCCGAACTGCATGGGTGTCTACAGCCCGCGCGGCGGCCAGACGTTCATCGGCGGCGAGCCCGGACCGCCCGGACACGTGGCGCTGATCTCACAGAGCGGCGGCCTGGCCGGGGAGGTCATCAAGGTCGGCGAGCGGCGCGGGCTGGCGTTCAGCCGGGTGGCCACCGTGGGCAACTCGGCCGACGTGACCCCTGCCGAGCTGCTGCGCTGGCTCTCCACCGACGAGCACACCTCGGTCGTCGGCATGTATCTGGAGGATCCCCGCGACGGCCGCGCCCTGTTCGAGGCCCTGATGTCAGTGCGCGGGCGGCTCCCCGTCGTCCTGCTGGTCGGCGGCCGGAGCACCCAGGGCCGGAGGGCCGCCGCCTCCCACACCGGCGGCATGGTCAGCGACGGCCGCATCTGGCAGGCCCTGGCCGACCAGGCCGGCGTCACCCTGGTCACCAGCCAGGACGATCTGATCGGCGTCCTGTCCTTCTTCCAATCCCACGCCCCCCGCCTCCACCCCCCCACCTCGGCGCCCGCCTCCGGAACCACCCCTGCCGTTCCGGCCCTCGACCCCGACAGCCGCCCGGCAACTCAAGGGGTCCGAGGCGGAGCCGAGGGTGGGGACCCTGCGCTGCTGGTGATCGGGCCGAGCGGCGGGGCGAGCGTCCTGGCGGCCGACGTGTTCGACGCCGCCGGGCTTTCGCTCGACGCGTTGCCACGGGAAGCCCTGGACGGGTTGAAGGCGCTCGGGGTCGGGGTCGGCAGTTCCCTGGCCAACCCCCTGGAGATTCCGGTGGGCCCGAAGGGAAATCCGGACCTCGTCCGGGAGGCCGTCGCGGCGATCGTGGCGCGGCGGCCGTACCCGGACGTCGTCGCTCACGTGAACGCGCAGAGCTTCTTCACCTACGGGACCTCGGCCGAGCCGCTGTACGCCTTCGCCCGCAGCCTCGCCCAGGCCCAGGACGACCTGCCAGGGGTCAGGATCACCCTGGTCACCCGGAACGCCGAGTGCGCGCCGCCCGGGGTCGCGGACGAGGTCCGCGCGATCGCGGCCGATGCCGGGATCCCCGTCTACCGTTCGATGGAGGCGGCCGCCGTGGCCGTCGCCGCCGCCAAACGTTTCATCCGAGGAGCTTGAGATGGGTCTGCTGGATGGCAAGGTCGCGCTGATCACCGGCGGGGCCAGGGGCATGGGCGAAGCCCACGTGCGGCTGTTCGTGGAGGAGGGCGCGCAGGTGGTCTTCGGCGACGTGCTCGACGACGAGGGCAAGGCGCTCGCGGAGGCCACGGGGGCGCTGTTCGTCCATCAGGATGTGACGCGGCCCGAGGACTGGGAACGGGCGGTGGGCACCGCCGTCGAGACGTACGGCAAGCTCAACATCCTGGTCAACAACGCCGGAATCCTGAAATTTCGCCGGATCGCCGATATGACGCTGGACGAATACGAACGGGTCATCGACGTGAACCTCAAGGGCACCTGGCTCGGCGTCAAGTCCGTCATCGAGCCCATGAAGGCCGCCGGCCGGGGCTCGATCGTGAACATCTCCTCGATCGAGGGCTTCATCGGCGCCGAGGGCATGTCCGCCTATGCCGCCTCCAAGTTCGGCGTGCGCGGGGTGACGAAGGCGGCGGCCCGCGAACTCGCCCGCTTCAAGATCCGGGTGAACTCCGTCCACCCCGGCGCCATCAACACCTCCATGGCCACGGATCCGGAGCTCATGGCCGAAGTGGACGGCGAGGCGTTCGTGAAGTCCATGGTCATGAAGCGCTTCGCCAAGCCGGTGGAGGTCTCCCATGTGGTGGCCTTCCTCGCCTCCGACCGGGCGAGCTACTGCACCGGCAGCGAGTTCACCGTGGACGGCGGCCTGCTCACCGGCGCGGGTTACTGACACCTCGCACCCGAAGCCCGCTGTGGAAGACCGTATGACGTGGCACTGACACCGCCGCGGAGCGTTCTTCTTGCGGTCAGGCGCAGTTGCAGGGGTCTGTTACGGGTAGGCCGAGCCGTACCGGCCTGCCTATCCTGATCGTCGGCACCGAGGGAGGCACGTGAACGCGATCGACGGACACAAGCTGGTGGCGGACGCACACGACTATCTTCGTACGGCGACCCTCGGCGTTCCCGAGAAGCGCTGGGGGAACGGCACCCTCTGCACCGAGTGGACCGTCCGGCAGGTCCTCAACCACGCCCGGCTCGCCCAGCTGGCATATGCGGCCGCCATCACCGGCGGCGAGGGCGAGCCGCCGGTGAATCCCTTCCAACCGGCGGACGCGTTCAACGCGACTCCCGTCGACGACCTCGACGAGGCCCTGTCCAAGGTCTCCGCGGCATGGTCCACCATCTCGCCGGACGCGCAGACCGCCCCGACGCCGATGGGCCCCATGCCGCTCTGGGTGGGCACGGGGGCATGTGCTCTCGACGCGGGCGTGCACGCGTGGGACATCGCCGTGGCCACCGGCCAGGATCTGCCCTTGCCCGAAGACCTGGCCGAGAGACTCACGCCGGTCGCCGAGCAGCTCGTGGACCGCATGCGCGACAGCTACGGTTTCTTCGCCCCGGCACTCGACAACCCCACCGGTACGAACCGCGCCGAAGCCCTGCTGCGTTTCCTGGGCAGAGATCCGCACTGGTCGCCCGCGGTCTAGTGCTGCGTTTCTCAAACGGTGGTCACGATCCCGTGGTCAGCGTGAGATCCTCACGCACCACACGGGCACGCGTCACCAGCTCGAAACGGCTCTCACCCTCGGTGACCTCCAGCTCGCCGCCGTCCCCGCCGCCCCCGCCGCCCTCGCCGTCCCCGCCGCCGTTCACATCGCCGTTCACGGCGAGTTCGATGGCGCACTCGGTGGCGTCACCGTCAGGGCGCCGATGTAGGCGAGGACGAACCACCGGGCGTTCGGCACGCCGCTCAGAGCCAACCGGCGTCCTTGATCATGAATCCGGACACCTGCGAGCCGAAGGCCCTGCGGACGCTACCCGGTAGCGTCACCAAGGCGCCGCGCACCATGTGCACATCTTCAGCAAGCAGAACCCTGATCAACACGCCTCCCCACCAGTCACAGGAAGAGGCTTTTATAGCCTTCTACACCGTTCGCGAGATTCTCACGTGTGATCGTAGCTTCACACGCCGGTGACGGCGCCCGAGCTCCATGCCCAGGCGGCGATGCCGACCCGGTTGGCCGCTCCGAGCTTGCGCTGGATGTTCGCGACATGGGTCTTCACCGTTCCGGCACCGATGAACAGCTCGGCGGCGATCTCGGCGTTGGTACGGCCGTGGGCGACCAGACGGGCGATCTCAAGCTCTCGCTCCGTCAGCGGCTCGGCGAGTGCGGTCGCGGGGGCGGACGGCGCGGCAGGTGCGCGGAGATGGGCCAGCAGGCGGACGGTGACCTGCGGGCTGATCAGCGTGTCACCGGCCATGGCCGCCCGGATCGCCTCGATGAGCAGGGTGGGGCCCGACCTCTTGAGCAGGAAGCCGCAGGCGCCGTTGCGCAGCGCGGCGTGCACGTACTCGTCGAGATCGAAGGTCGTCACGACGATCACCCGGGTCTGTCCGGCCAGCAGCCGGGTGACCTCGAGCCCGTCGAGCTTCGGCATGCGGATGTCGGCGAGCACCACATCGGGCCGCAGATGCCGGGCCAGGTCGACGGCGCCGCGTCCGTCGGCGGCCTCCCCCACCACGGTCATGTCGGGCTGGGAGTCGAGGATGAGCCGGAAGCCGATTCTCACGTCTTCCTGGTCGTCGGCGATCAGGATCCGGGTGGTCATCTCAGCGCTCCACGATCGGAGGTCGGACGACTCACACGTGCGCCGGGGCGCCGGAGCCGCCGGGACGGGTGGGTGGGCAGGAGCGCCTCGACCCGCCAGCCGCCCGACTCGGGTCCGGCCGACAGCGAGCCGCCGAGCACCTCGACCCGCTCAGTGAGCCCGACCAGACCGAAGCCTCCGCGACCGGCCGCCTCCGAGTGGCCGCCACCGTCGTCGTCGACGCGCACGCGGACCGACTCTCCCACACGGGTGACGGTGACCGCGACGGAGATCGCCTCGGGAGCGTGGCGGCGCACGTTGGTCAGCGCCTCCGTCACGACCCGGTAGACGGTGGCGGAGGTCTCCTGGGAGAGCCCCCGCTCCAGCCCGGGATCGACCGCGAGGTCCACCCGCACCGACGGAGAGTAGCCGTCGACGAGCTGTTCCAGGCCGTCGACTCCCGGCAGCGGTTCCGCCGTGCCCGGTCCGGCCTCCTCGGCTTCGTGGAGCATCTGAACGGTTCGGTCCATGGCGGCAAGAGCCCGCTGGCCCGCCTCCTCGATACGCCGTAGCGCGTCGGTCACCTGCGGCGGGAGCGGTCCCGGCACGAGCTGGGCGGCCTGCGCCTGCACGAGGATCCCGCTCACGTCGTGGGCGACGAAGTCGTGCAGGTCGCGGGCGAGCGTCAGCCGCTGCGCCCGCTTGGCCTCGGCCACCGCGCGGCGCCGGCCGTTGTCCAGCATGCGGGCGTAGAGTCCGGCCCCCGCCGCCGCGATCGCGAGGAGGGACCAGCCCGCGCAGGCTCCGGCGGCGAACGCGAGATCGCCGGGCCAGAGCGCGCGCACGAGCATCAGCGCGACCGCGCTCCCCGCGAGCCCGGCCGAGACGACGGCCTGAGGGACCGGCGCGCGCCTGGCGGCCATGAGCGTCAGCACGAGCAGGGGCGGCACTTCGACCAGCACCCATGGGACGGTACCGCCGTGCCATCCGGCCAGCGGATGCGCGACAGTGATCGCGACCGAGATCGCCCCGGCCGCCGCGGCGGGCCACGCGGGCGGCACGCGTGGCACGAACGCCACAATCATCATGGCGAGTGCCAGAAACGCGGCGGCTGTGTCCATGGGTCGACCCTATTGGGGCACCCGACCGCAGGAGATCCCCCAAAAGGGAGACGGGCCGCGACGCCCGCCGGACGAGATCCGCCGAACGGCAGATGGGCACGCCACCCTCCACCGCTCGACGCTTGAGCCATGGAAACAACCATGGAAAACCAGAAGGTGGCCGCCCGGTGGCCCCGCTGGGCGGCGTACGCGGCGAGCGCCTGGTCGCTGGCCTACGGCGGGCTCGGGCTCCACTGGACACTGGGCGGCGCGGGTTTCCCCTTCGGCGAGGGCGACCTCCCCGACGCCAGGGCGGAATCATTGCTGGGCGGCGCGACGGCCGCGGGAACCGCGCCGGTCATCATGGCGCTCGGGTTCGCGGGCGCGGTGCTCGCGCTGGTCATGGCCCGGGTACGGCTGCGCGGCGCGGCCCGCTTCGCGGTGCTCACGCCGGCCTGGGCCGCCGCGGTGACACTCGTCGGCCTCATCCCCGACGCCCGGATCATGACAGCGGTCGGTTACGCCCCGATTTTCCTGATCGGGCTGCCGTTCGGCTGGCCGGACGCCAACTACTTCGAGCTCGCGTTCCCCTGGCCGGTGCTGAACCTGATCATCTGCATGGCCGGAGGGCTGCTGTGGGCGGGCGCGGCGCTGGCCTTCCAGCGGCGCACCAGTGACTCCTGCGGCAGCTGCGGCCGCTCAGCGCGCGGGGCCGCCCTCTGGACGACACCCGCGTCGGCGGCCAGATGGGGGCGATGGGCGGCCTACACGGCCTTCGTCGTCCCGCTCTTCTACGCCGTGGTCCGCTGGGCGTGGGCGCTGAACATCCCGCTGCTGTTCTCCGAGGAGAATCTGCGCTGGCTGCACGAATCGGGCCTGGCGTGGGCGGGAGCGGCACTGGCGACGTTCGCCGCGGTCGGCAGCACGCTCACGCTCGGGCTGGTGTATCGCTGGGGTGAGATCTGGCCCCGCTGGGTGATCGGCCTGGCGGGCAAGCGCATACCACCCGCGCTTCCGCTCACCCTCGCGTCGCTGGTCACGGCCGTGCTGCTGTCGGCGGGCCTGGAAGCCGTGCGCATCACCGACTGGACCGACCCGGCCGCCTGGCTGAGCAGCCCCATAGCGTACTGGCCGATCTGGGCCGTGGCGCTCGGCACGGCGACGCTGGCGTACTACCTGCGCCGGCGGGGCAGGTGCCGCTACTGCGGGCTGATATGAACCGCAACTCGCCGTACTCCGCCTCAAGCGCTCTCACGATCAGGCCACCGACCAGCCGACCGTGCAGCACCTCCGATGACCAGGGAACACAGGCGTGCGGGGCGGGGATGAACTCGCCGTTCCTGAGAGTGAAGAACGCGCTGTCGCCTGCCATAGAACAAGATTCTATTGATCGCGGATCAGCGGTGCGCGGGGATTCCCGCCCCCATGCCTTCCGGTCGATCTCCGGCCAGGCGGTGCGTGAAAACCGGCGAAGTCATGATGTGGTGCCGGTGGACCGTTCCTCCGGCCCGGGGATGCCGCGGTCGTCCTCCATCCAGAGCCGGGGCGTGATGAACAGGCCGGTCGCCTCGACCAGCGAGGTGCCGTCAGGAAGGGCGATCCGGCCTTCGGACCAGGTCTTGCGGCCCTCGGAGCGGACATATTCGGCGGTCGCCACCAGCGGCTCGCCGTACGGGACCTGGCGCAGGTAACGCAGGGTCAGCGTGGCGGTCATCCCGGCGACACCGGCAACCGCGACGGCATGACCCAGCATGTGGTCGAGGATCATGGCGCTGACACCGCCGTGGACCGAGCCGGGCGGTCCCTCGTGGGTCAGGCGGAAGCAGAGATCGGCCCGGACCGTCTTCTCCGGGGTGACCTGGACGACCAGCGGAAGGGCGTGCGGGTTGGCCGAGCCGGTGACCGCGTTTCCCGCGTGCCGGGGCTGGCCGTCGGGGCCGAACTCGAAGGCGTGCGGGGAGGTCCGCCGGACGGCACGCAGACGATCGGTGAGAGCGGCCAGTTCGGCGGTGACGGCGGCGATCTCATCCTCCGGGACGTCCGTCAGCACGACCGCGTCGACCAGCTCACGGGCCTGCCGGGCGAGCAGGGCCAGCGCGTCGAGACCGGCGTCGGCGTCCTCGGTGGGGGCGAGATCCATCGTCATGCGCACACCTTAGAACATGTTCTACAGAATCCCGTTCGGCCCCCCTCCGGACGCCCAAGGACCGCACGCCTCGAAGATTTTTTGTTGGGCCGGTTCGGCGAAGGAGGATTCCGAAAAGGCCGTTGACGTGGGCGTTTGCTCCCGATCGAGACCACAGACGTCTTTATGTGCACTTTGGGCTGTCTTGACCCACCCTTTTGTCAGGTAGCCTCCCACGTCACGGAAGAAACTGGCCAATGGTGCCGCCACACGCGCCCCGACTGCCCCCCAGGTCGGTCCGCGTGAACGCACCATCGCTCAACCCATCTCCCGGTAGCCCGGTCGCGAGGGCGGCGCGACCATGCCCACGTGGCTGCCTGGGGATCACTTGAAACTTCCTATGACCCCTGAGATGCAGAAGTTCATCGAACTGCTGGAGAGCGAGCTCGGGTATACCGAGAGGGGCGGCTCTACCAAGTTCGGTAAGTGGTACGGCGGGAACGTGGAGTTCGACGCCGACTACTCTTCGGCCCCCTGGTGCGACATGTATCTGTCGTGGGCGGCCAGCAAGCTGGGTTACGAGGAATGGGTGGGCCAGTTCGCCTACACCGTCTACCACGCCGAGTGGTTCCAGCAGCAGGACGCCTGGGGCACCACCCCCAAGCCGGGCGCCATCGTCTTCTTCGACTGGAGCGGCTCGAACAAGGTTGAGAACATCGACCATGTCGGGATCGTCACCAAGGTGGACGGCAAGACGATCCACACGATCGAGGGGAACATCGACGGCGGGGTCGCCAAGCGCAAGCAGCGCGACACCGACAAGATCGTCGGCTACGGGTATCCGGAGAAGATCAAGGCCCGGCTGGACAAGGAGGCGGCCCAGAAGCAGACGGTCATCACCTCCCCCGACATCCAGGCGAACAACTCGGTGGCGCTCGACCCCGGGCCCAGCCTGCTCTCGATGATCTCCCCGCCGGATCCCGCGCACGAGACCGACGCGTCCGCTGAGTCCATCTCGGCCAAGCCCGCCCCCAAACACGCCAAGCCCGCCGCCAGGCCCACCGCCAAGGAAGGCGGGGCCGCCCCGGAAAACACCCCGAAGCCCAGCGAGACCCTCGCCCGGCCGCAAACCTCCGCCAGCCGTACCACGACACCCGGCAAACACGCCAAGCCCGCCACCGCCGACACCAACGCGCTCGCCACCGCCCCCAGCTCGGCGAGCCGCGACCTGTCCCTGGACACTCCCCAGCTCGGCTCCCCCGCCGTCCTCGCCCCGGTCCTGCTCGCCGCGGTCGCGATCATCGCCCACGCCAAGGTCAAGCAGTCGCGGGTCCGGCTCGCGTTCGCCGGTGGGGGCACCGCGCCCGCCCGCCGGGCCCCCTCCCGCCGGGCCCCGGGCCGCCGCCGCGCCCCCGGCCGCCGCCGGATGACCGCGAACGCGCCCGCCGTCACCGAAGAGCACCGGACCACCCCGCCGATCGAGGAGCCCCGGACCACCCCGCGGACCGAAGAGCCCCGGACCACCCCGCAGGCCGTTCCCGAGATCACGCTCCCACCGGCCGCGGTGACCGACTTCCCCTCGGTCACCACCCCGCTCGCCCACGTCAGGGAAACCGGCCTCACCCCGGCGGAACAGGCCTGCCTCGCCCGCGCCGAGGAGATCATCCAGGCCAGCCTCGCCCGCGCCGAGGAGGCCGGCTGGGTCGGCTTCTTCGGCCCCGGCGAGAACGGCCGGACCGACTCCTTCCGCCCCGGCGAGAACAGCCGGACCGGCGGCATGGTCAGCCCCACCCGCCCCGGGGCAACCGTTCCGGCCGGTCGGCGCCACGACGGTCCTCGCGTCCCCTACCAGGGCAGGCGCCGCCTCCGCGAGCGCCCGGTCGCCGAGTCGTCCACCTTCGTCCAGGACGCCCCCCTGCGCGGCCGGCGCCACCGCCGGGCCGATCCCGTGGTGAGCACAGCCGGTACGGCTGGCATGACCATCCCGGCCGCCTCGACCACGCCGGTCGGCCCGGTCGGCCCGGTCGGTCCGGTCAGCTCGACCCGGCCGAGCGGCTCGGCGAAGCCGCTCACCGCCGAGCCCACCGACGTCCTGGTCCACAGCGGTTACCAGGGTCGCCGCCGGGCGAGAGTGCCGGTCTAGGCCTGTCGTCAAGGTTCACCCATGGCACCTCGCCTCACCAAGTCGGCAGGCGAGGCGTGAGCCTGCCCAGCCCCACTCCGGCGGCTTCCCTCATATGCGGCGGGTTCTGACACCGGCTCCGCGCAGTGAACTCTGATGCGGTCTCAGTATCGCGAAAACCGGTCGAGCGCATAGATGATCTCGTCCTTCATGGTTCCGCTGCCTGTGTGCCCGGAGTCGTCGACGACGACCAGCCGCGCGTCGGGCCAGGCCTGGGTCAGCTCCCAGGCGGTTCCGACAGGGCAGCCCATGTCGAGGCGGCCGTGGATCAGCACGCCCGGGATGCCCGCCAGGCGATCGGCGTTGCGCAGCAGCTCACCCTCCTCCAGCCAGGCTCCGTTCGAGAAGTAGTGCGCGCAGATCCGCACGAAGGCGAGCAGCGCGTCCGGAGGGCGGGAACTGTACGCCTTGGGCTTGCCGTTCGGCTCCAGGGAGATCACCGCGTCTTCCCACGCCATCCAGTCGTCCGCGGCCCTGGCCCGCACATCCGGATCGGGATCCTCCATCAAGCGCGCGTAGGCGGCGAGGAGGTCGCCGTCACGATCGGCCTCGGGCACCCCGGCCCGGAACCGTTCCCACTCCTCGGGGAAGAACCGCCCCACGCCCCGGTAGAGCCAGTCGATCTCCGAGCGCCGGGTCGTGGTCACCCCGGGGATGACGATCTGCGACACCCGCTCCGGGTGGCGCTGGGCGTAGGCGAGGATCAGCGTCGCCCCCCACGAGCCCCCGTACAGCAGCCACCGCTCGATCCCCAGGTGCCGCCGCAGCCGTTCCATGTCCGCGATCAGATGGCCGGTGGTGTTCGCGCTCATGTCCGTGGCCGGGTCGCTCGCGTGCGGCGTGCTGCGTCCGCAGCCACGCTGGTCGAACAGCACGATCCGGTACCGCTCCGGGTCGAAGACCCGGCGGTTGCCCGGCGAGCACCCGCCTCCGGGCCCGCCGTGCACGACCAGCGCGGGCTTGCCGTCCGGGTTCCCGCAGGCCTCCCAGTAGACGAGGTTGCCGTCGCCCACGTCGAGCATCCCGCTGTCGTACGGCTCGATCAGCGGATACGGCTCAGCCATGTCACGGGTCTCCTTGATCACTTATGGGCGAGCTTGTGACATTAGCAGGCACGCTCGCTCCCGCTACCCGGCCGCGCCGCGTGGCATCGGCCGCACCGCGTGCTCGGCCCGCCGGGCACCGGCAGCGCCGCTTCCCCCGAGGACACGGGTCTCAGGAGCGGAGGCCCCGGTTCAGAAGTAGCCGGCGGCGAAGTCCGCGAGGCCGGCGACGGCGTCGCGGCTGCGGCGCCAAGGGCGGACGATCATACGGTCCACGCCCAGTTTCTCCCACTGGGCGATCTCGGCGGGGCCGGTGAGCTCGTAGGCGTGCGCGGTGACCGAGAAGGGGCGGTCGTCGCGGAGCGCGGCGAGCCTGTCGAGCTGGGGGCGGATCGTGTCCAGGGAGTGCGGCATGCTGATCCAGCCGTCGCACAGCCGGGCGGCTCGCCGCAGGGCCGCGCCCGACTCGCCCCCGGCCAGGATCGGCAGCCGGTCCTGGACCGGTTTGGGCTCGAAGGCGACCTCGGGGAAGTCGTAGAAGCGCCCCGCGTGCGCGACGACCGGTTCGGACCAGAGCCGCCGGGTCACCTGGATCGCCTCGTCCAGCCTGGGGCCCCGGGTGGCGAAGTCCACCCCGGCCGCCAGCCACTCCCCCTCGTACCACCCGGCGCCGACCCCGCAGATCGCCCGGCCGCCGGACACCCGGTCCAGGGTGGCGAAGGCGCGGGCGGAGACGAAGGGGTGGCGCAGGGCGTAGAGGTGCACGGCGGTGCCCAGCCGTACCCGCGAGGTCAGCCCGGCCAGCCAGCACAGGTAGGCGGGGGCGTCGAACAGCGGGGTGGCCGGCGAGATGCCTGGCTTGTCGGTTCCCGGGTAGGTCGCCAGCGACAGGTCCGTGGCGAAGACGAGGTGCTCGGGCAGCCACACCGACTCGAAACCGAGCTCGTCCGCCGCGACCGCGACGTCCCGCCACGCGTCCGGGTGGATCAGCCCGAGGGGAACGCCGAACCTCATCGGCGGCCTCCCACTGCCCGGTTCCGCCGTACCCGGATCACGGCCATCTCCTCAGTTCGGGAGCGCCCAGGATCGCGGTTCTCAACCGCGAGCGGTGCAGGCCGGTCCCGCCGTACGCGGCCGAGAGCGACCACACCCGGGCGAGCCAGAGGTGCAGGTCGAGCTCTTCGGTGTAACCGATCGCGCCGTGCACCTGGAGCGCGGTCCTGGCGGCCAGCTCGGCGGCCTCTCCCGCCGCGGCCTTGGCGGCGCTGACGTCCCGGTCCGTGGTCGGCAGGTCCCGGTCCACGGCGAGGGCAGCGGCGTAGACCAGGGGCGCGGCGAAGTCGACCGCGATGGCGACCTCGGCGAGCTGGTGCTTGACCGCCTGGAACGCCCCGATCGGACCGCCGAACTGCCTGCGGGTCCGCGCGTAGTCGACGGTCACCTCCAGCAGGTGTCTGGCCGCCCCGATGAGCTGGGCGGCCACCGCGACCGTCACCCCGCGGACCGCCGGGGCGACCTCGGCCCTGAGCCGCGTCCCCTCCCGGAACTCCACACCGAACAGCCGTCTCGTCCGGTCCGCCCCCGGTTGGGGCGTCAGCCGTACCGCGTCGGGCTGGACCGCGTACGGCACGCCGTCCCGCTCCACGATCAGCAGGTCGGCCAGGTCCGCGTCGGGTGAGTAGACCTGGTCGCCGATCCGCACGCTCACCCGCAGCGAGCCGGCGGCGAGCTTGCCCAGCACCGGATCCCCCGCGAGCAGCGCGGGGGCCGCCACGGCGGTCTCGGCCACCGGGCCCGGCAGCGCGGCCCGGCCGGTCTCCTCGAAGGGCAGGACCGCGTCGACGAGCCCCAGGCCGAGGCCGTCGTGCTCCTCGGGAACCAGCAGCCCGAACAGCCCGATCTCGGCGAGCTGGGACCAGGCGGGGGTCCGCTCGTCCCGTACGGCCCGGGCCGGGCAGTGAGTCTTGAGGACGTCCCGGACGGTCGCCGCGAGTGCCAGCTGGTCGTCGGTGAATGCGAAGTTCATCGCGGCAGCCCCAGAACACGTTCGGCGATGATGTTCCGCTGGATCTCGTTGGTGCCGGCGTAGATGGGACCGGCGAGGGAGAACAGGAAGCCGTCCAGCCAGCGGCCGCCGTCCTCGGCGTCGGGGGCCCCGCCGTCCAGCAGCCCGCGTTCGCCGAGCAGGCGGAGGGCGAGGGTGTGCATGCGCACGTCCAGCTCGGACCAGAACACCTTCCCCATGCTGGACGCGGGGCCGATCTCCTCCCCGGCCGCCAGCCTGCGGGCGGTGCCGTAGGTGTGCAGCCGGTAGGACTCGGCGTCCAGCCAGGCCCGCGCCACCTGGTCGGCCAGGACCGGGTCGGCGTCGAGTGAACGGGCCAGCCGGACCAGCCGGTCGGCCGTCGCGAGGAACCGGCCGGGACTTCGCAGGGTGAGGCCGCGCTCGGAGGAGGTGGTGGCCATCGCGATCCGCCAGCCCTCGCCGGGGGTGCCGAGCACCAGGTCGTCGGGGACGAAGACGCCGTCGAAGAAGATCTCGGCGAAGCCGTGTTCCCCGTCGAGCTGGGCTATCGGCCGGACGGTGACGTCGGCCAGGGGGAACATGAAGTAGGTCAGGCCCCTGTGCCGGGTCGAGGCCGGGTCGGTGCGGAACAGGCCGAAGCCCCAGTCCGCGTAGGAGGCCCGGGAGCTCCAGGTCTTCTGCCCGTAAAGCCGCCAGCCGCCCTCGGCCCGCTCCGCGCGGGACACGAGCGAGGCGAGGTCGCTGCCGGCCTCCGGCTCCGACCACGCCTGTGCCCAGATGTCGCCGGCCCTGGCCATGCCGGGCAGGAACCGTTCCCGCTGTTCCGCGGTGCCGAAGGAGAAGATCGTGGGCGCCAGGAGGAAGATGCCGTTCTGGCTGACCCGGCCGGGGGCGCCCGCCGCCCAGTATTCCTCCTCGAAGATCAGCCACTCGATGAGGCTCGCCCCGCGCCCGCCGTACTCGACCGGCCAGGACACCACCGACAGCCGCTCCGCGGCGAGCAGGTGCTCCCACTCTCGATGCGCCTCGAACCCCTCCCGGGTGTCCATGGAGGGCAGCGGGACCTTGGGCACATGCCCGGCCAGCCAGTCTCGCACCTCAGCCCGGAATTCCTGCTCCGCCCGCGTGAAGTCCAGATCCACCTAACCAAACTAGCGCACGCTTGGTAAGTCGTATAGAGCCGGACCGCGTGGACAACGAGCCGGTGCGCGAAGCTTTCCATTAGGCGGCGACCGGGAACCGTTAATCCGGCAGCGCCGGCCGGTGGATGGAGGGGCGTAGTGGGCGCGGAAACTCCTAAGATCCTGGTGCTGTGGGACGTTGACCACACGCTGATCGAGAACGGCGGAGTCAGCAAGGAGACCTACGCCGGAGCCTATGAGTTACTGACCGGGCGAACCGCGATACACAGGGCACGGACCGATGGCCGCACCGATCCGGCGATCATGCGCGACCTGCTTGATCAACATGGAATCGAGATGACCGACGCTCATGCGGCCAAGCTGAACACGGCGCTGGAAAGCTCTCTGCAGTCAAGGCGGGAAGAGCTGAGAAGGCGCGGATACGCTCTTCCAGGAGCACGAGAGGCAATTTCCGCTCTTGGCGATTTGGGCGGGATAGTCCAGACCGTCCTGACAGGCAATATCAAACCAAATGCCTTCACCAAGGTCGCCACGTTCGGCCTGGACTTCGGCCTGGACTTTGAAGTGGGCGGCTATGGCTCCGATGACAGCGTCCGGGCGAACCTGGTCGGCGTTGCCCGCAAAAGAGCAGGGGCCAAATACAGGACATCCTTCGATGAGTCAACGACGGTACTCATCGGTGACACCGTCCGAGATGTACGTGCGGGCAAGGACAGCGGGGCCTACGTGATCGCGGTCGCCTCGGGCCTCGACACGATCGAGAGATTGAAGAGCGAAGGTGCGGATATCACGTTGCCGAACCTCGTGGACACCTCCGCACTGATCGATGCCGTCATCGCGACGAAGAAGAGGAATCTCTAGTTTCTCCGGAGAGCAAGGCGGCACGCTGTCTTCAAAAATTGGACTCTTCGATCGGATACGAAATATCCCAGACCCGCTCGAAGCTTCGAACGTAGGTATCGAAGAAGTCGCCACCATCGATGCGACGCAGGTGAAGAAGCGGCGCAATATAACCATAAGCACCAAATATGTGCTGATTGATCAGCATGTCGTTGCCGTAGCGGAAATCGAGTTACATTTTTCATAATTCGGGGGACTAGCGGTCCTGAGCGCCACCAGTCCCCCGAATTATGAAAACAGCGGCTCACCCACCGGGCTCGTACATCACACCGTCGAACGCGACCTAGCCACACGAGCTCGAACGGATTCGGGCGTCGTTGAGCGTCAGGTGTCTCGGTCTCCGTTGAGGATGTGCGTCATCCACTCCAGTGAGCCCGTGCTGAGCGCTTCCTCTGCGATGCGCTTCGCGGACGGCGTCTTCAGGGCGGCAAGTGAGCTGTCGATCCACGGCTGTACGTTCCCGTGTCCCTGCTCCCGGTATTCGATGGCCTGGATCAGGCACTCCAACTTGTCGGCGTCACGGGCGCAGACGGCTTCGAGGCTGGTTTTCTCCTCGTATTCGCCGACCGCGCCGCTCACCATCTCGGCCACGGGTTCGGGGACACCACGCATCTGGTCTGCGGTGACCTCCTCGTTCGGGGCCGCTGTCAGATAGCGCTTGCCGATATAGGGGATGTCGGTGACCCGGGTCTCCTGCGTGTCGTGGAACAGGCTCATGAACGCCGCGCGCTCGGGGTTGCCGCCTTCCAACGCGGTGATCACGCTCGCGATGATCGCCGTTCGGAACGAGTGATCGGCGATGCTTTCGGGGTCCCGCACTCCCGCGACCAGCCAGCCCGTGCGCTTGTAGCGCTTGAGCAGCCCGATCTCGTACAGCAAGCCTGTCAGCTTCGACAGCTCCTCCGCCATGGAAGTCCCCTCTCACCCTCGGTGGATCATGCGCAGAGCGTAGCTGACCGCCTCCAGCTCTCATTGAGACTGCGGCGACAACGCTCCACTTCGGTGGCGGGTTCGCATGGTCGGCGACAGTCTCAGTCGATGTGCGGGTATGCGCCGTTCAAGTAATCGTTGAGCTGGCGCCACTGGGTCGGATGGATATCGAGCGCCCGGAGGTCTTCGGGTGCTACCCACTGGACGGCGCTGGCCTCGTCATTGACTTCCGGCCGACCTCCGATCGGACGGGCGATCAACATCACCTCGTACTCCTGGCGGACCTCTCCATCGGTGTAGGCGACGATATGGCCGGGATCGGAGTAGATGCCGAGCATGCCAACCGGTTCGACGATGACCCCGGTCTCCTCCTCGGTCTCTCGTACGGCGCACTGTGAGGGCGTCTCACCGATCTCCATCTTTCCCATCGGCAATGCCCACTGGCCGGTATCCCGCCTGCGCTGGAGGAGGATGCGTCCCGCCTCGTCAACGGTGATCGTTCCGCACGCGGGAACCAGGGTGTTGGCCTTCGGCGCGTTCGGGTCGTTCCAGAACTCGACTCGTCCCACGGGTTCCTCTCAGATCTCAGTGCCGGACCACGGCACGGCCTCGGCCCACACGCGATCGAATGATGTCATGTAGTGCTCGGCGAGCGTCCCGCTGTCGAGTCGGCGGAAGTGGAAGGTCGCGTTGGCCGATGCGGGTTCGCCGTACGCGTGCGGGTTGACGAGGATCTCGTCGTCATAGCGGAACAGGGAGGCATACAGCGTCGTCCCGTGCAGCCGTATCTCACACCCGTCAAGATCGACAAGATCTCGGTAGTAGGTGAGAGACGAACGAATCTTGGCCGCCAGCGTGCCGCCCAACCGCTCCTCTCGGTCACGGACCTCCACGGCCTGAGAATTGGGATCGCCAAAGCACAGGCGAACCGCCACACCGCGTTGAACCGCCTCGGTGAGCATGCGAGCCACCTTTGGTTGCGTCTGGGCGTAGAACGTCCCGGAGAAGACCAGGACGTCTATGTGCTCCTGAGCATCACTGAGAAGACGTAGCCACGTCTCACGCGGGACGCTCGCCCGGTCGGGGTAAATCTCCAGAAGCTCGGAACGACTGGCCTCGCCCTTGCGAGCGCCGCTCTGCCGTAACACGTCAGGCCAGAGATAGGTCTCGTCAGCCGCAAGCAGCTTGGCCGCCGCCCATCGGTGACGACGGTGCGGAACCCGGCCGGTGTTGATCCACCGCTCCACGGTCTTGGCCTCGACTTCACACGCTCTGGCCGGATCCTCCAGGGCTATGCCGTGACGCAGCATCGCCGTACGTAGGCGTTCGTTCACGCCCTTCAGTGGAAAAGACGTTCCAGGACGTTTCAAGGCCTTCTTGGGACGTTTTCATGGTCGTCAACACGTCCCCACAACGACCTCCAGCGAAGTTCAAAGATCCGGTTCACCTCGGTTCACTGTTCCCATCCGTCAATGCCCAACTACGCATCGTGACAATTCGGAGGTCGGGTGCATGCAACCACCAATGACCGGTCTGGACTTCGCCTCGGTGACCCCTCTCGATGCCGCAGAAGAACTCCGGGCCGAACTAGGGCTCCAGGGAATTACGGCTGATGTCCATGACGGGTACGGCTTGGCGCTGGTGTCGGTTTGGGTGGGCCTGGTTGTCTGGTGCCAGCACGATCGTTACTGGTGGCGTACCGGCTGGGATGCCCGACGGCACCGGTTCGTCTACGCCTGGCATCCGGCAACCGATCCTGACCAGGCTGCTTGTCGCATCATGTTCCGCTACCGGGAACTGCGGGAGACGCATCCTCTGTCCGAGCTGATCGCGGAGAGCGTCACGTGATCGTGCTGAATGAGTGCCTGAGTCCGCATGTGGCCATGCTTCAACGGAATCACGTCCGGCTGGTGTGGCGGCGGCCGTACTCGGTGCTGGAGCGGACTCGCTCGGTGGCCTGGACCTGCTTCTGCCGCGCCACGGTGTACGAACTGTACGAAGGCGGCGGACGGGCGTTTCTGCGGCGAACCGTTCAACTCGACGGGGGCCACGAGATCCGCGAGACCTCTCTCTTGCCGATCAGTGAGGCTCGGGTGATCTGGACGGCGTTGCTGTCCGGTAGAGCCCGGTAGAACGGGCGTGGCGGCGTGGGTTTTGGAGGGACGGCGTCGCCACGCCTGCCGAGGTGCCAGGGGTCAACCGGGTGCCTCCTGGCCCGCTCCTCCCCCGCCCCGACGACTGCCGATCTCGCGGCCCAATCGAGGAGTCAGCTCTGTCTCGGCGTGTCCCCCGCACGCCATGTCCACCGTTGATCCCACCCAACGTGCACGGACGGAGTTGACGCCGATCGAGGGACGCGAACGTTTCCGGCAACCGGGGCGGGGGAGAAACCGGCGGATCCTGTTGAAGACCCGAAGCCGGGCAGGGTTTGGGTCAGGTTCCGCCGGAGGTCGTCTCCATCGTCGCTCTCCTGGCACCGAGCAGTATTGTTCGGAGTCGAATGCCACTGCCACAGGCCGGACCGGACCTCACCTCGGCCGTCTTGGCAACCTTCGGGATCACGGCACTGATCTCCCGCAGGGCCGGGACCGTCATGCTCGACCGGTTGCCGCCTGGCACCGTGGTGGCCCCGGGACTGGGCGCGACCTGCTTTGCCACTGCGGCGGTAGCGGTGATCTTCCTTTCTCTCCGGAGCCAGGAGCGGAACGTCGTCCAGGACAGTAGGAGACGCTGGCGGCTCCCTGCGGTCCTACTGCGGTTGACGCTGGCTAACACTGCCTTCGCCGCTGGCTATCTCGCGGTGGTGATGTTCATGCCGCTGGTGCTCCTGCAACGGGGCGCACAGGCACGGCTGCCCGGGCTCACTCTCACCGGTGCGGCCACGCTGGCCCCGCTGGCCTTATGGGCGACGCGACGGATGCTGACCCCGCGTCCTCACCACATCGTGCTGGTAGCCGGAACCGTCCTGCTTGCCGTTCTCACCCTGACGATGGCCAGCGTGGACAACCTCCCGCTCACCGTAAGCGCCTATCTCGCCTGGATCGCCGTGAACGGCGTGCTGCTGGGCCGCTGGCAGGCACTCGTGGCCGATCGCGCACCCGAGACCAAACGGCCCCGCTGGTTCGCCTTCCACAGATCGTCATGGGAAGTCGCCCAACCCTCCGTCCCCGGCTTGGCCACACTGGTGGGCAGCGCCGCTGGAACCATCGGACCGGTGGCGTTCCTCATCGCGGGCGTGGCCTTTCTGACCGTGCCCTTCATCCTGAAGGCCCGTGTGATCAGTTGTTGACATCCTCCCCCGCCTGAAGAGCGGAGGATTCCAACCCGCCCCTACCCCGAAAGGAGGACGCGTTGAGGTTCGCGGTGCACCGGCCCGGCAACCCCAGGCCCTTCCCGCGCAGACACGGCATGCCCCGCCGCGTGGTAGATGTTCCTGGCCGCGTTCACATCCGCGTTGGCGGCGTATCCGCAGGACCGGCACCGAAAGTCGGCTTGGCTCTGACGCGACTTCCGATCCACGATCCCGCACGCCGAACACCGCTGGCTCGTGTACGCGGAGTTGACTCTCACGACCCGTCCGGGGGCCTTGTCCTCCAGGCGGGCCACCAGCGCACCCCAGGCGGAGGCGAGGACGCCCCGGTTCAGCCCGGCCTTGGCCGCGACGTTCTTTCCGGGCGCCTCGGCGGTGCCCTTGGCCGAGCGGGTCATGTTCCGGATCTTCAGGTCCTCCACCGCGATCACGTCGAACCGTCTGGCCAGATCGGTGCCGGTCTTCTCCACCCAGTCCTTGCGCCGATCCTTCTCACGGGCCTTCAACCGGGCGATCGCGGCCTTGACCGTGGCGCGCCGAGTGGAGCCGCGCCGGGCGCGGGCGAGCTTGCGCTGCAACCGAACCAGCCGCCGTTGCTCGGTGGCGTTCAGACCGGGGACGGTCAGCGGGTCCCCGGTGGACAGCGCCGCCAACACCGCCACCCCGCGATCCACCCCGACGCGTCGCCCGTTGCCCGGTGCGGGAATCGGTGCGGGCACGGCGGCGAAGGCGATGTGCCGGCGCCCGGCCGCGTCCCGGGTGATCCGGTAGGACTTCACCCCGTCGGGGACGGGCCGCGACCAGCGGAAGGACACCCAGCCGACCTTGGGCACCTTGACCTGGCCGACATGGCGCGAGACGCGGCGCACGTCGCCGGGCTTGACCGCGACGATCCGAAACCCCTCGTGGCGGCCGCGCTTGCGCCAGGTGGGCCGGCCGTGGGTGCCGGCGAAGAAGTTGCTCATGGCCTGGGCGAAGTCCCGCAGCGCCTGCTGCTGGACCGTCTGCGAGCCCGCGGCAAGCCAGGCGAACGCCGCGCGGGCCTGGGTGAGCTGCCGGGACTGTTCGGTGTAGCCGGGTGCCGGTTGTCGCCCCGGTTTCCAGTGTGTGTGCTGCTCGATGGCCAGGTTCCAGACGTAGCGCGCGTGGGCGCAGTGGCCGGCCAGGACCGCCTGCTGGGCGGGGGTGGGCGTCAGCCGGTACCGGGGCACGAGGCGGAATCTAACCGATCCCACCGACAGAAACCGTGCGGCCTTGTGCCGCGTTTCCTCTCCCGCCCGAAGGCGGGAGTCTTCACCCTTCAAGAGATCAGATGAACTCGGCAAGCACAGCGCTTCCATCTGCTCCCGGAATTGTTTAATTCCGATTATCCTGGCCCGTCCGCTTCCGCACTGTTCTGTGAGGTGCCGCTTGGCCGCCCCGGTGTCCGTCGAGACTCTCCACTATCCGGCCGGGTCGCTGGTGATACTCACCGGGCTGCCCGGCGCGGGCAAGAGCACCCTTCTTGACCGGCTGTATCGGCTGCGGGGTGACGAGACCGAGCCCGTGACGATCGGCTCGGTACAGGTGATCGACTCACGGCAGTCCCGCAACCGATGGGCTCACCGTCTCGCCTCGGCGCCGAAGCAGATCCGCACCCCGATCGTGCACGCCACCCACGTATGGCGCATCGCCCGGGCGGTGGCCCGCGGCCACTCCGTCGTCGCCCACAACCGGGGGGCCTGGCCTCACATGCTGTACGGCTTCGCCTGGCTCGCCCGCCGCTCGAGCGGCGGGTTCCACATCATCATGCTCGACGTGGATCCTCAAACCGCCCGGGCGGGCCAGCACGCCCGCGGCAGGGTCGTAGCCGACGCCACCTTCGCCCGCCATTGCCGCCGCTGGCGCATGCTCGTCACCCACGCCCGCACCGGGGTCCTTCCTCCGGCCTCCGGTGTCACCGTGCTGAGCCGAGCCTCCGCGGATCTCCTTCAAGCCATCCACTTCGACAGGTGATCCAGCACTACAGCAGCACCTGGTCTGCTTCTCTAAGGTATTGCCGGTCGTGGTTTTCACCGCCGTAAGGCGGCCTCGTGCCTCGGCTTGCCGGTTGTGACTCGTGAAGGGTCAGTGCCAGGCTCCCTTCCATCCCGCCCCACCTCGACCTCGCAGAGCTTCTTCTTCAAGAGACCTCAGCCGACGTGTACCTGGGGGCGGCGGGCGTTGACTCGGTCTACGACCTTGCCTGCGTGCCGACTTTCAGCGTTACTCGGCCGGGCGCTGCCTCATGTTGCGGCGCAGTTCCTCCAGCTCCGCCTCAAGACCAGCGATGCGCGTGTTGGCCCCGGGGCCGGGCTTGTGCTGTGGCGGCGTGCCGTACGGCGGCTGCGGGCGGACCGCCCGGGTGTCCTCGGGGGCGGCCGGGAGCGGATAGGGCGGCCGCTGCTGGTGGTGCTGGTGCGGCGCGTGCTGCTGGGGCACGCCGTACGGCTGGGCGTGCTGACCGTGCTGGGCGGCGGGCTGGCCGTACTGCCCCGGCGGCAGGTGGGCGGGCTGCGAGCCGTACCGTCCCTGCCCCGACGGCAGGTGACCGGGCTGCGAGCCGTACGGCACCGGCGGGAAGGAGTGCGCCGGGGCCGCCGAACGGCGCTTGCCCCTGAACACCGCGACCAGCGTGCCGACCACGAACAGGGCGATCAGTCCGCCGCCGCCCCACAGGATCCACGGCAGGATCGGCGAGGAGCTCTCGTCCTTGCCCGCGGTGATGGCCTGCTGGGAGTCGGTGATGTACTTGGCGACGTACGGGTGGTTCGGCTGTAGCGCCTGGACCTCACGGAACTTGGGCAGCGCGTCGGAGTAGTGGTTCGCGAAGAACAGGTCGAGCGCCTCGTTGTAGTTCTTCGTCGTCGCCGATTCGGCCGGTTTGATGTTCTTCTCGTTCAGCTTCTCCCTGACGATGCTGACCGGAAGCACGAAGCTCTCGCCCTCGGTGGAACCGCCGTCCTGCTGGATCAGGCCTCCGACCAGGATGCCGATGACGTTGCCGTCCTTGCTGAACACCGGGCCGCCCGAGTTCCCGGGGTAGGACGGGGCCTGGGTCTGGATGTACGGCACGCCCTCGGGTGTCTGGCGGCTGGCGTTGTAGGGCCCCTCGGTGAAGGCCGGGTCGAGCTTGGACTCGATGTTGAAGATCGAGGTCTGCGTCACCGTGCCGGGGAAGCCGCTGATGTAGAGCGTGTCTCCCACGCGCACGTCGGAGTCCTGGCCCAGCGGCACGGTCGGCAGGTTGTTCTGGCCGTTGGCCTTGAGGATCGCGACGTCCTTGCCCGGGTAGACCGTGCCCTTGGCGACCAGTTCGATGGGCACCGCCTTGGCGGTCTTGTCCACGCCGCCGCCCGGCAGGCTCTGCAGCAGCGAGAGCGAGCTCTTGACGTTGCGGATCTTGAGGTTGTCCGCGTTCCAGACCTGGAAGATCTTGGCGGCAGTCCGGAGGATCTCCGTGTCGGAGGCGATGTCACCGAGTTCGGCCACCAGGTCGGTGGCGTCCTTCTCGTTGATCTTCTCAAGCGCCTGGGTCGCGAAGGTCTGCGCCAGCTCGTCCTCTTCCTGGCCGACGCAGTGGGCCGCGGTCACCATGTAGCCGTCCGGCGTGACCCACCAGCCCGTGCACAGTCCGCCCGCGGTCGCCTCCACGACGCGCTCCGGCGCGCTGGGAGAGAAGTAGCGTCCCGGATCCTTGGCCATCTGCTGGACGACCCACCGGTAGATGCTGTTCTCGTCGGCGGAGATCTTGCCCGACTGGACGGCGGCGACCCCTTGCTGGGTCAGGCCCTTGATCGCCTCCAGGTTCGCCACCGGGGTCGGCACGGCCACGTCGGCCGTGTAGGACACCGAGGTCAGCTGGACGGCCGGATGCGTCCTGGCCGCCAGCCATGTTCCCACCGGAACGTCAAGGTCTTTCGGCTTCGCCATGGCGGTGCCAGGCAGCGCCAGCACACCGGCCAGGACGAGCCCGGCCACGGCGCTGAGTCTTCCCCACATCTGCTTGCTCTCCCCAAAACTCGCTTCCCGGGGGTGAGCATGGTTCAGCCGACTTGAGGAGGACTTGGAAGCGACTGGGAGCATAACAAGCTAGCGATCGCTTGGTATCGTTGCCTCGTGCTGCATCAGAAGATCGTCGTCATCACAGGTGCGGGTCCGGGCCTGGGCCGTACGCTGACCCGTCTGATGTCCGGCGAGGGCGCCACCGTCGTGGTCGCGGCCAGGACCGCCGCCACCGTCGAGAAGATCGCCGCCGAGGTCCCCGGCGCCCTCGCGATCCCGGCCGACGTGACCAGGACCGAGGAGGTGGAGGCCTTGGCCGCCACGGTCACCGGCCGGTTCGGCCGGGTGGACGTGCTGGTCAACGCGGCCTTCCCGGGAACCCATCGGAAGAACGTGCTCGACATGTCCGCCGGCGACCTGGCCGCCTGGCGCGAGGCCGTCGACATCGGTTCGTACGGCACGCTCCTCGCCTGCCGCTTCTTCGCCCCGCACATGGTCGCGCAGGGCTCGGGCGCGATCGTGAACGTGACCTCGATGTCGTCCAGGAGGGGCTACGCGGGCCGCAGCGACTTCGCCGTCGGCAAGGCGGGCGCGCACCTGCTCTCGCACTGCCTGGCCGACGAGCTCGGCCCGTACGGCGTGCGGGTCAACTGCGTGGCGCCCGGCTGGATCGCCGGCGAGGCCCTCGACGACTGGATGCGCACCCGGGCCGATGCCGAGGGCGTCACCTACGAGGACATCGTGGCTCGCGACGTGAGCGCGATGGCCCTGCGCCGGATCGCCACCGAGGAGGACGTCGCCCGGGCGATCATCTTCCTCGCCTCCGACCAGGCCAAGGCCATCACCGGCGCCACCCTCGACGTCAACGCCGGACAGCTGTTCACCTGAAGCTCATCCCCCCGGCGGGCCGGACGGGATCGACGGCGGCACGAGGCGCGGCTGTTCACGGAGGAGGGGACGAGAAGAAATCCTCTGGTCATTTTGTAATCACTGAATTACTCTTGGTCACGAAATCCTGCTTCCCCCTAGGTAGGAGCGTGCCCGTGGACAGCTCGGACGGCCGGGTTCTGATCGTCATCGTGATCGCGACAGTCCTGTTCGCCGTCGGGCGGCGTTTCCAGCGGGCGGTGGACGCCTGGCTGGGGTGGGGCAAGGCGATACAGACGGTGGCGGAGGCGGCGGCGAAGGTCCCGGGCGCGAAGTCGGCGGCATGGGCGGCGGTCCGAAACATAATCGTGGTCAGCCTGGGGACGCTGATCCTGGTCGCCGTCCTCGCGAACGCGATCCGGCACGGCTGAGGCCCCGAAGACGGGAACGGCCTGCCCGATCCAGGACACACGACACCGTCGGCCCGCCGGCGATCAGATCACTGGTCACCGGCGGACCGACGGGCATCACAAGACCGTTCGATCTTCTTCTCCCGCCGGCTCAGCGGACTCCCTGGGGCGTCAACCAGGCGGGATCAAACAGGGCAAATAGCCCAGAGATCTGCGGGCCACACCCTAGAAGGCGAAGACCGAGCCGGTCGCGTTGCTCATCAGGCAGGCGTTGCCGAAGGTCCGCTCGAACCGGATGGCCCGACCGTTCCAGAGACCGGTCGCGGTCGCCGTGACGGGGTCGTACTGCTGAGTGCACGCCACCCCCGACAGAGGCCTGATCAGGGCGGGGTCACCCTGCGCCAGGGCCAGCTCGGCGCAGGCCTCGGTCGCGCGGGGGTGCGTGCCGTACGCCGGGTCACAGGTGAGCTGGACACTCTGCTGCGCGGACAGTGCACCCCCTGCCCTCGTGACGGTCAGCACGAGCTGCTTGCCCGTGGACTGCGCGATCGGACCCGGGTAGACCCACTGCGAAGACGGATAAACCGAGTAGAACCACGACGAGAGGGGGTAGTTGTGGTGATAGTAGTGATAGTGGCCATGACCCCACGGCGGGCCCGGGTAGGGTCGCGGCGGGTTGGGGTGCGGCAACGGCATCGGCCGGGGCGGAACCGGTCTGAACGTAGCCAGATCGGCCCCACTGGGCAGAGGATCGGTGGCCGCGGCAGCCGTGCCTCCGAGAAGGAAGAGTCCGGCGGTGGTTAGACACAAGAGACGTCGCATGGAAATCCCCCAATGAATGTGGGTTGTCCGATTTAGCCGAAAAGGAAAATTCCGGCTTTTAGGGGGATGATGTATGCCCTGAACTGCGAAAATGCTACATCGGCTCATGGCAGGATGCCTTACAGCGACTCGCCATGAAACACCGTCAATTTGCTGGTTATATCCGCAGGAACGGCGCCCCGGCAGGCTGGGGTGACAAGCCTCCGATGCGGCGTCTTTGTGAAGTTCCCTTCCTGGGCCGGTGGAGAATCCGCCCCGTCCTCACGCTCAGCCGAGATAGGCGGCGCGGACGACGGGGTCGTCGCGGATCTCGGCGGGAGTGCCCACGGCGATGACCTTGCCGAGGTCGAGGACGACCATCCGGTCGCAGACGTCCATCACGAAGCCCATGTCGTGTTCGACGAGCAGGATCGTCGTGTCCAGCGCCCTGACGATCTCCCCGAGCCGGGCGGTCTGGTCGGCGTCGAGGCCCGAGGTGGGCTCGTCGAGCAGGAGCAGCGAAGGATCGTCGGCGAGGGCCCGGGCCAGCTCGACGAGGCGGCGTCCGCCGACGGGCAGCGCCGCCGCGTAGGCGTCGCGCAGCTCGGTCAGCCCGCACAACTCCAGCACCTCGTCCACGCGTTGCCTTCGTTCCAGCTCCAGGTTCCGGCGCGCTCGCCAGCCGGTCAGGTCGGCCAGGAGGCCTCCGCCCCCACCCCGCCACTCGATCGCGGCCAGCACGTTGTCCGCCACGGTCAGCCGGCCGAACACCTGGGTCCGCTGGAAGGTACGGCGCAGCCCGTCGCGTGCCCGCCGTACCGCCGCGACGCCCGTGACGTCGCGGCCCGCGACCGAGACGGAACCCGAGGTCGGCCGGCGAAGCCCGGAGATCACGTCGAACAGCGTGGTCTTGCCCGCGCCGTTGGGCCCGATCACCGCGCAGACCTGCCCCCGCGGCACCTCGAACGAGACGTCGGCGAGCGCGTGGACGCCGCCGAAGGACACCGACACGGCCTCGACGGCCAACGCCGTACTCATCAGGAGACCCCCAGGTAGGCGACGGTGAGCCTGGCTTGGTCCACCTCTGCCCGAGGGCCGGTCCAGACGACCTGGCCCAGGCGCATGAAGGCGACCGTGTCGGCGAGTTCCAGGGCCGAGGTGGCCTTCTCCTCCACCAGGAGCAGTGCGACGCCGCGCTCCCGGAGTTCGGCGAAGACGTCGAAGACCTGCTCCACGACGAGCGGCGCCAGGCCGAGCGACGGCTCGTCGGCGATCAGCACCCGGGGTGGCCTTATCAGCGCGGGAGCGAGGGTGAGCAGTTGCTGCTCGCCGCCCGACAGCGCCCCGGCCGCTATGCCGGCGCGCCGGGCGAGCTGGGGCAGCCGTTCGTAGACGGGACCGGGGTCGGCGAGCCAGGTCCGCAGGTTCTCGTCCACGGTCAGGCCTGGGAACACCCCGCGTCCCTCCGGGGCGAGCAGCACGCCCTCCCTGGCACGACGATGTGCGGGCCAGGAGGTGACGTCCACCCCGTCCAGGAGCACCCGCCCGGCCGTCACCAGCAGGTCCCCGGCGGCGACCGCGCAGGTCGTGGACTTGCCCGCACCGTTCGCCCCGAGCAGTGCCACCACCTCGCCTGGCCGTACGGCCAGGTCCACACCTCGCAGCACCGTGACGTCGCCGTACCCGGCGACCACGTTCTCCAGCCGGAACAGGGCGTCCGGTACGGCGCGGGCCGCCCGCGGGCGAGGATCCTCCAGGGTCCCGGTCTCCCCCGAACGAAGATCCGGCACGGCCCCGCCCCCTCCAGACCGAGGATCCAGCACGCTTCCGGCCTTCCCGGAGCGAAGGTCCGGCATGATCCCGGTCTTCTCCGGGCGAAGATCCGGCGCGGTCCCGGTCTCCTCCGGGCGAGGGCCGCCTCCGGCCACCGGGGGCTCGACGCCCTTCGCCTCGTGCTGGACGGCGGCCGCGTGCTCGCGTCGCAGCCTGCGCCTGCGGCGGCGGTAGCGGCTCTCGGCCATCTGGGCGAGCACTCCGTCGGGGTGCTTGGCCAGAATCATGCCGCCCGCGCCGAACAGGATCGCGCCGACGTGGGCGGAGACGTGCCACCCGGCCAGCAGCTCGGGAAAGATCGCGGCGATCAGCCCGCCGAGCACGGCACCGCCGATTCGCCGGACACCCTGCAAGACCACTGCGGCGAGCCAGACGAAACCGGCGAAGGCCGGCAGATCGGTGGCGGTGATCGAGCCCTTGGAGGTGGCGAACAGCACGCCGCCCAGCCCGGCGATTCCGGAGGCCAGCGCGAACAGCATGATCTTGGTGCGGGGGGCCGAGATGCCCGAGGTGGTCGCGGCGGCGGGAGCGGAGCGGACGGCCAGGATGGCCCGGCCGGAGGCCGAGCGTTCCAGGTTCCGCACCAGCAGGCCGACCAGCGCGATCAGGACCAGCAGCAGCACGACCCGGACCCGGGGATCGGTGGTGTCGGTGAGGCCCAGGCCGATCGCGGGCAGCGGCCAGCCGATCGTGCCGTTGCTGAACCCGTCGATCTGGAACAGCACCTGGTCGGCGAGGAGTGCCAGAGCCAGTGTGGCCAGGGTCAGGATCCGCCCGCCCAGCCGCAGCGCGGGCAGCGCGACGAGCATGCCCACCGCGGTCGCCCCCAGGACACCGAGCAGGACCGCCACCGGGAACGGCCATCCAGAGGAGAACGCCCAGCCGCAGGTGAGGGCGGCCATCGAGGCGAAGGACGCCTGTGCCAGGTTGACCATGCCGCCGATGCCGGTGACGACCACGAACGAACAGAAGATCAACGCGAGCACCAGCCCCTGAGCCACCACGCTCACGTAGAAGTCGTCGGCGGGCCTGGTGAGGGTCCAGGCGAGCAGGATCGCCAGGCCGAGCGCCCAGGGCAGGCGGCGCCTCCACGGCGGCAGGTCGCCCAGATAGTCGGGCGGCGGCGCGTCCTCGGCGGCGGATCCGGCGACCCGGTCCCTGGACCGGTTCAGCAGGACCAGCCCCACGAACAGCAGGATCACCGGCACCGCCGTGCGCAGCCCGGTGACGTCCTCGGCGAAGTCGGCGTATCCGGCGACCAGGTTCTGCACCACGCCGAGCCCGAGACCCGCCGCGAACGTCCACGGGATCGACCGCAGCCTGCCGAACACCGCGGCCGTCGCCGAGACGAACAGCATCACGGTGAACGCCGTGGAGTCCAGGCCCAGGGTCGAGACCGCCAGCACCCCGGCGAGCCCGGCGAGCGCCGAGCCGAGCATCCACGCCATGGCGGAAGAGGCGTCGGCGTCGATCCCGCGCAGGGTGGCCAGCCTGCGGCGGTCCACCGACGCGCGCATCCGCAGGCCGTACGGCGTGTGCCGCATGAAGGCCCACAGCCCGGCGGCGGCCAGGAGCGCGAAGGCGAAGGTGATGAGCTGGTCGGAGTCGAGATGGATGCCGCCGAGGGAGAAACCGACCGCCGGATAGGGGCCGAGGCCGTGCGGCATCGCGGTGACGTCGGCGCGCGGCAGCCCCAGCGGGTCGGCGATCAGGTCCACGATCCACAGTCCGAGCGCGGGCAGCGCGATGGTCAGGCCGATGGTCCCGACGATCTGCGCGGTCTCCCCCGCCTGCGCCAGGCCCCGGAACATGGCCCTGTGCAGCACGTATCCGAGCAGTGGGGAGAACAGCGCCACCGCGGCCAGTCCGGCCAGCCAGGCGGGTAGCCCGAGCCCGATGTCGAGCTCGAAGAAGACCAGCGCGGACAGGAAGCCGACGGCGCCGTGCGCGAAGTTGAACACGCCCGTCGCCGAGTAGGACAGGGTCAGTCCCGAGGCCATGACCGCGAAGACGGCACCGGTGACGAGGCCGCTGACGATATAACCGACAAGCTCCGACATATGGGCCTTCACCCCGAGATTTCGCGCCTGATTTCTGCTTTTCCTGGCGAGGGCCGGTGTCTCCCCCGCCGGGACCCGCCGGGACCGGTCTCCGCCTTCGGTGAGGGCCGGCGTCTTCCCCGGCAGGGCCGGTCTCCGCCTTCGGTGAGGGCCGGCGTCCCCGCCTTCCGCGCGGTAAGGGCCGACCTGGGCGCCGGGATGCCCGTCGGGCACCCCGGCCACCCATGCCCCGCCGCCCGCGTGACCCGCCAGACTCGCGAGCGGCAAGTCCGGACCGCTATTTCAGCGGCACGTTGTCGAAGCACTTCATGTTCTTGGCGACCTTGAAGGCGCCGCCCTCCAGCCTGACCAGGGCGCCGCAGCCGTTGGGCTCGGTGTGGTTCTTGGGATACTGGATCCTGCCGAACCCGGGATTCTCGTAGGTGAACGAGCCGTTGGCGGCGGCCAGGAACTTCTCCCGGGTCAGGTCCTTGCCCGTCTGCTCCAGGACCTTGAGAAAGATGTCGGCGGCCCAGTAGCCGATGGCCACGTGCTGGGTCAGCGCGGTGCCCGGGGCGGTCTTCTCCACGTCCGCCTTGAGCTGGGCGATCTGCGGGGCGTCGGACTCGAAGGGCTCGAACATCGGGGCCGCGATCACGCCTTCGAGCGCCTGCGCGGTGGCCGGGTCCTTGAGGATGGCCGCGTCGTAGCTGGTCGCGTCCGACAGCAGGCCCTTGTAGCCGGCCTTCTTCAGCGCGCTGTACAGGCCGGTGTTGAACTTGGTCCCGGCGATGATCGAGACCACCAGGTCCGGAGCCTTGCCCCCGTTCGAGGTCATGATCTTGTTGACGTAGGGCAGCCAGTCCGGCGGCGGGGCGGCGGCGGGCAGCCCCGAGTTGAAGCCTGCCAGCTTGAAGCCGGCGGCCTGGAAAGACTGGGAGATGGTCTTGCCGCCATATTTGCTGCCGCTGGAGTCGGTCGTCTGGATGTAGACGGACTTGCCCGCCGACCCGCCGATCAGCTCGGCCATCTGGTTGCCCCACCAGGTCTGCGAGCCCGCGCCCGGTTGGGGGGCCAGGCAGCCGTTGTAGCCGAACCCGGTCTTCGTGCCGCACCACTGCGGACCCGTCGCCCAGCCGAACCATGGCACGCCCTGCTGCTCCAGGAAGGTCGCGCCACCGAAGTTCGGCGCGTGCACCGGCACCAGCGCGAAGACCCTGTCCTTCTGGACCAGCTTCTTGGCCGCCGCGTCGCCCTTGGCGGCGTCCTGGTTGTCGTCCTCGGCCCCGACGAACTCGATCTTCCGGCCGTGCACGCCGCCTGCCTCGTTCGCCCGCTGGAAGCGGGCTCTGGCCCCGATCTCGGCGTCCTTGGTCGAATAGCCGCTCGCACTGGTCTTGGTGAGGATGCCGCCGACCCTGATCGTGGTGTCGGTCACCCCGGCCACCGCACCGGAGCCACCGCCGGTGGCCTTCTGCTCGGCCGCACATCCGGCGGCGAGCGCCGCCGCGGCCACCAGTCCGATGAGTCGCACTGCCTGCCGTCTCATGGGTCACCCCTCACCGTGACTTACGGCTCGCGCCGAACCTTGATTTGGCCTAGCGCTCGCTTGGTTTGGTCAGCGTAGTTTTGGCACTTCGAGAGTGTCAATGGAGCGCCGCCAAGCGCCGCCCAAGCGCCGCCCAAGCGCCGCCCCGGCGTCGCACGGACGCCGCACGGACGCCGCGCGGGCATCGCCCGCCATTGCATACCAAGCAACTGCTTGCTTATGATCGTGATCCCGGGTTAGCGTGCGGAGCGCATGGAGTCTTCGGCGACGGGAGCAGACCGATGTTGACGCGTGCGGCCGTACTCACCGAGTTCAGCGCGCCACTGGAGGTCCGGGAGGTCGAGATCGCCGACCCCGGGCCGGGCGAGGTCCGCGTCAAGATCAAGGCATCCGGGGTGTGCGGCTCGGACATCAAGGCACTCGACGGCAAGAGCCCCGTCGTACGGCAACTGCCCTTCATTCTCGGCCACGAGAGCGCGGGGATCGTGGAGAGCGTCGGCACGGGCGTGACCGGCGTCCGGCCGGGCGACCACGTGATCATCGCGATGAACGGCGCCTGCGGGCGCTGCCGCAACTGCGGCGGCGGCCGGTTCCACCTGTGCAGCGGCCCCTCCCGGACCGCCGCGATCATGGGCACGATGCGCGACGGCACCACTCGGACCAAGGTGGACGGCGTCGACGCCAGAACGATGATCGGCATCGGCTCGTTCGCCGAGTACGCCGTGGTCAACGAGCCGATGTGCGTGAAAATCGCAAAGGACGCGCCGTTCGACACCATGTGCCTTCTGGCCTGCGGGGTCATCACCGGGGTCGGCGCGGTGCTGAACGTGGCAAGGGTGACGCCCGGCTCCAGCGTGCTGGTGGTCGGTTGCGGCGGCGTGGGGCTGAACGTGATCCAGGGCGCCGCGCTGGCCGGAGCCACGACCATCATCGCCGCCGACGTGGCCGAGCCGAAGCTGAAGCTGGCCGAGGAGTTCGGCGCCACCCACACGATCCTCTCCGCCGACCTGCCCGCGCAGGTGGGCGAGATCGTCCGGGGAGGCGTGGACTACGCCTTCGACGTCACCGGCGTGCCGAGCGTGCTCGGCAACGCCTTCGCCGCCACCCAGCCCGGGGGAACGACCGTGATGGTCGGCAGCCCGCCGCAGGGCCAGCCGCTCACTATCGAACCCGGCCTGCTGTTCGCCTCCCGGCGGCTGATGGGCACCCAGGGCGGCGACGCCGCCCCCGTCCGGGACCTGCCCATGCTCGCCGAGCAGTACCTACGCGGCCGCCTGGATCTGGACCGCCTGGTCAGCGAGCGCGTTCCCCTGGAGGACGTCAACGAGGCGATCCGCCACGTCCGTGAGGGCGCGGTCGCTCGCAGTGTGATCGTCTTCGATTGACGGCCGGACCGATCACCGGCGGTCACACCACGGTTGAGGAGCGAGCCACATGCCGACGGCCGGACCACAGACCCGCGGTCATGCCGCGGGCCCGCGGTACGACCGCGGGCCCGGGGACATGTCGCGGGGGACGCCCGTCCTCGTTTCAGCCGTGGCCGGCGCCGACGAGTTCCTTGCGGGGCTCCTCGGCGGGGGACTCCTCGTCGTGGCCCTCGACGGAGAGGTTCGGCAGCACCCGGTCCAGCCATCTGGGGCACCACCAGTTGAGCCTGCCCAGCAGGGCCATGGTCGCCGGGACCAGGAGGCCGCGGATGACGGTGGCGTCCACCGCGATGGCCACGGCCAGGCCGACACCGAAGATCTTCACCACGGGGTCGGGGTAGGCGATGAAGGCGACGAAGACGGCGACCATGATCAGAGCCGCGGAGGTGATGACCCGCCCGGTCGAGCCCAGGCCTTCGGACACCGCCCTGCGGTTGTCACCGTGCTTGAGGTATGCCTGCCGTACGGCGGTGAGCAGGAAGACCTCGTAGTCCATCGACAGGCCGAACAGCACCGCGAACAGCATCAGCGGGATGTAGCTGTCGATCGGCACCGAGAAGAACAGCGTGGCCAGGTAGGAGTCGTCCATGCCGACCGGCGGGTCCATGCCGACCAGGCCGCTGCCCAGGCCGAGGGAGAAGACCAGCGCGAGCGCGCCGAACGCGGCGCCGAGCGAGACCAGGTTCATCAGCGCGGCCTTGATCGCGACCACCGGCGACCGGAAGGCCAGAAGCAGCAGCAACGCGCTGAGCAGCACCACGACGCCGACGACCACCGGGGTGCGGTCGGCGACCCTGGCACTCGCGTCGGACATGGCGGCCACCTCGCCGCCCACGTGGATCTGCGCCCCCTCGACGTGAATCGCGCGCACGTCCTTCACCACGTCGAGCGCCTGCGGATCGCTGGGGGCGTATTCGGTGACGGCCTGGACCAGCGCGGCGGTGCCGGCGGTGTTGAGCACGGGGTCGCCGACGTGGGCCACGCCGTCGACCGCGGCCACCTTGTCCTTGAGGGACGCCAGTACGGCGGGCTCCGGTTCGCGGTCGACGACCTTCTCGTCGAGGGAGGCGACCACGACCAGCGGCCCGTTGATGCCCGGACCGAATCCGGCCTGCATGAGCTCGTAGGAGCGGCGGGCGGCGGTGCCCTTGTCGCCGTAGCCGTCGTCGAGCGGGCCGAGCTTGAGCCCGATGGCGGGCGCGGCCAGCGCGGCGAGAACCGCGACGCTGAGCGCGAGCACGCGCCAGGGACGCTTGGCGACCCAGGTGCCCAGAGCCGCCCAGCCGGAGGGGCCGTCCCCGTTCCTGCGACGGCCCATGAAGGGCAGGCGCAGCGCGTTGATCCGGTGACCGAGCAGGCCGAGCAGCGCGGGGACCAGGGTGATCGAGGTGAGCACCGCGCAGACGACCGAGATGCCGGTGATCCAGCCAAGCGTCTGCAGCAGCGGGAAGCCGCCGAGCATCAGCGCGCTGAGCGCGATGATCACCGTGCCGCCGGCGAACACCACCGCGCCGCCCGAGCTGGCGCCCACCCGGCGCACCGACTCGTAGACGGGCACGCCGTCGGCCAGCAGCTTACGGTGCCTGCTGAGCAGGAAGAGCGCGTAGTCGATGCCGACGCCAAGGCCGATCATCGTCGCCATGATCGAGGCCTGCTTGGGCACGTCGACGACATGGCCGAGCAGGCTGATCACACCCAGGCCGGTCGCGATGCTGACCAGTGCCGTGAAGATCGGGACCATGGCGGCGACCAGCGTGCCGAACGCGAGCAGCAGCACCAGCAGCGCGCACACCACGCCGATGATCTCGCTGGTCCCGGTCTTGATCTCCTTGTTCGCCGGGGTGGAGGTGTCGGAGGGCACCGCCTCCAGACCCAGCGCGCGCACCGGTGCGGCCGCCTCGGACAGCTGCTTGGTGATCTCGGCCAGCTTGTTGCTGTCGTGACCCTTGAGCTTGACCGTGATGAGGCCGATCTCCAGGTTCGGCGCCAGGCCGCCGATCCGGTAGGGGGTCTGCACCTCCGCGACGTGCGGGACCTTGTGGATCTCGTTCATCGCCCGGTGCACCGCGCGCACCCGGCGCTGGGAGGTGAGGGGGCCGTCTTTGGAGTAGAGCACGATCTGGACCGTGCCGCCCACGTCGTAGCCGGGGCCGAAGCCGTCGCGCATCAGGTCGTGGGCTCGTTGGGCATCCGTGCCGGGTATGGTCACGTTGTTGTTCACCGGACCGGGGAACAAGATCGAGCCCGCGGTCAGCAGCACCGCTGTCGTCACCCAGAGCGCCAGCACGATCCTGCCGTGCCGCGCGCACCAACTTCCCAGTCGTCCCAGTAAGCCAGACATCGGTGACCGCCCTATTAAGGTTAAAAGCTCGGAATGCGCCTGTAACACCGCCCTGTACGGCCGTACAGAACCTACGATGAAAGCCTAGGCGCGAATTTTCCGGAATGCTCTAGAACCCGTGGGAATGAGATGATGACCACACTCGAGCACGGCTACGACACGCGCAGCCGGATTCTCGACGCCGCCCGCCAGCTGTTCGCCGAGCGCGGCTACGCCGCGACCTCGCTGGCCGACATCGCCTCGGCCGTCGGGCTGACGAAGACCGCCGTCGCCTACCATTTCAACCCCAAGGATCGGCTGGCCACCGAGCTGATCGCGCCCGCGGCCGAGGACGTCGTCGCCCTGCTCGAAACCGGCTTCGGCAGCGAGCGGCAGTTCGTCGAGGCGCTGACGGCCTTCGTGGTCCGGCACCGGGCGATCATCCGGTTGATCATGGAGGACATCAGCTGCGCCGACGACGCCCCGCCCGGCTCCCCCGGCGAGGTCATCCGCGCCTTCCGGGACGAGATCTACAACCGGCTGGCCGGGCCGGACCCGGATCCCGCCCGGCGGGTCCGCGTCTGGGCGTTCATGGGCTCGCTGCAGTGCGCCGTGGTCAAGACGATCGACCTGCCCGAGGAGGTCGTCCGGGATTCCCTGATCTCCGGCGCCCTCGCCATGCTGGAACCGTCACCCTGACGGCGGATCCTCGGCGGGGCCCGGCTGGTCCGGCCCCGCCGGATCCGGCTGCACGGTGGGCTCGCCGGGACCGGGGTCGCTCTGCCTCTCGACGCCGACCGCGATCACGACCACGGCGTTCGGCCGGGCGCACCCGCCGAACGCGCCCCTCTGCGCCAGTACCACGCCGACCTGTGACGGATCGCCGACGAGCCGGGGGCGCGTCCGCACGGCGAAGCCCGCCTCCTCCAGCACCCTTCGCGCCTCCGCCTCCCTCCGCCCGACGACCGAGGGCACCGGCGCCCCGCGCCTGGAGACGACGAGCGCCACCGCGCTGCCCGCCGAGACGTGTTCGGCCACGCCGGGGGTGCTGGCGAGCACCCGTCCCGCCGACCGCCCGGAGCAACGCGTGGTGACCTCGCCCAGGGTCAGCCCCGCCTGGGCCAGCGCGGCCTCGGCAAGCCTCCTGTGGAGACCGGCCAGCACCGGCACCCGCACCCCCGCCGAGATCTCAAGGTCGACCGTGCTTCCCTTGGCCACCGCGGTCCGCGCCTGCGGCCGGCTTTTGAGCACCTGGCCGATCGGCCGGACCGAATCGACCGGGGTGAGGGCCCCGACGACCAACCCCGCGTGCTTGATCAGCCGCAACGCCTCCGGGCGATCCAGCCCGACGAGCGCCGGCACCTGGACCTGACCGGCGGCCGGTGGCGAAGACGGAGGAGACGGAGGAGACGGAGGAGACGTGGTCGTGACACCGGTGCCCGGAGTGGGCCTGTCGGCGGCGTGGATCACCTTGCCCGGCCGCGGCGTGGAATCGGCTCGCGCGCCGGACGCGGGCCGTGTGCCGGGCTCGGCCGTCGGCACGGCGGCCCGCTCTCCCCCGGACCGGCCGCCGGCGCCGCTCAGCGCCGGTACCAGCACCCCCACCAGTACGGCTGTGCTCACCAGCAGCGCCCCCGACACCGCGACCGACGCCCGGGTGGCCGCCCGTCCCTGGTGGGTCCACGGCTCGGTGGACTCACCGGCGGTGCCGCGGCCGGAGATCGGCGGAGGAGATCTGAGCGACACCGGCGGGGCCGGAGGCCGCGAGGAGCTGATCCGCACCGGCAGGGCCGGACCCGACGTGGATTCGAGCACCGCCCGCCGCCCGTCGTCGCCGAGCAGCGCGAGCAGCAGTTCCTGGCTGGTAGGGCGGTTGCGCTGGTCCTTGTCGAGACAGTCGGCGACCAGCGCGCCGAGCCACCCGTCGAGATGTCCCAGTTCCGGGAGCGCGGTGAGGATGCGGTGCAGCACGGCCGCGATCGAGTCCTGTCCGAACGGGGCCTGGGCGTTGGCGGCGAAGCACATCGTGGCGCCCCAGGAGAAGACGTCCGCCGCCGGGCCGATCTCCGCCCCCTCCACCTGCTCGGGCGCCATGTAGGCGGGGGTTCCCGCACCGCGCCCGCTCTGCGTGGCCCCGGGCTCCAGCGCCCTCGCCAGCCCGAAGTCGATCACCCTCGGCCCGTCGGGGCCGATCAGCACGTTCTGTGGTTTGAAGTCACGGTGCACGATCCCGGCGCGGTGGATGGCCGCCAGCGCGGTGGCCGTGCCGATGGCCAGGCGCTCCAGCCCGCCTCCCTCGCGCGGGCCGCCGACCGCGACCTCGCGGTGGAGCGAGGGGCCGTCGACATATTCGCTGACGATGTAGGGCCGGTCGCCCTCCAGCCCCGCGTCGATCACCTGGGCGATGCAGAACCGGGCGACCTGCTTGGCGAGCTCGACCTCGCGCAGGAAGCCCTCCTGGTCGTCCCCCAGAGGGTCGTGCAGCAGCTTGACCGCGTAGGGTTCGGAGCCGGTCGCGCAGTGCACTCCGAGGTAGACCACACCCTGGCCGCCGTCGCCCAGACGGCCGACGATCTCGTATTCGCCGAGCCATCCGGGATCCCCCGGTTTGAGCGGCTGCGCATACGGCATGCGAGCCTCACCTCCCCGCCACCCTTCCACTCAAGAAGAGGTATCCCCGGCAGTCAACGGTGCTGAAGCGCTCGTGCCCCCGACCGTGACACTCATGTGATGCTCAAGTCACGGAGAGCGGAAAACATCGCCCGAATAGCGGGCTTTGCTCTCCCCCGGCCTGGTCACCTGGAAGCCCAGCTTGTCGGCGGCGCGCCGGGTGAACACCACCGTGCCCGGGTAGCACTGGCTGCCCGTGACCTGTTCCAGCCGGTAGGTGGCTTCAGCGGAGGTCCGAGTGAGCCGCGCGGCACAGTGCAGGTCGGCCCCCCACTTCATGCTCGCGCTCTCATCCGCGAAACGGATCTCCACGGGGAAGACCCGTTCGGCGGTGGAGTGACTGGCGACACCGGTCCACGTACCCGTGAAGAAATCGTCACGCGACCGGGTGTCCATGAGGGAAGAGTCTCCACGGAACCAGAGGGCGAACGCCCCGGCCGCGACGGCCACCGCCACCGCCGCCGCCGCCGCGATCAGAAGCCGCCGGCTCCGCCTCGGCGGCGATCCCCCCTCCGCGGGCACGATCGTCTCCGCCCCGTCGGCCACGGGCTCCCCCGTGACCGGGAACTCCGCCGCCCCCGCCCCACCGGCCAACTCCCCCATGACCGGGAACTCCGCCGTCCCCGCCCCCTCGGCCGCGAACTCCTCGGTGACCGGAAACTCCGCCGTCTCCACCCCACCGGCCACGGACGCGCCGACCGGTCCGGTGATGACCGCGCCGTTGCCGTACAGCTGGTGCAGCACCTCCTCCGCGACGGGCCGGTCTCCGGGCTCGGCGGCCAGGCAGGCGACCACGATCCTCCGGAGCCGGCCGGTCAGCGGCCCCAGGTCCGGCCTGCCGTACAGGACCCTGGCCAGCACCTCGTGATAGGAGTCCGCGGAGAAGGCGTGACGGCCGGTGGCGGCGAAGGCGACGGTGAGCGCCCAGCTGAACATGTCGGCCGGAGGTCCGGCGGGCTCGCCCTTGATCTGCTCGGGGGACATGTAGGCCGGGGTGCCGAACGGGATCTTGCCGGTGGTGAGCGTGGCGTCCATCATCCGGGAGATGCCGAAGTCGATCACTCTCGGGCCGTCCATGCCGAGCAGGACGTTGGCCGGCTTGAAGTCACGGTGGACCACCCCGGCACGGTGGATGGCGGCCAGCGCGGTGGCCGTGCCGACCGCGATCCGGTCCAGCGAGCCGTCGGCCCGGGGCCCCTCGGCCGTGATGTGCTCCTGAAGCGAGACCCCGTCGACGAACTCGCTCACGATGTAGGGACGCTCTCCGTCGAGGTCGGCGTCCAGCACCTGGGCCGTGCAGAACGGGGCGACCCGCCGGACGGCCTCGATCTCGCCGATGAGACGGCGGCGGACCTTCTCGTCGCCCAGCAACCGCGCGTGCAGCGCCTTCACCGCGACACGCGGACGGTCGGGAGACTCGGCGACGAAGACGACCCCCTGCCCTCCCTCGCCGAGACGGCCGATCAGCCGGTAGCGGCCGAGTCGCCGGGGATCGCCGGGCCTGAGGGGAGCCGGTCGCGACATGGCATCCGACTATAACGAGCCCCCCGTCACCGCAGGAAACCCGTATAACCGTCGAGCACCGCGAGCACCTGGCCGGCGGGAGCGCTGGGGAGGCTGAGCACGACTTCCTCGATGCCCATCTCCGCGTAGTAGTCGAGTTTCTCCTCGCTGGGCAGCGTCCCGAACGGGATCACCCTGGCCATCTCCCGCTCCGCCTTCTCGCAGGCCTCGCGCAGGGCGGGGAGCGCGGTTCTGACGCCCCTGCCGCCGATCGGCATCCAGCCGTCGGCGTACTCGGCGATGTGGGCGAAGAGCTTGGGGCCCGCCGCGCCGCCGACGTAGACGGGCGGCCCCGAGACGGGTTTGGGCCAGGACCAGGACGGTTCGAAGCTCACGTGACGGCCCTCGAAACCCGCCTCGTCCCGGCTCCAGAGCGCCTTCATCGCGAGCATGTGCTCGCGGGCGACGTCGCGGCGGGAGCCGTACGCGACGCCGTGGTTCTCGATCTCCTCGACGTTCCAGCCGAACCCGACGCCGAGCACCACCCGGCCGCCGGACAGGTGGTCGAGTGTGGCGACGGCCTTGGCGGTCACGAGAGGCTCGCGCTGGGCGAGGAGCATGATGCCGGTGCCGAGGGTGATCCGGCCGGTCACGGCCGCGGCGTGGGAGAGCGCGACCAGCGGATCGAGCGTGCGCCTGTACTCCTCGGGGAGCACGGCCTGCCCCGCGGCGGGAGCCGTACGGCGCGAGGCCGGGATGTGGGTGTGCTCGGGCAGGTAGAGGGAGGCGAACCCGCGCTCCTCGGCCGCCCTGGCCAGCTCGGCGACCGGCATCGACCGGTCGGTGGCGAACATCGTGACGCCCAGCCGCATGACAGCCTCCGGTTCCAACTCACCAAGCGGATCCGTTTGGTAAACCAAGCGATTGCTCGGTTATCATTCCTAGGGTAGCTTGCTCACGTCGCGCATGACGAGGACGAAGCATCCGCGACGTGCCCTGCGGACCGACACGACCGGCATGGCAATCCTCATGGAAGGACGCTCATGGCCTTCATGGACTTAGGCGACGTGCGGCTGTTCCACACCGACGACGGCTCGGGAGACACCACTCTGCTGCTCGTCCACGGCCTGGGGTCGGACTCCCACGAGTGGGTCCACCACATCCCCTCACTCGCCAAGCGGTACCGGGTGATCGCGGCGGACATGCGCGGGCACGGCTACTCGTCCGCGCCGGAGTCCGGCAACACCCCGCGGCAGATGGCCGAGGACCTGGCCCTGCTCTGCGCCGCGCTCGGCGTGGAGTCGTGCGTGGCGATCGGTCACTCCATGGGCGGCCAGATCGTCTCCCACCTGGCCGTGGAACACCCGTCGCTGGTCAAGGCGCTGGTCGTGATCGATCCGGGGTACGGCTTCGCGGGCGCGATCGCCGACGCCTTCCCCGCGATGATCACGCAGATGCGCGAGGACACCCTGGCCGTCTGCCTGCGCAACGACCAGTGGACCGCCACCAGGGCGACCCCGGAGTGGCTGCGCGAATGGCACCGGCGGCGGATCCTCGCCACACCCCCGCACGTGCTGCTTGAGGCCTTCGAGGCGATGTTCGGCGGACCGGACGCGCTCGGCATCCGATCCAACTCCGACGAATACCTGTCGCGCCGGACCTGCCCGGTGCTGACCTTCTGGTTCGATCCGGCCCAGGCCGAGTGGGAGGCGGGTCTGCTGAAGGACCCGCGCTCCAAGGCGGTCACATGGGAGGGCAGTAGCCACCGGCTGCATGAGGAACGCCCCGCGGAGTTCCTCCTCGTCGTCACCAACTGGCTAAGGAGCCTGCAGTCAACTACCCCGGCCTAAAGAGCCGGAGCTTGCAGCTCATCGTTCTGACTGGAGGTCAGATGTCAGGCCGCGTTACCGGAGGACACCCCGGCGTTCGGCTGGTTGACGGCAGCCCGGCGACCGATATTGATCGCCGCGATGTGGTCGGCGGGGCCGGCGAGCCCGCACCTGGTGCAGCGGAAGGCGTCCCGGCTGGGGCGATTCCGTTTGCAGATGTGCCCGCACCGCGCATCAGGGCAGGTGCGGGAGGTGTTGCGCGGATCCACCAACCGCAGCGACACCCCGGCCAGGACGGCCTTGTAGGTCACGAACCGGCGCAGCTGACCGAAGCTCCACAAGTGCAGGTCGGCACGCCGGGCCTTGGAAACCGTTACCCGGTCGCGGATGCCCTGAAGGTCTTCGAGGGCGATGCCGCGGCCGGTGTCTTTGGCCTTGCCGACCAGCTGCTTGCTGATGACGTGGTTGACGTCCCGGGCGAACCGGGACTCCTTGCGGCGGCGATTCTTGAGCAGCCGCTTGGCCGATTTGGTGCCCTTGGCCTGAAGCTTGGCTCGCAGGCGGGCGTTGCGCCGCCGTACGGCCCGCACCTTCTTGCCACAGTGGCCCTGCCCGTCGGCGTCGGTGGCCAGGTTCACGATGCCCAGGTCCACGCCCAGCCAGCCCTCCGGATCGGGTCCGACCGGAGGTTCGGGGACGTCGATGACCACGGCGAGGAAGAACATCCCGTCCCGGCAGATCAGGTCCGCCTGACCGCGCACACTCGCCCCGGCGGCTGTGAGCCAGCGGCCCCGGTAAACCACGGGAACGACGATCCGCCCGGTCAGGGTGAGCAGACTGATGCGGTCGCGGCTCTTCCAGGACAGGATCCGCTGGTCATAGGCGACCGCGCCGAGTTCCCGGAAGATGGGTTTGATCGTCTTGTCCCGCTTGTAGGCCTCGCACACCTTGGCGATGACGCGGATGGCCATCTGCGCCGACAGCCCGAACTCGGCGCGGAGCACACCATAGACGAGCTTCTGCACGGCGATCTTGTTCGCGGTGCGGTGCTCGAACGCGACCTCGGCGGCCCGGTCGGCGGCGGCGTTGCAGGCCCGCATCGTCGCCAGCAGGGCGTGCGCCTGCTCGGGCGAAGGCGCGAGTTTCAGCATCTCCGTCACCAACACGCACCGAGCGTAACGCTCCGTATTGGAAAGGATCAAGCTGTGCGGGATCGTTCCATGTCTCATTCCCACCCCGAAGGACGGGGCCTCCACACTGTAGGTGCCTGGTGAAGTTCTCAATATTCCTCAACCCACAGATCCCCGGCTCCGGATACTCCAACGAGGAGAACGCGGTCGCCAAACGGCCGATCGGGCGAGATGTCGAGTCCTATCAGGCATTGCTCCACGAGGTCCGCGAGATCGCAATTCACGCCGACCAGATCGGCTTCGACGCGCTCATGATGACCGAGCATCACTTCCACTCCGAGGGTTTCGAGTTCTCGGTCAACCCGCTGATGTTCCTCACCGACCTGGCGGCCAGGACTGAGCGCATTCTGTTGGCCCCGCTGGGCATCGTGCTGCCCGCGTGGGACCCGATACGCGCGGCCGAGGACGTGGCGCTGCTGGACCACTTCAGCAAGGGGCGGCTCCGCCTGGGCGTGGCCCGCGGCTACCAGAACCGGTGGATGAACGTCCTGGGCCAACGCTGGCACGCCGCCGCCGCTCGATCCGATGGCTCCACATCTGACACCCGCAACTTCGATGTCTTCGGCGAGGTCCTGAAGATCATGAAGATGGCGTGGACTCAGGACACGCTGCGCTACAAGTCCGACGTGCTGGACTACGAGGTGCCCGCGCCGTTCGACGGCATCGAGGGCTGGCCTGCGCTGGAGTGGACCCGGAAGTTCGGCGCGCCGGGCGAGGTGGACGACCAAGACAGGATTCATGCCGTCTCGGTCGGGCCCAAGCCGTACCAGAACCCCTATCCGGAGCTGTGGCAGCCGTTCACCATCTCCGACCGCTCGGTGATCCGGGCCGCGCAGGAGGACATCCTGCCGTGGATGTTCACCCCCAACCCGGACGAGCACGCCGCCAAGGCCAGGCTCTACCAGGAGGAGTCGGCCAAGTGCGGGCGTGACTACAAACTGGGCGAGCACACCGGCATCCTCAAGATCGTCGGCATGGCCGACACGCGCGAGGAGGCCATCGCCACCTACGGCGCGAGCATGCAGAAGGACTTCGCCGCCTTCTTCGGCCCGTTCGGCTATCTGGAGGTCCTCCGCAAGAAGGAGGATGACAGGCACCAGCCGATCAGCCCGGAGAAGGGCGACTACAAGCGCATGAACGAGGTCGAGATGGCCCTGCTCGGCGGCCCCGACGACGTCAAGCGCGGCATCCAGCGCATGCTCGACCGGATGCCCGACCTGGAGTGGTTCGGCCTGTTCATGCAGGGCCAGCAGGGCGTCCTCCCGCTCGACACCGTCAAGCGCAATCTCGAACTCTTCGCCACCAAGGTCATCCCCGAGTTCTCCGACTGACCCTCACCCCTGGAGACCCCGTCTCCATCCGAAGATCTCATCTCCAGCCCCCGCCCTCGGAGACCCGCCTTCAGCGCACTCGGAGATCCCGGCTTCCGGCTCCGAAGAACCCCGTCTCCAGGGACTCGGATATGTCCCCCGGCACAGCCGGGGGACATATCCGGAAATTTCAACATCTGAGCAGCTCGGGGAGGATCCGTGCAGTTCTGGCTAGGCGCGTCGTTCGTCGAGACCGACCAGTTCGTCGAGCTGGCCAGGGTGTCGGAGCGATGTGGCATCCACACGCTCACCCTGTCGGACCACATCTTCTACGCCGACTTCGAGTCCCCCTACCCCTACTCCAGGACCGGCGCGCCCCGGTGGAACGCCGAGACGCACTGGCCCGACGTGTGGGTGACGATCGGCGCGATGGCCGCGGTCACCTCGACCCTGCGCTTCGCCCCGAACGTCTACATCGCCCCGGCCCGTGACCTGTTCACCGTCGCCAAGCAGGTCTCCACGGCGGCGGTGATCTCCAAGGACAGGGTGACGTTCGGCGTCGGGGTCGGCTGGTGCAAGGAGGAGTTCGTCCAGACCGGCCAGGACTTCCACACCCGGGGCCGCCGGCTGGACGAGATGATCCCGGCGCTGCGCGAGCTGTGGGCTGGCGGCACCGTCGAGCACCACGGCACCCATTTCGACTACGGCCCGCTGTCGATCTCCCCCGTCCCGGCCCGGCCGGTGCCGTTCTTCATCGGCGGCGACAGCGAGGCGGCCCTGCGCCGCGCGGCCAGGATCGGCGACGGCTGGATGGGCAACCGTGTCTACACGGAGGAACAGCTCGACGAGATCCTCACGGCGCTCAGGCGCTATCTGAAGGAGTACGGCAGGCCGGAAGACGCCCTGAAGATCATCGCCCCCCTCGCGGTCATGCCCGACGCGAGCACCTACCGGCGCTTCGCCGACAAGGGCGTCACCGGCACCATGGCCGCCCCCTGGTGGCTGGCCACCCCCGAGGAGAAGGCCGAGCACGGCGACGGCATCGAGCTGAAGGTCGCCACCATCGAACGCTTCGCCGAAGAGGTCATCTCAAAAATGTGATCGCGGCGGAGCCCGCGACCCGGCACCCCGGTTCTCAGCCGGTGCTCACGCCCATCTCGGCGAGGGCCATCTCCGCGGAGTGGCCGAAGGACTCGTCGACGGCGCCCACCCGTCTCAGGGCCGCCATTCCCAGATAGACGCCGTAGCCGGCGACGACACGCCGGCGGGCGAGCTCGGCCGGCTGGCCCAGCTCCTCCAGTATGGCCTGCATGAACTCCAGGCGGCGCGTGCTCACCCGGCGCGCCACTTCGGCGGCGAGCGGGTCGTCGGCGGCGCTGACCAGTTGGAAGGCGACCGCCGCGTCCGCCGTGTCGTCGAAGGCCCCCTCCAGCAGGGTGCGCATGCGCGCGGCCGGGTCGGCGATCTCCAGCAGCTCCGTGATGATCTCTTCGGTTCTGGCCTCCCAGAGCGCGAGCGCCGCCTCGATCAACGCCTTCCTGTTGGCGAAGTGCCAGTAGAAGCTGCCTTTCGTGGTGCCGAGCCGTACCGCCACCGGCTCTACCGCCACCGCGGCCAGGCCGCCTTCGGCCAGGGCCTCCAGCGCTGCCCTTGCCCAGTCTCCCGCATTCAGTCGCCCCACTCCGACAGTCTTCCATACGGAGGCGTATAGTCATTCCATACGCAACCGTATGGAGGCAGCTCGTGGTCTACAACATGCACGAACGCGTCATCCCCGCGTCCCCCGAGCGCGTCTGGGATCTACTCGTCACGATCGGCAGTGACCAGGACCGGCTCTGGCCCAAGGACCTGAGCTCCTTCCGCACCCCCGAGGGCGTGGCCCCGGGCGCGCCGGTGGTGCACAGCTCGGCGCGTTACCGGGTGAGCATCGTCGAACCCGGCCGCCGGCTCTGGTTCGACCTCGGCAAGTCGCTCAGCGGCGGCCACGGCTTCACGCTCCACCCCGTCGAAGGCGGCACGCTCGTACGGCACGAGCTGAAGGGCCGCACCGGGGGCATGTTCCGGCTGCTGTGGCCCCTGGTGATCCGCCGCAAGCACGACGTCGTGGTGGAGAAGATCCTCGACAACCTGGCAAGGGAGATCAGCCGTGCCCACGCTGATTGACCAGATCATGGCCGACTCCGATTTCAGCGAGCGGCACGAGATCACCATTCCCGCCTCACGGGAACGGGTCTGGGACGCGGTCAACACGCTGGACCTGTCCGACGTCAAGCTGGTCCGCCCGCTTTTCGCCGCGCGCAACCTGGTCGCGCGACTCCGTCACGGCCACGAGCAACAGGACATACCCAACTTCTCCGCGCCCCCGATGGCCACCGACCCCGGCCGTGAGCTGGTCCATGGGCTGGCCGGTCAGTGGTGGCGGCTGGGCGCGTCCGACAACCTGCCGCCCTTCGAGGACCTCGCGGCCTTCCAGGCGTTCGACGAGCCCGGATACGCGAAGTCGGCGTTCGGCTTCGTCCTGCTCGACGACCGGCCAGGCCGGATCCGCCTGGTGACCGAGACCAGGGTCCTGGCCACCAGTCCGGACGCCCGGAGGATCATGGGCCGCTATTGGCGGGTCATCCGGCCGGGCAGCGGGCTGGTCCGGCGGATGATGCTGAGCGCCATCCGAGAGAAAGCCACCCGGTAGCCTGGCGAGGTGCTGGAACAGATCGCGGCGACCCGCTACGTGACGCCCCTGCGTGAGGGCGGGTCGCTCCCCGGAGTGGTCGAGGCGGATGACCTCGGCACCTATGTCGTGAAATTCCGAGGCGCCGGGCAGGGCCGCCGGGTGCTCGTCGCGGAGATCATCTGCGCCGAGCTGGCCAGGCGGCTCGGCTTCCGCACCCCCGAGCTGAAGGTGATCGACGTCGATCCGCAACTCGGCGCCCGGGAGCCCGACGAGGAGATCCAGGACCTGCTCAAGGCCAGCGAGGGTCACAACCTGGCGGTCGACTTCCTGCCCGGCGCGCTCGGTTTCGAGCCGCTCGCATGGTCTCCGGATCCCGACTTCGCCTCCCGGCTGCTCTGGTTCGACGCCCTGATCCACAATGTGGACCGGAGCTGGCGCAACCCGAACCTGCTCCTGTGGCACGGTGACATCTGGCTGATCGACCACGGCGCCGCCCTCTGGTTCCACCACAACTGGCCCACCGCGGATCCGCAGCGCTCCTTCAGCGCGGACGACCACGTGATGGCCCCCTTCGCCACCCAGGTGGCGGAGGCCGACGCCGAGCTCGGCCAGAAGATCACCAGGGACTTCCTCGACGGGGTGGTGGACGAGGTTCCCGACGAGTGGCTGGAGGACGAGCCCGGGTTCGACGGAGCGCAGGCCGTACGGCAGGCATATGTCGAGCACCTGCTGGCCCGCGCGCAGGGCCCGCGCGCATGGCTGCCCGAGCCCTCGAACGCTCCCAGGCAGGAGAAGAAGTCCGGCTCGGTGGGCGCCTTCTGGAAGGACAACCGGTGAAAGACGTCTACGAGTACGCCGTGATCCGGGTGATCCCCCGCGTGGAGCGAGGCGAGATGATCAACGCGGGGGTGCTGCTCTACTGCCAGCCCCGCGATTACCTGTGCGCGCGGGTGGAGCTGGACGAGGCGCGGCTGCACGCGCTGGACGCCCACGCGGACGTCGACGGGGTACGGCACGCGCTCGACGCCTACCAGCGCTCCTGCAGCGCCGAGGCGGGACCGCTGACCAAGGAGTCGCTCGGCAGCCGGTTCCGGTGGCTGACCGCTCCGCGCAGCACGATCGTGCAGACCGGCCCGGTCCACGCCGGTCTCACCGCCGACCCCGAAGCCGAGCTTGAGCGCCTGATGAACCGGCTGGTGCGCAGCCTCTGATCTTGCCCTTCAATCCGCGCGCCGGCGCTGCGGTGACCGCCTGTCACGCCATCGAAATTGACAGCATATTGTCCTAATGACAAGATGTTGTCATGAACAAGATCTATCACGCGGTATACGAGACCATGGCCGATTGGGAGACCGGGCACACCACCGCCCACATCAGAAATGGTGAGTACCACAAGGAGCCCGGCCGCTACGAGCTCGTCACCGTCGGCCTCACGACCGACCCGATCACCACCATGGGCGGCCTGCGCGTCACCCCCGACGTCTCGATCGGCTCGATCGAGGACGCGGCGATGCTCATCCTGCCCGGCGCCGCGCTCTGGGACGAAGGTGACGATCTCGCTCCCTTCGCCCGCAAGGCCCGCGAGCTGCTGGAAGCAGGCGTGCCGGTCGCGGCCATCTGCGGCGCGACGGCCGGGCTGGCTCGCGAAGGGGTCTTCGACACCCGTGGCCACACCAGCGCCGCACTGCCGTACCTGCAGATGCAGCAGGGGTACGGCGGCGCGGAGCACTACGTCGAAGCACTCGCCGTGACCGACGGAGACCTCATCACGGGCACGCCCACCGCACCGGTCGACTTCGCCCGCGAGATTTTCGCCAAGCTGGAGCTGTACACCCCGGAGGTGCTGAACGCCTGGTACCAGCTGTTCGCGCACAGCGACGCCTCGGCCTTCGAGGCGCTGATGGCACCATCGGGTACATGAGCAAAACGGGAGATCTACTGTCGGAGGCCGCGCTCACCGTCTACCGCCTCAACGGGCAGTTCCTCGGCGCCGGCGACATGCTCGCCAGGCCGGCGGGGATGACCGTCGCCTGGTGGCAGGTGCTGAGCGCGGTCCTCGACAGGCCCATGTCCGTGGCCGAGATCGCCCGGCTGCGCGGGCTGACCAGGCAGGGCGTGCAGCGAGTCGCCGATCTGCTGGTGGACCAGGAGCTGGCCGAGTACGAACCCAATCCCGCCCATCGCAGGGCCAAGCTGCTGCGGCCCACCGCGAAGGGCCTGGCCGCGATAGAGCGGATCGACCCCGATCTGGAGGCACTGGCGAACCGGGTGGTGGACGAGCTCGGCCTCGACGGCCTGAAACAGGTCATCGAGGCGCTCAAACGGCTCTCCGCCGCCCTCGACCAGGTCACCCGCCAGTAAGCGTCACCTCGGGAAACCGCACCGGCAGGACTTGGTGATCGAGTGATCTGTGTTCCCTGCCGGCGCACCGTGACAGGCATCCTCGAACCCCGGGCGATCGGCACGCGGACCGCGTCCGTCCCTTGAATGTCAGCCACTCCTGATGGGATGAGCTCGACATGATCGAGATGGAGGAGTTCCGCGTGAACCGTGAGGCCTGGAAACCGTTCTTGAAGCGCTGGAGCGAGGAGTGGATCGCCGTTCACGGCGCGGAGCCGCAGTCGGCGGCCGAAGAACCGGCCGCGGAGCCACGCTCGGCGGTGGAGGAACCGGTCACCGAGCCACCTTCGGCGGTCGGGGAGCCGGCCGCCGACGGCTGGCTGGGTTTCCCGCCCGCCTCCGCCGAGCAGGTGGAGGCGGCAGAGGCGCGGCTGGGGTGCGCGCTGCCGCCGTCCTTCCGGGAGTTCCTCCTGGCGACCGACGGCTGGCGATGGGCGGGTAAGTTCGTCGACCAGCTCCGCGGCACAGGTGACATCGGCTGGATGCGCGACGTGGACCCGATGTGGATCGAGATCTACGAGGAGATCAACGAGGACGCCGACGAGGACGCCGACGAGGAAGACGAGGAGGAGGACGAGGAGGACACTGACGAGGAAGACGAGGAGGACGAGGTGGCCGTCCTCCGGCGGGCGCTGCTGATCTCGCTGGAGGCGGACGCGGGCGTGCTGTTCCTCGACCCGGGAGACGTCGACGAGAACGGAGAATGGGCCGCGTACGAGCTGTTCAGCTGGAGGGGCGCGGGCCCGGAACGGCACGGCTCCTTCTACGAGCTGATGTACGACCTCTATGCCGGTTTCCACGCCCTCGACCGCCCGCAGTGCGAGACCCAGCGTGAGTGGGACACGAAGATCGAGCAGGCCCGCCTGGCGAGCCTGGCGGGCGAGGTCGACGGGCCGCTGGCGGTGTTCGAGGAGGCCGCGCGCTTCGGTCGCGACCGCGCCAGGATCTTGCTGTTCCAGATGCGGGCCATGCTGGGCTTCAGCGACGCGAGCCAGCTGGTCCGGTCGATGCTGATGCGCGGCGGCAAGCTCACCTGGTCTCTCGACGCCGCCTTCCTGACGGCCGAGGTCCTGCCCGTCCTGCTCGCCGAGCACGAGTCCACCGCTCACTGGGCCGCCCACTCCACACTCGCCAGCCTGGCGGAGTACGGTTCCGAACCGGTCCAGCGGCTGGTCGCCGACTACCGGGCGCGGGCGGGCGAGCCCGGGTTCCAGGCCCGGTACGGCGATCCGGAGTTCGACGCCGCCGTGCGCGCCGCGATCGCCGGCCCCGCCGATGGCGACCCCTGGCCGCTCCTGCGCGGCGCCCTGTCGACGTGGCGCCCGCTGAGCGACGACCACCTCGCGCCGATCGTCCTGCTGGCCGACCCCCGGATCGCTCAGCTGATCACACCGGAGCGTGGACGCGAGATCCTCGCCATGCGACGCGGCTGATCATCCTCGATCGGTCGCTCCGGCCCCCGCCCGGTCCGTGTCCAGCCGTCATCGCGCCGCCGAGGCCGGCGTCTCTAGAAGAGCACCGACATGAAAGTGCCGACCTCTTTGAACCCGACCTTGCGGTAGGCGGCCCGGGCCGGGGCGTTGTAGTCGTTGACGTACAGCGAGACCACGGGCGCGAAGCAGTCGAGCGCGTGCTTGACCACCGCGGCCATCCCGGCCACCGCGTGCCCTCGGCCGCGCAGTTCCGGGTGCACCCAGACACCCTGGATCTGACAGGCCAGCGGTGTCACGGCGCCGATCTCGGCCTTGAAGACGACCTGGCCGTTCTCGATCCGCGCGTAGGACCGGCCGATCCGGATCAGCTCGGCGACCCGGGATCGGTAGAGGGCGCCGCCGTCCCCGGCCTCCGGAGAGACGCCCACCTCCTCGGTGAACATCGCCACGCAGGCCGGGAGCAGGATCTCGAACTCCTCCGGCCGGACCCTTCTGACCAGAGGGTCGATCGGCACCGGAGCCGGCTCGGTGGCCGCCATCAGCGGCTGGGACCAGCGGATGGCACGGGCGGCACCCCAGTAGGGTTGCAGCCGCTCCCACATCAGCTCGACGGCGTCCGCGGGGCCGACGATCGAGGAACAGCGGCGGCCCTGCTTGCGCGCGCGGTCGGCGAAGGCATGAACGGCATCCGTTCCGGCGTTCACCGGGACCAGGTTGGCCCCCGCGTAGCAGAGAGAGATCAAGCCTCCGCGCGGCCCGAACCCCCACATCTGACCGCCGAGCCTGGCCGGATTCAGCCCGACGGAACGGACTCTGGAGGCGACGAAGACATTGGCGACGGGATCGGCGTCCAGGAGCGCCAGCACCTCGTCACGGTCAGTGTCGTCGAGCACACGCGACGCCGTTGTGCGCAGCATCACGGCCTCAGCCTACGCGACCCCCTCGATTTTGGCAGGAACCAACGCAGAGGCTCTCATCTACCTCCGCGGATCAGTCAGCCCTCACCTTGGCCGGATCAGCCTTCGCCGCCGCGCGGGCGGCGGGCACGGGCGTGGGGCCGGCCTCGCAGCGGGCGTCCGAGACGGCCGTCGTGTGGCCTGTCTCAGCGGGCAGGGTGCCGTCCTTGAGGTAGGCGGCCAGATACCGGTCCGCGCAGCGGTTCCCGCCGAGCACGACCCCGTGGTTGCCGCCGGGCACCGTCAGCAGCCGGGCGCCGCTGAACAGCTTTCGCATCTGCAGGGCCCCCGCGTACGGTGTGGCGGCGTCGTGCTCGGCCTGGGCGATCATGATGGGTGGCAGCTTCGGGCTGTCCTGGATCTTCACCGGAGTGCCGCCCGGCTCGGACCAGAACGCGCACGGCGCGTTGTACCAGGCGTTCAGCCAGGTGAGGAAGGGCGCCCTGGCGTGCATCTTGACCATGTCGGTCCGCCAGTCGGCCCAGCTACGCGGCCAGGCGGCGTCACGGCACTGCACCGCGAGGTAGACGGCGTAGTTGTTCTCGGCCTTGGCGTCGGCCTCGACGTGCCGGCGGTAGGCGCCGACCAGGGGCGCCGTGTCGCCCTTCTTCACGTAGGCGGAGAACGCCCTGGCCAGTTGCGGCCAGACCATGTCGGAGTAGCCCGCGACGCTGTAGATGTCGTCGAGCTCGCTCGGGCCGACCACCCCGCCGGCCGGGCGGGTGCCCAGTCGCTCACGCATGGCGTACCACGCGAAGGAGACCGACCTGCCGGTCGCGCCCAGCTTGTAGACGTCGTTGTGGCGGGCGGTCCACTTCAGGAAGTCCTGGTGCCGCCGGTCGAAGGTGAGGTCCTGGGAGAGGTTGGAGGCGTACCAGACCTTGCGGGGGTCCACCACGCTGTCCAGGACGAGCCTCTTGACCCTGTCGGGAAAGAGTGTCGCGTAGACCGCGCCAAGGTAGCTTCCGTAGGAATAGCCCAGGTAGCTGATCTTGGGCTCGCCCAGCGCCTCCCTGATCGCGTCCATGTCCCTGGCGGAGTTCTCGGTGCTCATGTGGGGCAGCACCCAGCTCCACCGGTTCCCGCACGCTTCGGCGTACTCGCGAGCCCTGGCGACCAGCACGGCCTCCTCGCGCTCGTTGCCCGGCACGTAGTCGGGACGGGGCGGGGCGTAGTACTTCGCGGGGTCGACACAGCGGAGCGCGGGCTCGCTGTCGCCCACCCCCCTCGGGTCGAAGCCGATGATGTCGAACCGGTCGGCCAGACCGGCGGGTAGCTGGGCGGCGACGTGCCGGGCCAGGGAACGTCCGGACGCCCCGGGACCCCCGGGGTTGACCAGAAGCACGCCCAGGTGGTTGTGGTCCCGCGAGACCTTCCCCCTGATCCGGTTCAGGGCCAGGCTGATCGTCTGGTACGGGTTGCTGTAGTCGAGCGGCACCCTCAACGTGGCGCACTCCACTTCACCGGCTCGGGCCTCGGCCGGAGGAGGTTCCAGAACGTTTCCGAGCACCGCGCTCTTGCGCGGCTCGCCGCAGGGCCCCCAGACCAGGCCGTCCCGCTCCGGCGCCGCCGCTCCCCCCGGTTGCGCCGCCGCGCCTCCTGGCGCCCCGACCGCGATGGCCAGCATTCCGACAGCCGTGGCAATCCCGACAACCCTTTTCACGAATCCCCCTACTCATACGGCAGAGGCGATGATCTCCCGGGCTGCGGCATGATCACCGAGCACACGGCAACTTGCTTACCATTCTGTATCCGATTCATTGCTCTGTGTAATCGAGCGCGGCGGTTCGATGGCCGCCCGCCGCGCCCGGGAAGCCGCCGGGGCTCGGGCCGGGCCATGACCTCGGCGGGAAACCACCGGAACGCCGAACGGCCCGCGCCAGGCCTGGCACGGACCGTGTGAGAACGCGGCGCGGACGCGGTTCTAGCGGACGACGACCTCGGGGCCGGGAGCGTTCTCGTCGTCGAGGTCGACCTTCACGCCCATCTCCTCGGCCAGGCGCAGAGCCTCTTCGATGAGGGTCTCCACTATCTGGGACTCGGGGACGGTCTTGATGACCTCGCCCTTGACGAAGATCTGGCCCTTGCCGTTGCCGGAGGCGACACCGAGATCGGCCTCGCGGGCCTCGCCGGGGCCGTTGACGACGCAGCCCATCACCGCGACGCGGAGCGGGACCTTCAGCCCCGTGAGGCCGGCCTGGACCTGCTCGGCCAGGGTGTAGACGTCGACCTGGGCGCGCCCGCAGGAGGGGCAGGAGACGATCTCCAGGCCGCGCTCGCGCAGGTTCAGCGACTCCAGGATGCCGATGCCGACCTTGATCTCCTCGACCGGAGGGGCCGACAGCGACACGCGGATGGTGTCGCCGATGCCCTCGGAGAGCAGCGCGCCGAACGCGACGGCGGACTTGATCGTGCCCTGGAAGGCCGGGCCCGCCTCGGTGACGCCGAGGTGGAGCGGATAGTCGCACTGGGCGGCCAGCTGGCGGTAGGCCTGGACCATCACGACCGGGTCGTTGTGCTTGACCGAGATCTTGATGTCGCGGAAGCCGTGCTCCTCGAAGAGCGAGCACTCCCACAGGGCCGACTCCACCAGCGCCTCGGGGGTCGCCTTGCCGTACTTCTGCAGCAGGCGCGGGTCGAGCGAGCCCGCGTTGACGCCGATCCGGATCGGCACGCCGTGGTCGGAGGCGGCGCGGGCGATCTCGCTGATCTTGTCGTCGAACTTCTTGATGTTGCCGGGGTTGACCCGGACCGCCGCGCAGCCCGCCTCGATCGCGGCGAAGACGTATTTCGGCTGGAAGTGGATGTCCGCGATCACCGGGATCTGTGACTTCTTCGCGATGATCGGCAGCGCGTCGGCGTCATCTTGGGAGGGCACGGCCACCCGGACGATCTGGCAGCCCGACGCGGTCAGCTCGGCGATCTGCTGAAGCGTCGCGTTGATGTCGGCGGTGACCGTGGTGGTCATCGACTGCACCGAGACCGGCGCGTCCCCGCCCACCGGGACGGAACCGACCATGATCTGGCGGGATTTGCGTCGCTCGGCGATCGGCCTGGTCCGTACCGAAGGGATCCCGAGAGCAACAGAAGTCATTTTCAGCCCTTGTAGAGTCGACGACGCACCCAGTCTAGGCAGTCGCCGTGAGCTCCCGGGCCCGAGCCCGCGCCCACTTGTCGGCGTCGAGCACCTCGGCGACCGAGCCGGCTTCGGTGACGGCGTGTTCGGAGACCACCGCCGCCACGGTGTCCACGATGGCCGGGAACGACAGCCGCCCGGCCAGGAACGCCTCCACGCAGACCTCGTTGGCGGCGTTGTAGACGGCCGGGGCCGTGCCTCCCGCGGAGCCGACGTGACGCGCCAGCGCGACGGCGGGGAAAGCCTCGTCGTCGAGCGGATCGAAGGTCCAGGTATGGGCCCTGGTCCAGTCGACCGCGGGGGCGGCGCCGTCGACCCGCTCCGGCCAGCCGAGCGCGAGCGCGATGGGCAGCCGCATGTCGGGCGGGCTGGCCTGGGCGATGATCGAGCCGTCCACGAACTCCACCATCGAATGGATGACCGACTGCGGGTGGACCACGACGTCGATCCGGTCGAAGCCGATGTCGAAGAGCAGGTGCGCCTCGATGACCTCCAGGCCCTTGTTGACGAGCGTGGCGGAGTTCACCGTGATGACCGGGCCCATCGACCAGGTCGGGTGGGCCAGGGCCTGCTCGGGGGTCACGTCCGCGAGCTCCGCGCGCGGCCTGCCGCGGAAGGGGCCGCCGCTCGCGGTGACGATCAGGCGGCGCACGGCCGACGCGTCGGGGCCGGTCGGACCGGCGGCCCACAGGCACTGGGCGAGCGCGGCGTGCTCGGAGTCGACCGGGATCAGCTGGCCCGGCTTGGCCAGGCGCTTCACCAGCGGCCCGCCGATGATCAGGGACTCCTTGTTGGCGAGGGCGAGCATCCTGCCCGCCTCCAGCGCGGCCAGCGTCGAGGTCAGCCCCAGCGCGCCGGTGATGCCGTTGAGCACCATGTCGGACGGCCACGCCGCGACCTCGGCGACCCCCTCGGGACCGGCGAGCACCTTGGCGGTCACCCCGTGAGCCGCCAGGGCCTCCCGCAGTGCCGGTGCGGCCGAGGCGTCGGCGACGGCCACCGCGTCGGGCCGGAACTCGGCCGCTTGGCGGGCCAGCAGGTCGACCCGGCCGCCTCCGGCGGCAAGCGCCGCCACCCGGAACCGGCCGGGGTTTCGCGCGATGACATCGAGGGACTGGGTCCCGATGGAGCCGGTCGAACCGAGCAGGACAACGGAGCGGATGGTGTCTGACTGCACCGCCCCATTCTCCCGGCTCCCGCCTACCTGTCGAACCGGGGCTGGAATCAGCGATCTATGAAACACACGATAAAAGCATTATTTATGTCCAAATTTCGCTATATCAATACTTGCAAATCTTGAGAGACACGAAGACGCGGCGCACTGGTTTCCCGGCTCGGCATCAGGTCCCGGGAGGTACAAATGCGCCGTACGGCACGCCTGGGTCCCCCCTCTGGGTCCCCCCTTGCCCTCGTCACCGGCTGAATGTTCGGCCCGTGCTCCGGAGCCGACGCGCGGGCCGGTCTACGAGGCCGCGCAGATCACCGGCACCCCCCGAGATTTACCGAAAGTAGTCACAAGAACACATCACGTAGTGCAAACTCGGGTCCCATGACCTCGAGCCTCCCCCTGCTTGCGGGTGCCGCGCTCATCGCCGGGTTGATGAGCCCCCCTCTGATCGGCACGACGACCACCGAGCACGAGCGGCAGGCCGTGAACGCCACCGCCCAGCCGGCCCGCTCGACCCGGTTGACCCGGCCGGTCCGCAGGGCCATAAACCCCGGGAGCCCGGCGAGCCCGGCGAGCCCGGCGAGCCCGAACAGGCCCGTGAGTCCGAACAGGCCCGTGAGCCCGGAAAGGCCCGTGAGCCCGGAAAGGACAGACGTCGTCGAGCACGTGGCCGCCCGCGACACGTCGGACCAGCGTCGCGTGCTCGACTACTGGACCCCGCGCCGGATGGCGGAAGCCCTCCCGATCGGCCTGCTCGACACGGTGACCGGGGTGACCGGGGTGACCGGGGCGCTCGGCAAACCTCCCGCGCCGACCCACCACCGCGCCCGCACCAACGGGGCGCTGTGGAACGCGGGCGGATTGGTGACGCGCACCACCGGCCGGGTGTTCCTCACCCTCCGGGGGATCGACTTCGTGTGCTCGGCGAGTTCGGTCAAGAGCGCCAACAAGGACCTCGTGGTGACCGCCGGGCACTGCGTCAAGGACGGAACCGGCGCGTGGGCGGACAACTGGACCTTCGTCCCCGGCTATGACCAGGGCCATCAGCCTTACGGGCAGTTCACCGCCCGCCGCATGTTCGTCGCGGGCCCGTGGTCGCGCAGCGCGGACGACAGCTACGACGTCGCCATGGTGGCGCTCAACCGGAGGGCCGACGGGCATCTCACCGAGATCGTCGGAGCCCAGGACATCGCCTTCGGCACCGCGAGGGGACGCCTGACCCATGGTTTCGGCTTCCCCGCCGACACGCCCTATGACGGCGAGCACCTGGTTTACTGCTCGGGCCCGGTCCACGACGACCCGCACGGCCAGACGGCCGACCAGGGCCTGCGCTGCGACATGACCGCCGGATCCAGTGGCGGCCCCTGGCTGAGCGACTTCGACTCGGCCACCGGGCACGGCGCGATCATCTCGGTGAGCAGCTTCAAATACAGCGACGACCGCAGCACCATGTACGGCCCCTACTTCGGCGACACGGCCAGGGAGCTCTACACCACGGCCGAGAGGTCATGACCGCCGTGAGCGCCCATGCCTACACTCAAGTCATGACTGAGAACGCCCGTGAAGTGCCGATGAGCGAGTTCGACGACCGTCTCGGCGACGTCATCGGCCGGGCGTCGATGCTTGAGGAAGTCATCTATCTGACCGTGGACGGTGTCCGCGTCGCGAAAATCATCCCTCATGAGGATGCCTGGTTCTGGAGTCCCAAGTGGCAGGCCATGGACCGCGAGGCGGAGGAGAATCTCGCAGCGGGCAATCACCGGACCTTCGATTCGGCCGATGAATTCATGGCGCATCTCGAAGAACTCCAGAAGGATCGGGAACCACTCGATCTATGATCGACCTCTACTGATACGGCTCACGGTTAAAAGCCGGTAACACCGGCGAAATCCGGGTGTGAGTAACGTCGCCAGGCATGGAGAGCACCCTCACCCGCGAACCGGCCGACTCCCCCGTCGTCCTCGAACTCTGCGTCGCCCAGCAGGCCGAGCTGGCCTACCGGCAGCGCCACGTCGTGGACAACACGCCCAAGCACCTCGACCCGCGCATCTCCTTCGTCGTCGCGTGGTCGTCCGGCCAGGCCGTCGGCTGCGCCGGGCTCCAGCCGCTGGAGCCCGGCGTCGGCGAGGTCAAGCGCATGTACGTCCGTCCCGAGGCCCGCGGGCAGGGCCTGTCCCGCGTGCTGCTGGCCGAGATCGAAGCCCTCGCCCGCGCCTGCGGCATGCGCGCCCTCCGCCTGGAGACCGGCCGTCTTTTCCACGAGGCCATCGGCCTCTACACCGCCACCGGGTACGAACCCGTTCCCCGCTTCGGCGCCTATGCCGAGTGCGAGGAGAGCGTCTGCTTCGAGAAGACCCTCTCGCTCGCGATCAGCCCGTGTCCATGATGCGGCCTTCGCCCGGGGACCATCGGAACGGCGTACGGCCCGCATCCCGGGGCGACGGGGTGCGGGCCGTACGCGGCCTCCTGCGAGGACTACAGGGACAGTCCGGTGAGGACCATGACCTTCTCGTAGGTGTAGTCGGCGATCGCCGAGCGGATGCCCTCGCGGCCGACGCCCGAGTCCTTGATGCCGCCGTAGGGCATCTGGTCGGCGCGGTAGGACGGGACATCTCCGATGATCACACCGCCGACCTCCAGCTCCCGGTTCGCACGGAAGGCGTTGTCCAGGTTGCGGGTGAACACCCCGGCCTGCAGGCCGTACTTGGAGTCGTTGACCGCGGCGAAGGCCTCGTCGACGCCGGGCACGGACTGGATGATCATCACGGGGCCGAAGACCTCCTCGCAGGAGACCTTGGCGTCGTGCGGCACATCGGCGAGGACGGTCGGCGCGATGGTGGCGCCCTCGCGGGTGCCGCCGGTCAGGAGGCGGGCACCGGCCGCGACGGCCTCCTTGACCCACTGCTCGACGCGCTCGGCGGCCTCGACCGAGACGAGCGGCCCGACCTGGGTCTTCTCGTCGGCGGGGTCGCCGGTGACCAGAGCCTCGACGGCCGGGACCAGCTTGGCCTCGAAGCCCTCGCGCACGGATTCCTCGACGATCACCCGCTGGACCGCGATGCAGCTCTGCCCGGCCTGGTAGTTGGAGAACAGCGCCACTCGCGAGGCGGCCCAGTCGAGGTCGGCGTCGGCGAGCACGACCGCGGCGGCGTTGCCGCCGAGCTCCAGGGTGACGTGCTTGCGCGGAACCTGGTCCATGATCGCGTAACCGACCGGGCCGGAGCCGGTGAAGGAGACGACCGGCAGGCGAGGGTCGTCGACCAGGGCGGCGGCGCGGTCGTTGGGCACCGGGAGCACGGAGAACATGCCCTCGGGCAGCGCGGTCTCGGCCAGGATCTCGCCCAGGACCAGGGAGGAGAGCGGCGTCGCCGGGGCCGGCTTGACGATGACCGGGGCGCCGACCGCGATGGCCGGGGCGACCTTGTGCGCCACCAGGTTGAGCGGGAAGTTGAACGGCGTGATCGCCAGGACCGGGCCGTGCGGGACACGCGAGACGTAGGCGAGGCGACCGGCGGAGGCGGGTTCGGTGTCCAGGCGGATGGTCTCTCCACCGAGCCGGCGGGTCTCCTCGGCCGCGAACCTGAAGGTGGAGATCGCGCGGTTCACCTCGCCGCGGGCCCAGAAGATCGGCTTGCCGTTCTCCTCCATGATCAGCTGGGCGATCTCCTCGGCCCGCTCGGCCAGACGGCGCGAGACGTGGGCGAGGGCCTCGGCCCGCACATGGATGGGGAGCGCGGCGGCCTGCTTCTGTACGGCGGCCGCCGCGGCGACGGCCTCTTCGACCTGATCAGCGGTCGGCACGGAGCAGACACCGACAACGCGGCCGTCATGCGAGTTGGTCACGGTGAGCTCGGCGTCCCCGGTGGCGGGGCGGCCGGCGAGCCAGAAGGGGCGCACGTCCATGACTTCGACGGTATGTCACCCGCACGGGCACGGTATTACTCCACTACGCACAAGACCCTTGCGCGGGTACACCGTTACGCATAAAAATATCTCCCTCTTTGCTTGTAACGAAAACGACCCCAATTAGGGATATTTCTTAGATGGCAACGGTTTGAAGGATCGTCGCCCTGGCTAAGTCACCGAATGCAACTCTCCGAAAGCGGAAGGGCGTGGCCGCATGACCTCTCCTGCGCCGCGCGGGCTGCAGGGGGCCTATCTGCTCGGCGAACGGGCCGGCCACGACGAGCTCCGTGGCAAGCTGCTGGACGTGGCCAGCCAGCTTCTGGTCACCGTCGGTCCCGAGAGCCTGTCGATGCGCCGCATCGCCACCGAGGCGGGGTGCTCGACGACCGTCATCTACACCATGTTCGGCAGCAAGGAAGGCCTGGCCGAGGCACTGTACCTGGAGGGGTTCGAGCGGTTCCGGCGGCGACTGGAGGCCGTGCCCGCACGCAAGAACGCGCTGGAGCACCTCACCGCGCTCGGCCCCGCCTATCGGGAGGCCGCGCTGGCCGAGCCCGGCTACTACGCCCTGATGTTCGAGCGGGCGATCCCCGGATTCGCGCCGAGCGAGCGGGCGAGGACCCTGGCTCGGGCCGCGCTCAACATCCTCGACCGGGTGATCGCCGACTGCATCTCGGCGGGATACATCATCCCGGCCCAGCCCAGGAAGATCGCCGACGCGCTCTGGGCCGCCGCCCAGGGCGCCATCAGCCTGGAACGTGCCGGTCACCTGCGCGACGGCCACACCTACGAGGCGGTCACCTACGCCACCATCTCCCGCTACCTGGTCGACAGGCCCTGATTTCCGGAAGGGCCGCTCATCTCGCCACGGCCAGCGCGACCCACAGCTCCGCGCGGGCCGCCGGGTCGTCGAGGTCGCGGCCGAGCAGGTCGGCGACACGGCGCATGCGGTAACGCAGGGTGTGCCGGTGCACGCCGAGCCGCTGCGCCGCCGCGTCCCAGTGGCCGTTGCACTCCAGGTAGGCGCGCAGGGATTCCAGCAGGTCGGCGCGCGAGCCGTACTCGCGGAGCGGGGCGAGCAGCGCCGCGGAGAACGCCGCGGCCACCTCGGGGTCCAGCAGGGACAGCAGGCCCTGGCCCGCGAGGTCGGCGAAGCGCATCACCCGCTCGGAGCAGCGCCGGGCCGAGGCGAGCGCCCGGTCGGCCTGGTCGAGTCCGGTTCGCAGGTCGCCCAGGCCGACCGGGGCGCCGACCCCGACCGGACCGTGCTCCTGCAGGAGCGCGGCCATGTCTTCGGCCCGCTCCGCCGGGACGACCACCACCACCCGGTCCTCGGCGAACGCCGCGAACTCCCCTCCCGCGGCCTCCAGAACCTCCTCCTGCTCGCCGTCCACGGCGAGCACCACCAGCGGCCCGTCGGGGAACTCGTCTCCCAGCCGCCTCAGCGTCTCCCGCCCGGCCTCCACCTGCCCGGCCAGCAGCAGGTGAAGCACCGCGGAACAGATCTGGCGTTCGGCCGCCAGGTGTTCCCGGCCGTGCTCCAGCGCGAGCGTCAGCAATGACCTGGCGGCGTTGACGACGGTGTGCGTGACCGGCGTGAAGGGCCTGTCGAGGCCGACCGCGAAGAACCCCCTGATCCGGCGGGCGCCGAGCGGCTGCACGATGACGTGCTCCCGCGGCGTGGAGAGCGCCAGGCTGGCGGGCACTCCCCCGCCGGCGGGCTTCCTCAGGCGCTCCAGCTCGGGGCGGAGTGCGTCGATGTCGACCCTGTCCGTTCCCGCCGCGTGCCGTACGTCTCCCGCCTCGTCAAGTAGGACGGCCCAGCCGCCGAGCTCCCGGGCCAGGCGGTCGATCACCGCGCGGGCGCCCTCGGGGCGGAGGGCGGCGCGGGTGAGACGGCCCTGGGCGGCGAAGGCGCGGCTGATCTCGTCATACTGCTCGGCGGCGATCAGGTCGCTGACCAGCTTGCTGATCGCGACGAACGGGGTCTCGCGCGGCACCTCGATCAGCGGCAGCCCGGCCCTCGCCGCCGCGTCCACCAGTTCCGCCGGAATCACCTCGTGCCCCAGGCCGATGCCGAACCCGAGTCCGGTGACCCCCTTGCCGACCAGCCGGTCGACGTACGGCCCGGCGTTTCCGGCATCGAGGCGCATGCCCGTGGTGAGGACCAGTTCGCCACCCTCCAGGAACGGGGTCGGGTCCTCCAGCTCGCTGACCGCCACCCAGCGCACCGGCCGATCGAGGGCGTCCTGTCCGGCCAGCACGCCGAGCTTGAGCGGCAGGCGTCGCACGACGGTGCGGAGCGTCGGCGCCACGACCACCCCCGGTTTATACGTCGCGTCTAGAGCGCTACCCGTAATTTTGCCATAGTGCATCATCCATCCACGGACATGTGCGGCATACCTTCGCATTATGAGCACCGTCACCCACGGCGGCCCCTCGCTTCCGCAGGAGCGCCGGGTCGTCACCGAGATCCCCGGCCCGAAGTCTCGCGAGATGTTCGCCCGCAAGCAGGCCGCCGTCCCGCCCGGCATCGGCACCACGCTGCCGGTCTTCGTGACGCACGCCGGCGGCGGTGTCGTCGTTGACGCCGATGGCAACTCGCTGATCGACTTCGGTTCCGGCATCGCCGTGACCAGCGTCGGCAACTCCGCCCCGCGCGTGGTCGAGCGAGTGCGCGAGCAGGTCGCGAACTTCACCCACACCTGCTTCATGGTCACGCCGTACGAGTCCTACGTGCAGGTCTGCGAGAAGCTCAACCAGCTCACGCCCGGAGACCACGAAAAGCGCACCTTCCTGCTCAACAGCGGCGCCGAGGCCGTGGAGAACGCGGTCAAGGTCGCCCGTCACGCCACCGGACGTCAGGCGGTCGTCGTGTTCGACCACGGCTACCACGGCCGGACCCTGCTGACGATGACGCTGACGGCCAAGAACATGCCCTACAAGCACAGGTTCGGCCCGTTCGCCCCCGAGGTCTACCGGGTGCCGCTGGCCTACCCCTTCCGCTGGCCCACGGGTCCGGAGAACTGTGCCGAGGAGGCCGCGGCGCAGGCGATCGACCAGATCACCAAGCAGATCGGCGCGGAGAACGTGGCCGCCGTGGTGATCGAGCCGATCGCGGGCGAGGGCGGTTTCATCGAGCCCGCCAAGGGCTTCCTGCCCAGGATCCTGGAGTTCTGCCGCCAGAACGGCATCGTCTTCATCGCCGACGAGGTCCAGACCGGATTCGCCCGCACCGGCAACCTGTTCGCCTGTGAGGACGAGGGCATCGTCCCCGACATCATCGTCACCGCCAAGGGCATCGCGGGCGGCCTGCCGCTGGCGGCCGTCACCGGCCGCGCGGACATCCTCGACAAGGTCCACGTCGGCGGCCTGGGCGGCACCTACGGCGGCAACCCGCTCGCCTGTGAGGCGGCACTGGGCGTCATCGAGACCATCGAGGCCGAGGACCTGACCGGCCAGGCCCGCCGCATCGGCGAGACCATGCTTCCCAGGCTGCGCGCCATCGCCGAGAAGAACCCGGTGATCGGTGACGTGCGCGGCCGAGGCGCCATGATCGCCATCGAGCTGGTCGTCCCCGGCACCAAGGACCCGCACCCCACCGCGGCGGGTGAGATCGCCAAGAGGTGCCACGCCGAGGGCCTGCTCGTGCTGACCGCCGGAACCTACGGAAACGTTCTGCGTTTCCTGCCGCCGCTGGTCATGCCCGACCACCTGCTGGAAGAGGGTCTGACCATCCTGGAGAAGATCATCAGCGAGATCTGACGGTTTAGATCACCCTAAAAGGGGCACCCGGCTTGACGCCGGGTGCCCCTTTTGCCGCTATATGGCGCGTACGCAGGGAGTGATTTAACCACCGCTTGACATCCAGCAAGGCGATCACGGGCGGTAGCGGCGTTATAACGGTTCGGGTATGGGACTACGCGATCAAGATGGGAGGCGCGATGAACTGGAGGCCTGCCAGAACGGCGCGGATGACGATGACGTTTGACCCTGATGGCCTGACCTGCACCCAGCGCGACGGCGACGCCTGCGTGGCCTGCCACAAGAAGTGGCCCCGGCCACGGATCAAGATCGGCCGCCTGCCCGACGGCAGGGCCCTGTTCGCCTGCCCGGAATGCGCGGACGCGCTGATCCCCGACCCCGAGGAGAACGCCTATCCTCGTCCTCGCCGCGCGGCCTTCTTCTGAGCCGCCCATGCGGACCCCGAACGGACAACGCCCTCCCCCACCGGAGCGGGGAAGGGCGTCAGGGGTTTCCGGCGGCTACTTGGTTTGACGTGCTCTCCGACATGAATGCCGAAGATTCAGTCCGTGCCGCAGATGTGGCACCTCTGCGGCTTCCAGCTTCACCGACCTGTGCCACCGAGGTGGTCTTACCGGGTCTCCACAGGCTTGTGAGCCTTCCGGCTCCGTTCCCGCCCATCCGGCGGGACCTGACACGAGCAACCTACCCGGCGCCATTCCACCTCGACAGCGAAACGGCCGTTCCGCCCCACTACTTGGTGTAGCCGATGGTCGTCCAGTTCTTGTCGGAGTAGCCGAAAGCACCGTAGTTGGCCAGGTTCTTCTTGGCCGCGTAGATGTCGGGGCGCTGGTACATCGGGATGGTGTGCACCTCGTCCCAGATCAGCTTGTCGGCCGCGTTGCCCAGCTCGATCGCCTTGGCCGGGTCCATCTCACCGGCCGCCTGGTCGATCAGCTTGTCCAGCTCGGGGGTGCCGATGCGCGGGAAGTTGCTGGTGTTGTCGCTCACCGGCGTCTTGTAGATCTGCGGCAGGGCGCCGTTGGGGAACGGCGTGCCCAGCCACGAGAACGGCACGATGTCGAAGTTGCCGGGGATGATGTAGTCGTCGAAGAACTTGTCGCTCGGAACCGGCTCGACGGTGACCTTGATGCCGATCTCCTTCAGCATCGCCTGGGTGAGCTCGCCCTCCTGCTTGGAGGTGGCCAGGTCGGCCGGGACGGTGAAGCGGATCGCGAACTCCTTGCCGTCCTTCTTGCGATACTCGCCCTCCTGCTTCCAGCCCGCGGCGTCCAGGAGCTGCTTGGCCTTCTCCGGGTTGTACTTGCCCAGCTCACCGGAGTTGTCCACGTAACCCTTGTGGGTGTTCATGTACAGGTGGTTGTTGAGCACCTGGATCGGCCAGTCCATGTCCTTGAGGTCGGACGCGGCGATCGTCTCGCGGTTGATGCCGAGCAGGATGGCCTGGCGGACCGACTTGTCCTTCAGCAGCGCCGCGGAGCCGTTGACGGTGAAGTGGCGCCAGTTCGGGGCCGCCGCCTTGCGGATGTCGGCGTTCTGCACCTCCTTGGCCCGCTTGAGGTCGGCGGCGTTCGCCGGGATCTCGACCGCGTCGAGCTCGCCGTTGGCGAAGGCGTTCAGCTTGGCGGTGTCGTCGATGGCCCGGAAGATGATCTTGTCGAGCTTGGCCTTCTGGCCCCACCACTTGTCGTCACGGACGAGGGTGACGGTCTTGGTGGTCTCGTTCAGGGACTCGACTTTGAACGGGCCCGCGGTGACGGGGATCTTGCCGAGCCAGTCCTTGTTGAACGCCTCGGGCGTCTCGTTCGCCGAGACGGGGTAGAGCGGCGAGAACATGCCGGGCCAGTCCGGGTAGTTCTTGGCGAAGGTGACGATAACGTCCTTGTCGGTGGCGCCCTTCTCCACCGACGCGACCCGGTCGTAACCGTCGGTCGAGGTGGCCTGGAACTTCTTGTTGGTCCCGTTCAGGGCCTTCCACTGGGCCTGGAAGTCCTTGTAGGTGATCGGCTTGCCGTCCGACCACGTGGCCTTCTCGTTGATCTTGTAGGTGACGACCTGCTTGCCCCCCGAGAGGTCCATCTTCCACTCGGTGACGTAGTCCGGGTTGTTGACGACCTCGGCCTTGTCGTTGGCGATGCTGACGAGCGGCAGGAGAGGCTCGATCACCTGGTCGGTGTTGTCGTGGGTGCCGTTGACCTGGTTGTAGTTCCACTGGGCCTGCCAGGAACTGGTGGCCAGCTTCACGACACCGCCGTCGGCGACCTGGTCGTAGGCGACCGGGTTGATCGTGCTTCCGGCCAGCCCGGCGGCCTGCTGCTGGGCCTCCTTGGCGGCCTCGCTCGACCCGGCCTTCGGCTTGTCGCCGCCGCCACCGGCGCAGGCGGTGAGGGCCATGGCCAGGAGTGCGGCCCCGGCGACGGCCTTGTAACCAACCTTCACGTTTTCCTCCAACAGGGATTCTCAGGGACGCGAGGTCGCGACGACCTCGGTCTCCTCGGGGTAGTGGCAGGCGGCGCCGTGATCGGCGGCGGGCGCGAGCCGTACGACAGTGGGCTCTTCCTCGGCGCACCTGCGCGCCTGCGCCTCGCCCAGCAGGGCGCGCTTGGGGCAGCGGGTGCGGAAGCGGCAGCCCGACGGAGGGTCGGCCGGGCTGGGCAGGTCGCCTTCGAGCAGGATCCGCTCGCGCGAGCGCTCCAGCTCGGGGTCCGGCAGCGGGATCGCCGACAGCAGCGCCCGCGTGTAGGGGTGAGCGGGCCTGCCGTACACCTCGTCGACCGTGCCGATCTCGGCGATCTTGCCGAGATACATGACGGCGATGCGGTCGGCGAGATGCCGGACCACCGACAGGTCGTGGGCGACGAACAGATAGGACAGGCCGAGCCTGGCCTTCAGGTCCTCCAGCAGGTTGATCACACCCGCCTGGATGGACACGTCCAGCGCCGAGACGGGCTCGTCCAGCACGATCAGCTTGGGCTCCAGGGCCAGGGCCCGGGCGATGCCGATGCGCTGGCGCTGGCCGCCGGAGAAGTGCTGCGGGTAGCGCTCGGCGTGGCTGGGGTCCAGCCCCACCAGGCTGAGCAGCTCGGCGACCCGGGCCTGGACGTTCTTGTGGCCGTGCGCGCGGAGCGGTTCGGCGAGGATGTCGCCGACCGGCATGCGCGGGTCGAGCGCGGCCATCGGGTCCTGGAAGACGATCTGCAGGTCCCGCCGGAGCGCCTTGCGCTCGCTCTTGGCCAGCTTGGCGCTGTCCTTGCCGAGCACGACCACCGTGCCGCCCTGCGGCGCCTCCAGCTGCATGATCTGCTGAAGCGTGGTGGTCTTGCCGCAGCCCGACTCACCGACCAGGGCCAGTGTCTCGCCCTCGGCGATGTCGAAGCTGATGCCGTCCACCGCGTACACGGTGCCGACCCGGCGCTTGAGCACCGAGCCCTTCATCAGCGGGTAGTGCCGGATCAGCTTGTCGACCTGGAGCACGGTGGCCCGCTCGGCGCGCGGCGCGCGTTCCGCGGTCTCGGCGGGCGCCTCGGGCGCGGGGTAGATCGTGGCGCCGTCGAGGCCCTTGAGCTCGATCTCGTGGGACCGGATGCAGGCCGACATGCGGGCTCCGGGACCGATCCGCTCCAGGTCGGGCTCGGCCTCGTCGCAGGCGCTGACCTTCATCGGGCAGCGCGGCGCGAACGGGCAGCCCGGCGGCAGCGCGGCGGGCGAGGGCGGGTTGCCCTCGATCGGGATCAGCCGCTCGGACGGGCGGTCCATGCGCGGGATCGAGGCGAGCAGGCCCATCGTGTACGGCTGGCGCGGGCGGTAGTAGATCTCGTCCACGGTGCCGAGCTCGACCGGCTTGCCGGCGTACATCACCAGCACCCGGTCGGCGAGGCCTGCGACGACCCCCAGGTCATGGGTGATCATCACGATGCCGGCGCCGGTCTCCCGCTGCGCGGTCTTGAGCACCTCCAGGACCTGAGCCTGGATGGTGACGTCGAGCGCGGTGGTCGGCTCGTCGCAGATCAGCACGTCGGGGTCGTTGGCGATGGCCATGGCGATCATGGCGCGCTGGCGCATGCCGCCGGAGAACTCGTGCGGGAACGCCTTGGCCCGCACGTCCGGGTGCGGGATGCCGACCAGGTCCAGCAGCTCGACGGCCCGCTTGGCAGCCTTGTCCTTGCCGACCTTCTGGTGGATCCGCACGGCCTCGGCGATCTGGTCGCCGATGGTGTAGACGGGGGTGAAGGCCGACAGCGGATCCTGGAAGATCATGCCGATGCTCTTGCCGCGGAGGCGGATGAGCTCATCCTCCGGCATGCCGAGCAGTTCCTTGCCGTGCAGCCTGACCGAGCCGCTGACCTCCGCGCCCGCCGGGAGCAGGCCCATCACCGCCAGGGAGGTCACCGACTTGCCGGAGCCCGATTCGCCGACGATGCCGAGAATCTCGCCCCGCCGCAGCTGGTAGCTCACGCCCCGGACGGCCTTGATGCCGCCGCGGAAGGTGACGTTGAGGTCGTTCACCTCAAGGATGGGCGTGGTGTAGTCGCCGGTCATCCCGCTTCGCTCGTTCACTGGTTGCTCCCCGGGTCGAGCGCGTCGCGCAGGCCGTCGCCGATGAGATTGACGCTGAGCACGAACAGCACGAGCAGACCGGCCGGGAACAGGAACAGCCACGGGTAGCCGGTGACCTTGTCGCTGCCCGCCGCGATCAGCGTGCCGAGCGAGACGTCGGGCGGCTGGATGCCGAACCCGAAGAACGACAGTCCCGCCTCACCCAGGACCGCGCCGCTGACGTTGAGCGTGGCGTCGATGATCAGCAGGGAGGAGAGGTTCGGCATCACGTGCCGCAGGATGATCTTCCAGTCGGGGATGCCCATGTACCGGGCGGCCAGGACGTACTCCCGCTCACGCAGCGACAGGGTCATGCTCCGGACCACCCGCGAGGTGATCATCCAGGAGAAGGCCGCGAGCAGGGCCACGAACCACAGCCAGGTTCCGTCCTTGAACTGGGGCGAGACAATGGCGATGATCAGGAAGCTGGGCAGCACGAGCAGCAGGTCTGCGCCCCACATCAGGGCTTTGTCCACCCAGCCGCCGAAATAGCCGGCCGCGGCCCCGACCACGGCGGCGACACCGGTCGAGAAGAGGGCGACGAGGAAGCCGATGAGGATCGACTTCTGCATGCCGCGCAGCGTCACCGCGTAGACGTCCTGGCCGATCTGGGTGGTCCCCCACCAGTGCTCGGCGGAGGGCGGCTCCATGAAGGCCAGGAAATCCTTGTCGGTCCAGTCGTGCGGGCCGACGAGCGGCCCGACGTAGGCGAGCAGCAGGAGCAGGAGCAGGGCCAGCAGACCGTAACGGGTCTGCGAGTTGCGCATCATGCGGGCGAGAACGACCTTGGATCGCATCTAGCTCACCCGGACCCGGGGGTCGAGGGCCGCGACGATCAGGTCCGAGAGCAGTCCTGCGACCAGAACGCAGGCGGCCGTGAAGAAGCTCACCGCGGCGACGGAGTTGGTGTCGTTCTGCTGGATCGACTCCACCAGCCAGGCCCCCATGCCGTGCCAGCCGAAGATCTTCTCCGTGAAGGTGGCGCCGACCATCATCGTGCCGAAGGCAAAGGCGAAGTAGGTCGCCGCCGGGACCAGCGCGGTGCGGAGCGCGTGCTTGAACAGCGCCGTCCTGCGGCTGAGCCCCTTGGCCATCGCGGTCCGGACGAAGTCCTGGCCCAGCACGTCCAGCATCATGTTGCGCTGGATCCGGCTGTAGAAGGCGATCTGCCCGAGGCTGAGGGAGATCGTCGGCAGGATCAGGTGGTTGAGCCGGTTGGTGAACTGGTCCCATCCGGTCAGCGCCGGGTTGTACTCGCCGGTGTACTCCAGGAGCGTGAACCCCAGCAGGTTGTTGATGCCGACCGCCACGATGGTGAGCATCGTGGCCAATACGAAGACCGGGATCGCCATGACGACGAACGAGCTGACCCCGATCACCCGGTCGCTGATCCTGTACTGCCTGACCGCGGCGTACGCGCCGACGGCCACGCCGACGGCCGAGCCGAGGAGCGTGCCGATGAGCAGCAGCCGCAGGCTGACGCCGATGCGCCGGCCCATCTCGTCGTTGACCGACTTGCCCTCCCAGGTCTTGCCGAAGTCGCCCTGCGCGACCCCTGAGACCCAGGTGACGTAACGCTCGAAGATCGGCGTCTTGTCGTTGAGGTTGTAGTCGCTCAGCGTCGCGTCGGCGACGGCCTCCGCCACCGGCGGTTGGCGACCTTCGTACTTGGCCCGTGGGTTGAGACTGGTCGCGGCGAGGAAGTAGGCCATGCTCGCGGCGATCGCCACGAGTAGGACATTGCTGACCAGCCGCTTCAGCAGGTAGGCGCCCATCGTCCTCCCCTCGTGTATCGCCCGGAACGCGAAGGGGCAGCGTCAGGTGCCTACAGGGCGGCCGCGCACGAATCCCCCACTATGCGTGTTTCATCCCGTTAAGACTTTTTTAATGCGGGATGAGCGAAACCATACCTGTGAGTAAAGAGAACCCGCAGCCATCTGGGATAACGAAGAGGATTCGAACTGTCAGGATCCTGTGACACACACGTGTCGCAACCCATACAATCCCCGATCCGCTGGGGGTAATGGTCGTCACAAAACTTCACTCCTGGCACGCGGAGGGGGGGGGGGCCCGGGGGGGGGGGGCCCCCCCCCCCCCGGCGCCCCCCCCCTCCGCGTGCCGAAACCCGCCGCGCGAGCGGCCGTCGGCGACGGCCGGGCCGCGCCGGTGAGAAACCGGAATCGCGGTCAGACTGAGAGGAGAGCCTCCCGCGTCTGGTCGCGCATGCCCCACGGCGATCCGTAGGCGTTGAGCAGTTCCAGGAACGGCACCGCGTCGAACGCCTCCGGCCCCAGCACACCCGTTCCCGACCAGCCGCCCGTGGCCAGCAGCTCCAGCGCGACCACCGGATGCACGGCGGTCTGCCAGACCACGGCCTGGCAGCCGTACTCCCGCATCGACCACTCGTTGTCGACCACGTGATACAGGTAGACCTCACGTGGTCTCCCGTCCTTGCCGACGCCCTTCACCCAGGTGCCCGCGCAGGTCTTGCCGCGCATCCGGTCACCGAGCGTGGCCGGGTCGGGCAGGCTGGCCGCGACCACGTCGCGAGGGGCGGTCTCGACGCCGCCGACCCGGATCTTGCCCGTCCTGTCCAGTCCGAGCTTGTGCAGGGTCTTCAGCACGCCGATGAACTCCTCACCGAGGCCGTACTTGAACGTCACCCGCTTGGCGTCGATCCAGCGCGGCACGAGCAGCACCTCCTCGTGCTCGACGTTCACGCACTCGACCGGGCCGATTCCCTCCGGGAAGTCGAACGTCTCCGGCTCACTGAACGGCTCGGTGGTGTGCCAGTCGCCGTTCTCCCAGATCACCGGCGGGTTGAGGCACTCTTCGATGGTCGTCCAGATCGAGAAGGTCGGCGCGAAGTCGTAGCCCTCGACCACCAGGTTCGACCCGTCACGAATGCCGATCTCCTCGATGCTCTCGAAGAGGTGCTCGGCCGCGTACCGCGCGAACACGTCGGCCAGCCCGGGCTCCACACCCATGCCGACCAGGGCCAGCGCGCCCCTGTCCCGCCAGGCGTCGCCGAGCGCGAACTGCTCGTCGCCCAGTTTCACCCCGGTCAGCTCGTACGGCCTGCTGGGATGGGGCCGCGACAGCGACATGGCCATGTCGAGGTAGTGCGCCCCGGCGTTGAGCGCCGCCCGGAACAGGGGCATGGTGAAGCGCGGATCCACGGCGTTGAAGAGCACGTCACAACGGTGCTCGGCGAGGGCCGCCTCCACCGCGGCCTGGTCGGAGGCGTCCAGCGCGATGGCGCTGAACCGCGGATCGCCGATCTTGGCCACGACGTCGGCGGCGCGGCTCTGTTTAGAGTCCGCCACCACGATGTGTTCGAAGAAATCTCGGCGTGCGGCGATCGGAACCACGGCGGAGCCAACCCCGCCCGCTCCCACAAGAAGGATTCTCATGGCGAGAGCCTATCCACTGACTGGTCAACCAGCCAACTAAAAATATAGAGTTTTACCACCGAATCCATTGTTGATGTTGGAAGTCACAACGGAAATCGTTGCGATCCGAGGAGCCACCAGGGAGCATGCCGCAAGCCTCCGGGCGGCGGCGCCTTCGCGGACCAGGCGGAACTCCCCCTCACGCCGGGGCCCTGACACTCAGAATCCAGAGACTCTCTCTAGAGAGGGTCTCTGGATTCCTTTAGACTCCGGCCATGGACAACGCGGAGAGACACCGCTCGGCCCCCACCCGGACGGCCGTGGTGACAGGCGGCAACCGTGGCATCGGATACGCCGTCGCCGCGCGGTTGCTCCAGGACGGGTGCAGCGTGGTGCTGGTCGCTCGTGACAGAGAGCGGGGGGAGGCCGCGCGGGCGTCGCTCGCCGGGCTCGGCGGGGCCCGTGTGCGCCTCGTCGTCGGCGACCTGTCCAGCGTCCGGAAGGCGCGCGCGGTCGCCGAGGCGCTCGGTGAGACCTGCCCCCGCATCGATGTGCTGGTCCACAACGCCGGTCTGTGGCCGAGCCGGCGGGTGCTGGACGAGGACGGGCTGGAGCAGGCCTTCGTCACCAACCATCTCGCGCCGTTCCTGCTCAACCACGAGCTGGAACCGTTGCTGGCCGCCTCCGGGGCACGGGTCGTGCAGGTCAGTGCCGGGCTGTACGTCAACGGGCGGGCCGATCCGGAACGCACCCCCACCGGCCTGGACTTTCACCCGATGCGGACCTACGCCGACACCAAGCTGTGCAACCTGCTGCTGGTGCCGCGCTTCGCCGAACGCTGGAAGAATGCCGGAGTGACCATCAACGCCGTTCACCCCGGAGTGATCCGCACCGGGCTGGGAGACCGCGGCGGGCTCCCGGGCCACCTGCTCAAGGCGGTGAAACTGCTGTGGAAGAGCCCGGACGCGGGCGCCCGGCCCGTCGCCAGGCTCGCGCTGGCCGAGGAGGTGGCCGGGCAGACCGGCCGCTACTTCCACATCGAGACCGAGCAGCCGCCGGCCCCGGTCGCCGCCGACGCCGCGCTCGCGGAACGGCTCTGGACGCAGGCGCTGGAGCTCACCGGCCTCCGGCGGACCCCGCCGCCGGCCCCGCACGATGCCACCTGACGATGTCGCCCAAGCAGCAGCGAGGTGAGGCGACCGCCGACAGGGTCGTGGCGGCGGCACTCGACCTCTACGCGGCCAAGGGGCCCGGCGGGCTGACCATGACCGCGCTGATCGCCGAGACCGGCGTCAGCAGCGGCAGCCTCTACCACCACTTCGGCAGCGCCGACGGACTCGCCGCGGCCCTCTACAGCCACTGCATGTCCGAACTGCTCGACACGCTCATCGCCGCGCTCGGACGCTCCAGGACGGCCCGCACCGGCGTACGCGCCTTCGTCGAGGCGTATCTGCGGTTCGCCCAGGACAACCGGCCGGCGGCGCACTTCATCCACGCCTCGTCCTATGCCGCCTTCCTGCCGGCCCACGCGGAGCGCGTCGCGGAGGCGAAGGCTCCCAGAATGCGCCGGATCGCCGACTGGCTCCGCCCCTACGTGGAGGCCGGGCATGTCATCGCCCTGCCCGACCCTCTCACCGAGATGCTCGTGATCGGTCCCGTGGCGGAGACCACCCGCCGCTGGCTCGCCGGGGCACCCGACGTCGACCTGACGATCGCGGCGCGCCTGCTGCCCGAACGCATCTGGCAGTCGGTCCGCGGCGAGCACGCACCGCCCTCTGACACACACCCCTCTGACACACACCGGTGACACGCCGCAGGGCACAGTGCGGGCGCAGTGCGGGAACGGTGGCGATCGGCACCCCGATGCCGAGGGCGGGCATCTCCGGAAAGAAGAAGGGGCGCTCCGAGGGTCGGGGGAGCACTCGGAGCGCCCCTGGCAGGTCACGCCCAGCGGGGGGATGGGCGTACCTGCGGTCCGTCAAGCTCGAGTCACGGAACTCCCGCCTACTTCACCAGCTGCTTCCAGCGCTCTTCCCATTCGGTGTAATCGGTACATTCCCCGCCTTGGCCACCGCAATCCTTCGATGGGCGAACGGCAAAATGGATGCTCCGGAGCCGGCCGGCGTCCCGAGCGTGATAGGCCTCGCAAACGCGGCGGGCGCGCCCGTCGCACGCCTTCAGGTTGGCCGGGGCGAGCCATGTCCAGTCGGAGGCCTGCCCCTGCGCCTCCGGCGAGCTCACCCAGTTGAGCCACTTGTAGGCGCAGTTCGGGCTCGCGTTCCCGGCCACGACCATCCACGAGTCGACCCACCCCGTCATCGGCGCCTCCAGTGCCTTCACCGGCCGGCCCGCGCGCTTGAAGACATCCAGGTCGTACGGCAGGGCCTGGGCGATCCGGACCCCCTCCGCGGCGAAGGCCCGGATCACGTCGAGGGAGGACTCCTTCCAGTAGACCCGCTCGGGACCGTCCCGCTCGGCGAGCAGTTTCTCGGCGGCGTCGAGCTGGGCGGGGGTGAGCTGGAACGGATCATCGATCTTCAGTTCGGGTCTGAATCCCTTGAGCGCGAGCGCGGCGTCGGCGATGCTCATCGGGTTGTCCCTGATCGCCGACCGGGAGGCCGTGTAGAGGGCCTCCGGCCCACGGGGCCTCTCCCCCTCGTACATGATCTCGTTGATCCCCCAGAGATAGGGGACGCCGTAGACCCTGTCCCCCCGCCGCACGGCGGGCAGTTCCCGCAACCGCTTGGGAATGTCCTTGTAGGCCTCGATCAGCCCGGTGTCGATCGTCGCGACCTTGCCCTCCGCCATCAGCCGCCCGGCCAGATCAGGCGAGGGCGAGACGACGTCGTAGGGGGTGCGGGAGAACTGCTCGGCCATCTCGACGCTCGTCTCGACCCGATCCAGCCTCACTCGGCAGCCGGTCTGCCTCTCGAAGGGTGTGAGCCAGTCGACTTTGGAGCTGGCCGCGCCGTACTCGACATGGTCCTGGAACGTGAGCATACGGAGCGTGCCCTCGCTCTCGCCGATGGAGGCCGAGGGGCTCGGGCTGGGACTCGGAGCGGAGCTGGAGCTGGGACCGGGGCTCAGGCTGGGCGACACGGTCGCGGAAACGCCTGAGGCCGTAGGCGTGCGCGCCACCCGGACGGCGTTCCCGGCTCCCGTCGCGGCGCAGGCGGACAGTGCCAGGGCACCCACTCCCGCCAGTGCTCCCAGACGTGCGCGGCGAAGCCTGTCCTTGCTCACGAAGTCCCCTCACGACGGCCGTTGCCAATCAGTTCGGAGCCTATCGGCCAGGCGGCGCCCGAGCCTCTTCCGTATCCGGTGTCCGGCTCCCGGTTCGGCCCCGCGATCCACGGTCACACGACGGAGCCCCGCGAGAGGAACTCTCGCGGGGCTCCGATCGTGGAGAAGACCTACTTGTTGGTCGGGAACCCGAGGTTGACCCCGCCGTGGCTCGGGTCGAGCCAGCGTGAGGTGACGACCTTGCCACGGGTGTAGAAGTGCACGCCTTCGGTTCCGTGGACGTGGGTGTCGCCGAACAGCGACGCCTTCCAGCCACCGAAGCTGTAGAAGGCCATCGGCACCGGAATCGGCACGTTGATGCCGATCATGCCGACCTCCACCTCGTTCTGGAAGCGCCGGGCGGCGCCGCCGTCGTTGGTGAAGAGAGCAGTGCCGTTGCCGAACTCGCCGTCGTTGATCAGCTTCACGCCCTCCTCGTAGGAGGACACGCGCACGATCGACAGGACCGGCCCGAAGATCTCCTCCCGGTGGACGCGGGAACCGGCCGGGACGTGGTCGAGGACCGTGGGGCCGAGCCAGAAGCCAGGGGTGCCGGCGGCGGTGGAGCCACCGAGGACCGGGGTCTCGCGACCGTCCACGACGAGCTTGGCACCCTCGGAGACGCCCAGGTCGAGATAGGAGGCCACCTTGTCGCGGTGGACCTCGGTGACGAGGGGACCCATCTCGGAGGCGGGGTTGTCCCCGGGGCCGATGGTCAGCGCGGAGACACGGGAAACGATCTTGTCGACCAGCTCGTCGCCGATCGGGTCCACCGCGAGCACGACGGAGATCGCCATGCAGCGCTCGCCGGCCGAGCCGAAGCCCGCCGACACCGCGGCGTCGGCGACCAGATCGAGGTCGGCGTCGGGGAGCACGAGCATGTGGTTCTTGGCTCCGCCCAGCGCCTGAACCCGCTTGCCGTGGGAGGTCCCGGTCTCGTAGACGTATTTGGCGATCGGCGTGGACCCGACGAACGAGATCGCGCGCACCTCCGGGTGCTCCAGCAGCCGGTCCACCGCCACCTTGTCGCCCTGGACGACGTTGAAGACGCCGTCCGGCAGCCCGGCTTCCTTCCAGAGCGCGGCGATCAGCAGCGACGCCGACGGATCCCTCTCGGACGGCTTGAGGACGAAGGTGTTGCCCGAGGCGATCGCGATCGGGAACATCCACATCGGCACCATGGCCGGGAAGTTGAACGGGGTGATCCCGGCGACGACGCCCAGCGGCTGGCGGATCGAGTAGGAGTCGACCCGGGTGGAGACCCCCTCGGAGAAGCCGCCCTTGAGCAGGTGCGGGATGCCGCAGGCGAACTCCACGACCTCCAGGCCGCGGGCCACCTCGCCCAGCGCGTCGGAGTGGACCTTGCCGTGCTCCTCCGAGATGAGCCGGGCGAGCTCGTCACGGTTGGCGTACATCAGCTCACGGAAGCGGAACAGCACCTGCGACCGCTTGACCAGCGAGGAGTCACGCCAGGCCGGATATGCCGCCGCCGCGGCGGCCACGGCCGCGTCGACCTCGGCCACCGATGCCAGGTGAACCTGGCCGCTGACCTCGCCCGTCGCGGGGTTGAAGATCTCGGACGTACGGCCGGCGCCCTCGGCGGGGGCTCCGTTGATCCAGTGGGTGACGTTCTTCACGACGAGACGACCTCAGCGTTGATGACTTCGAGTGCGTTGACGATGATCCCGAGGCCCTCGGCGGCCTCTTCCACGGTCAGGGTGAGCGGCGGGGCCATACGCAGCACGTTGCCGTGCAGACCGCCCTTGCCCGCGAGCAGACCGGCCTTCTTGGTCTCCTCCATGAAGCGGCCCGCGAGCGCGGGAGAAGGCGCGCCGGTCGCCGGGTCGACCAGTTCGACGGCGAACATCAGGCCCTTGCCACGGATGTCACCGACGACGGGCAGGCGCGGCGCGGCCTCGCGGAGCCCGTCGATGATCAGGGCGCCGGTCCGGGCGGCGTTCGCCTGCAGGTCGTGGTCGAGCACGTAGTCCAGGGTCGCGTTGGCCGCGGCCATGGAGATCGGGTTACCGCCGAAGGTGGCCAGGCCGACCGCGTGGAGGTCGTCCATCAGGTCGCCGCGGGCGACGAGGCCGCCGACCGCGAAGCCGTTGCCCAGGCCCTTGGCGAAGGTCATCATGTCCGGCGTGACGCCGTGGTTCTGGATGCCGAAGAACGCCGAGCCGGTACGGCCCCAGCCGGTCTGCACCTCGTCGGAGATGAACAGGATGCCCTGCTCGTCCAGGACCTCCTTGTAGGCCGCGAACAGCCCGTCGGGGGCCATGGTGAAGCCGCCCACGCCCTGGATCGGCTCGGCGATCAGCGCGGCCACGTCGTTCGAGACGGCCGTGGAGAGCACGTGACGCAGGTCGTCCACGCACGCCGCGATGTAGTCGGCGTCCGACAGCCCGCGGAACTGGGTGAGATGCCGGTCGGCACCGTGCAGGAAGTGCACGTTCAGCGGCGACAGCGAGTTGTTCTTCCAGGCGCGGTTGCTGGTCACGCTGACGGCGCCGAAGGAGCGGCCGTGGTAGCTCTGCCGCATGGCGAGCACCTGGTCGGACTTGCGCGCGTAGGTGGCCAGCAGCAGCGCGGTCTCGTTGGCCTCGGTTCCGGAGTTGGTGAAGAAGACCTTGGCGTCCTTGATCCCGGACAGCTTGGCGATCTTCTCGGCGAGCTCCACCTGGCCACGGAGCAGGTAGACCGTGGAGGTGTGCACGACGCCGGTGGCGAGCTGGCGCTCGACGGCCTCGCGCACCTCGGGCACGTCGTACCCGATCATGTTGGTCAGGATGCCCGCGAAGAAGTCCAGGTAGCTCTTGCCTGACGCGTCGACGACCCGGTTGCCCTTGCCGCTGACGATCTCGATGGGCTCGTTGTAGTAAAGGGCCAGCCAGTTGGGCATTACCGCTCGGTGGCGCGCAAGAAGGTCCGACATATGTCGAGTATCGCCGCTCCGCGCCACCACTCCTACCACCAACATGTCGGGAAATAAGTGTTTAACCCGTCATATTGTCAAGTTCATACCTTCACCCCACGGCCCGCGAGATCGCGGGAGTTCGACGAGGCCAGGGGCTCCCGTACGGCTTGCGCCCTGCGACGGATGGCGCAAGCCGTACGGGAGGTCGGGCGGAGCACCCCCAGGTTCCCCCGCCCGGGCATCGGAGGTCAGGCGACCACCAGGGCTTCCGCCTCGAACGGACGGCCGGCGACGATCTCGGACTCGAAGCCGTCAGGGCCGACCGGGCGGTCGCCGATCAAGGTGACGCGGTGCAGGGTCCGCTCGACGTCGAGGTGGTCGAGGTCGGTGGGGGCCAGGTGCGCGGTGGCACGGTTGTCCCAGAAGGCCACGCTGCCGGGCTCCCAGCGGAACCGGACGGTGTATTCGGGCCGGGTGATCTGCTCGTACAGCAGGTCGAGGATGCGACGGCTCTCCTGGGGAGAGACCCCGACGATCCGGTCGGTGAAGCCGGGGTTGACGAACAGCGCCCGCTCCCCCGTCTCCGGGTGCACCCGGACGACGGGGTGGATCGAGATCAGCAGGTTGTCGTTGATCCGCTTGACCAGCGTGGCGTCCTCCGCGGCCGTCTGATAGCCGGCCAGGAAGCGGTGCTCGGCACGCAGACCGTCCGCGAAGCGCTTCAGCGGCTCCGACAGCCCCTCATAGGCCGCCACCAGGTTGGTCCACTGGGTGTCACCACCGAACGGCGGCACGGTCTCGGCACGCAGGATCGAGGCGGCGGGCGGGTTGACCGCGGCGGTGACGTCGGTGTGCCAGCCGGAGTAGTAGGAGTACTGCCGCTTGCGGTAGAGCTCCCGGTAGCCCTGGCCGTAACGCTCCTCGTAACGACGCGGGTCGATGGTGAGGATCTGCGGGAACTCCTCCGGTGGCGCGTCCTCGTGCGGGTGCGCGTGGGTGAGGTCGCCGAACTGGCGGGCGAAGGCGATCTGCGCGCCGTGGCCGAGATCCTGCCCCCGAAAGAAGATCACCTTGTGGGCGAGCAGAGCCTGCCGGATCTCTCCGGCCACGGCCGCGTCAAGAGGGCGCGAGATGTCGACGCCGTGGATCTCCGCACCGATGTGTCCGGCCACCCGCCGGATGTCGATCGCGCTGGTCATGTGCACCTCCGTGAGCTTGGGCGACTCATGGATCCATCGTGGCCCAGATTTCCTACTAAAGCAATCTGAAATACATGAATTTTTGCGGCACATCTCCATATCCCTCCGGGAACCCCAGGTACCCCGGCGGCCAGGGCCCAGGTGATCGGCAGCCCGGCGGGAGTGCAGATCAGGTGCGGTCGCAGGCCCCGGAACCAGCGGGAGCGGCGGAGGCTGAGGTCACGAGTCCGGCGATCTTGAGGATTCCGCCGCCGAGACACCTAGGACGGACAGGAACGCCGCGGCGGCAGGGGAGGGAGGGAAGCGACTCCAGATGAGGTGCTCCATGCGGGCGGGAGCGTCGCGAAGCCGGACGACGGGCAGGTCGGGAAGGTCGGACACGAAGGCGGCTGGCAACATCCCGACGCCCAGGCCCTGCCGGATCAGGCGGGCCATGAAGTCCACGGTCGTCACTTCGAAGGCGACCTCGCGCCGGACTCCGACCGCTGCGAACGCCTCGTCCGACTGGGCCCGCGCGGCGGTGCCCGGGGGGAAGTCGACGAACGGTTCGTCCGACAACTGGTGCAGGTCCACGCGCTCCTCGTCCGCCAGCGGGTGGCCGGGCGCCACCACGGCGACGAGGTCGCCGCGCGCCAGTTCGCGACCGCGGACGCCCTTGGGCCGTACGCCCAGGGGAAGCCCCAGGAACGCGACGTCCAGGGTGCCCTGCCGCACCCGTTCGATCAGATCCTCGCTCGCGCCTGAGCGGAGGCTGATCCGTACCTGCCGATGCCGCAAGTGGAAGTGTTTCAGCGCGGTCGGCAGATCGACCGCGACGACGGTGGGGATGGCTCCGATGGCGAGCCGGCCACGGATCTCGCCGACGGCGGACGCCACCTCGGCCCGCGCCCGCTCGGCGGCATCGAGAGCCTGGCGGACCGCGGGGAGAAACGCCTCGCCGGCCGGGGTCAGCCGGACGCGGCGGCTGGTGCGGTCGAACAGCTTGGCACCCAGCTCACGTTCCAGCCGGGCGATCTGGTGACTCAGCGCGGACTGGACGACCAGGCACTGCTCGGCGGCGCGGGTGAAGTTGCTCGTCTCCGCGACGGCGACGACGTAGCGCATCTGCTGAAGCTCCATAGATCAATCGTGATACACGATTGGTTCGATGACAAACATGCGTTGGACTCATTGATCGCCCATCGCCGAGGCTAGGCGCATGACGACGACGGAACCCCATCCGGACGGCGGCCTGTCGCGCGGACTGCTCCTGCTCATGTCGGTGGCGACCGGGCTGGCGGTCGCGGGCAACTACTTCGCGCAGCCGCTGCTTGACCTGATCGGCCGGGAACTGAGGCTCGGCCCCTCGATGGCGGCGCTGGTGGTGACGGCCGCACAAGCCGGGTACGCACTGGGGCTGATCCTGCTGGTGCCGCTCGGCGACCTGATGGAGCGACGGCGGCTTGCCATGTCCCTCTACGCGGCGACCGCGGTGTTTCTGCTGGTGTCGGCAACCGCAGCCAACGGCACGGTGCTCTTGGCCAGTACGGCCCTGACCGCGCTGACCTCGGTGGGAGCGCAGGTCGTGGTGCCGTTCGCGGCGACGCTGGCGGCCCCGGCCGAGCGTGGCCGGGTGGTCGGCACGGTGATGACCGGGCTGATGCTCGGCCTGCTGCTGGCGCGTACCGCGTCCGGAGCGTTGTCCGAGCTGGGCGGCTGGCGGACGGTCTACTGGGTGAACGCGGTCCTGATGGCACTGATGGCCGTGTTGCTGCGTGTCTTCCTGCCCCGGCTCGGCGGGGACGGCCGACGCCTGTCCTACCCCGGGCTGCTGCGCTCGACGGTCGCGATGTTCCGGTACGAGCCGCTGCTGCGGTGGCGGGCAGGTGTCGGCGCCCTGAGCCTGGCTTCGTTCAGCGTGATGTGGACGGCGCTGACCTTTCTGCTGGCGCGGTCGCCGTACGGCTGGTCGGAGTCGGCCATCGGCCTGTTCGGCCTGGTCGGCGCCGCGGGTGCGCTGACCGCCACGGTGGCGGGGCGGCTGGCCGACCGCGGGTACGTCCAGACCGTGACCGGCGCCGGGGCGACCCTGCTGGTGACGTCCTGGCTGGCGATCGCGGCGGGGGCACGCTCACTGGTCTGGCTGCTCGTCGGCGTGATCGTGCTGGACCTGGCGCATCAGGCGGTGCTCAACAGCAGCCAGAACGTCCTCTACGCGCTCCGGCCCGAGGCTCGCAACCGGATCAACTCCGCCTTCCTGACCTCCTTGTTCCTCGGCGGCGCGGTGGGCTCCGCGCTGACTTCGGTGGTCTGGGTGCACGGCGGCTGGACCGGCGTGTGCGTCTTGGGCGCCACCCTCTCGGCGGGGACCCTCGCGCTCTGGGTCCTGGAGCGCATCACCGTCAACCGGGCGGCGGGGAAGCCCTCGAAGACCTCAGCTCGCCAAGGCCATGACCCGGCACCGGCCGCCTCGACCAACTGGTCCAATCCGTATCCCGCTACCACCAAGGGAGAATGAGCATGTCACGCACCGTGCTGATCACCGGAGCCACCGGAACCGTGTCCACCGCGCTGATGAATGCGCTGGAAGGGACCGACGTGGACCTTCACGCTCTCATCCACGACGAGTCCAAAGCGGGCGGCCCGCGCAAGCAGAACGCCGAGGTCTTCGTCGGTGACCTCGACGACCCCCGGTCGCTGCCGCCCGCCTTCGAGGGCGTGCAGGACGTGTGGCTGCTCACCCCGAACGGCCCGCGCGCCCCGGAGAACAACATGAACGTCGTGTGGGCCGCACGCCAGGCCGGGGTGGAGCGCATCGTGCGCCTGTCCGTCGTCGGCGCGGCACACGACGCGCCGAACCGCAGCGGCAGGCTGCACGCGCTGTCCGACCGGGAGACCGAACGATGCGGCATGCGCTGGACGATCCTGCGCCCGCACTGGTTCATGCAGAACCTGCTGAACGAGGCGGGCGATCTCTCGGCCACCGGTACGTTCTCGCTGAACATGGCCTCGGCACGGATCGGCATGATCGACGTACGCGACATCGCCGAGTGCGCCGCCCGCGTGCTCCTCGACGACCCGGATCGCCACCACGGCCAGACCTACACCCTCACCGGCCCGCGCTCGCTGACGTTTGACGAGGTCGCCGACCAATTGCGTCTCGCTCTCGGCAGGTCTGTCACATACCTGCCGGTCAGCGACGACGCCAAGCGCAAGACACTGCTCGGCCACGGCGTTCCGAAGTGGATCGTCGACATGCTCGAGGAGTACGCGCAGGCCTATGTCTCCGGCTGGGGCGACTTCACCACCGACACGGTCGCCGACCTGCTCGGCCGCCCCCCGCGCGACATCGCCGACTTCGTCCGCGACCACGCCGCAGCGTTCACTCCGGCCGACGACGACTGACCCGCTGGACAGCCTGGAGAACCTCTCAGCTCCCCGTTTCCACCAGGTCAGGAGCTGAGACCGGAGCCGCGGGAGCGGGCCGCAGCATCACGAGCGCCAGAGCGGCGGCCGCGAGGGTGAAACCCACGCCCACCCAGGATCCGAAGGACATGGCCGAGACGAACGCCTCCCGCGCGGTGTGGACCAGCCCGGGATCCCCCAGCTGGAGCGCACCGCCGATCGAGTCCCGCGCGGCGGCCGGGGCGCCGGAGGGCATCGACGAGGTGTAGACCCCGGCCAGCACGCTGCCGAGCACGGCCACGCTCAGCGCCATGCCGACCTGCTGGACAGTGTCGTTGAGCGCCGAGCCCACACCGGCGTGCTCGGGCGGCACGGCCCCCATGAGGGTCGCGTAGACCGCGGGTCCGGCCAGACCTCCGCCGATGCCCATGAGCATCAGGGCGGTGATCAGCAGGCCGTACCCGGTGTCGGCGGTCATGAAGGCCAGCGCGCCGAAGCCGAGGGCCATCACGGTCATGCCGGCCGCGACCAGCGTGCGGTTGCTGACCTTCTGCCCGAGACCCGCGCCGACGGCGTTGAAGAGCGCGGCGGCCACGGCGTACGGCAGCAGCGCCAATCCCGCCTTCATCGGCCCGTAGCCCAGCACGAACTGCAGGTACTGGGTGAGCATCAGCAGCAGCGCGCCCGTGCCGAACGACATCAGCACGATCGAGAACGACGACCCGCTGAAGTTGCGGTTGCGGAACAGCTCAAGCGGCAGCATCGGGTGGGCCGCCCTCCGCTCCCAGAGCATGAACCCTCCCAGCGCCAGCACGGCCAGCGCCGTGGCGACCAGCACCTTGGGCGAGGTCCAGCCCGCACCGGGCGCGGAGATGACCATGAAGACCAGGGCGCTCATACCGGTGGTGGACAGCAGCACGCCGACCGGGTCCAGCCTCCGGGCGGGACCGCGCGTCTCGGGCATCAGCAGCACGGCGGCGGCGATGGCGAGGGCCGCGATGGGCACGTTGATCAGGAAGATCGAGCCCCACCAGTAGTGCGCGAGCAAAAACCCGCCCACCGTGGGGCCGGCGATCACGCCGACCATGGCCACCGCGCTCCACGCGGCGATGGCCTTGCGGCGCTCGCTCTCGTCGAAGACGGTCATCAGGATCGACAGGGTGCTCGGCATGAGGATGGAGCCGCCGACCCCCATCAGCGCGCGGGCGGCGATCAGCTGCCAGGGCTCGGTGACCAGCTGGGCGATCAGCGAGGCCCCGCCGAACAGCGCCAGGCCGATGATCAGAAAACGCCTGCGGCCGTACCGGTCGGACAGGCTGCCCGCGGTGATCAGCAGTCCGGCGTAGACCAGGACGTAGGCGTCGATGATCCATTGGATGTCCGCCGGGGTGGCTCCCAGGTCCCTCATCAGGGAGGGGATGGCCAGGTTCAGAACGGTGTTGTCCACCACGAGCACCAGAAGGCTCAGGCAAAGCACGCCGAGAATCCACCAGCGTCGGGGGTTGGGCTCTGCTCGTACAGTGTTCGATTCCACTCGCACAGCGTACGACAAACCTCGAACAGTGTGCGAATGGATTTATGCTTGACTCGTGAAAAAGCCCTTCACCTCGGTCTGGACCCGCGAGAGCCGCCCTGCCAAAAGCCCGACGCTCAGCCGCGACCAGATCGTGCGCGCGGCCATGGAACTGCTCGACGCCGAAGGCCTGGATGCGCTCAGCATGCGCCGCCTGGGCGCCAAGCTCGGCTCCGGGGCCACCAGCATCTACTGGCACGTGGCCAACAAGGACGACCTGCTCGACCTCGTCATGGACGAGGTGTTCGGCAAGGTCTCCGTGCCCGACCCCGAAATGAGCGGCTGGCGAGAGGCGGTCACGGTGTTCGCCTACGGCTTGCGCGCGACGTTCTTCGAGCACCCCTGGTCGGCCTCCCTCATCGGCACCAGGCCGGCCCTCGGCCCCAACGCGATGCGCCTGTCCGACCAGCTGCTGAAGACGTTCCAGCTGGCGGGGTTCAAGGACACGGCCCTGGACTACGCAGCCGCCACGCTGATGTCCTACGTGATGGGCGTGACCGCACCCGAGATCGCCTGGCGCGCCGTTCAGGCCAGCTCCGGAATGAGCAGCGAGGAGATACTGACGACGACGAAGGAGTGGGTGGAGCGGGCCGCCCGCGACTATCCCGAACTGGCGGCACGCTATGCGACATACGACATCAGCGAGGTCGACGTCTCCCGCGCGCTCAACTTCGAGTTCGGCCTGACCTGCATGCTCGACGGCCTGGAAGCGCACCTGAACCGCTCCGCCGCATCCCCTGCCGAACCGGCGACTCCACCATCCCCGTCATCCGCCATGCCGCCGGCCGGCTCCACCACGGGCTGACCCGCCACGGACCGGCCCTGCCACGAGCCGGGTCCGACCGGCATTCCCGCGAGGTTGCGGACGGGACTTTGCCACCCATTGGATTGCACATAATGCAATTTTTGCGTATTGTGTAAATCATGGATGCGGTGGAAGAGCGTCGCAGACGCAACAAGGCACGGAAGCGACGGCTCATCGGAGACGCGGCGGTGAGCCTGGCCCTGAAGGGAGGGCTGGAGAGCCTGACCGTCGAGGGGATCGCCGAGGCGGCCGACATCTCCACCCGGACCTTCTTCAACTACTTCTCCACCAAGGAGGAGGCTCTGACGGTCGGGCCCTCCTGGTCGGCGGAGGAGCTGGCGGCGCTGGTGGCCGCGCGTCCCGCGGACGAGCCGGCCGTCCGGTCGATGCGGGTCATGGCCAAGGAGATCGCCGAATCCTTCGTGCCCAGCCGCGAGCAGATCGCGCTGTGGCGCCGCAATCCCGAACTGCTCACCCGGGCACGCAAGCCCGCCGACCAAGAACAGATCTTCGTGACCCTCATGCGGGCCGTGGCCGATCGGATGGAGGCCGACCTGCCGCGCGAGGTCTACCCCAGCGTGCTGGTCGTCACGACGTTCTCCATCATCGAGTGGGCCGTCCGAGCCTCCTGGCAGGAGGGTGTCGGCAAGCCTCTCGACAGTCTGATCGACGAGGCCTTCGACCTGATCGAGCGCGGCCTGTAAACCCCGCCTCGCGGGAACCGGAAGATCCATAGAACACGCCCGGAGAGGCCGCAGGTGGGCCTGTAGGGCGTCGAACCACGTCAGCGAAACGCCGCACACGCCGATCAGGGCACCGCCCTGACCGCGGCCGGTGCCATGGGTGCCGTTGCACGCCCGTCCGGCGTGGATTTCGTGCTGCCCGCATTCGGGTCCGGCGGCGAGCCGGACCATCAAAATGATCAAGGAGTGGGTGAATGCCCGGAACACCGTCACGCCATGCCACCGTCACACCCCGTAGTTCGTCCGTCACGATCGGGGGAATCGCCTGGATGCTGAGCGTGTGGTTCTTCGTCGCGGAGGCTCTGGCCCGTGCCGCCTGGACCATCCCGTACGACTGGACGGAGCGCTTCCTCAGCGACCTGGGCAACACCTCCTGCCAGCCGTTCAAGTACTACACCACCGACGAGTACCTGCCGGTCTGCTCGCCGCGGCACGCTCTGATGAACGGCTCGTTCATCCTGCTGGGAGTGCTACTGATAGCCGGTCTCGTGCTGACCCGGCGTGCCTGGCCGCCGGGGCGCGGCACGGTCGTGGGACGCGTGCTGGTCGCATGGGTCGCCGTGAGCTGGATCGTGGTCGGCCTGGCGCCGGAGAACGAGAACATCATCGTGCACGGTCTGGGCGCGATGGGGATCTTCGCCGTCGGGAACGCGGGAGTGCTGGTGCTCGGACTCGCCACCCGCGGCGCCCCCGGATGGCGGGTGCCCGCTGTGCTCGGCCTCCTCGCGGGCGCTTTCGGGCTGGTCATGGCGGCCCTGTTCCTGTTCAACCAGTTCCTCGGGCTCGGACTCGGCACGATGGAACGTCTGGCGATCTACCCGCTGATCGTCTGGGCGGCGACGACGGGCGCGGTCATGATCGCCGGACGGCGACGGTGAGCGGGCGCGCGCCCGGCCGCCTCACCTTCGCCGCCTCCACCCGGGAAAGGTCCCCCATGACAAGCATGCAAGCGCGGCTGACCACCGTCATGGTCAGGCTGATGGGCGTCAAACGGCGCATGTACGGCAACGCGGAAAAGGTGCACAAGAGCATCGCCGCCGATCGCAGGAGAGGCCCCGCCGTACCCGGCTTCAAGGACCGGCTCTCCGTCGAGGAGCAGCACGTGGCCGGTCACCGCGTCTACACGGTGAGCCCGAAGACCGGGCGCACCAAGCGTCACCTGCTGTATCTGCACGGCGGCGGCTGGTCCTTGTCGATCACCTCGCTGCACTGGGACCTCATCGGCACGCTGGCCAAACGGCTGGACTGCTCGATCACCGTTCCCCTGTACCCGCTGGCCCCCGAGCACACCGCCCGCGACGTATGGGCCATGCTCCTGCCCCTGTACCGGGACCTCGTCGAGTGGTTCTCCCCGGAGGGCCTGACCGTGATGGGCGACTCCGCGGGGGGCAACCTGTCCCTGTCTCTGATCATGCAGGCCAGGGAGGCCGGTCTGCCGCAACCGGCGCACCTGGTGCTGGTGTCGCCGTGCGTCGACATCTCCTGCAGCGACCCGGCCATGGTGGCACTGGAGCGGGTCGACCCGATCCTCGCCCCCGAGGGCGTGCGCGAGGCCGGCCGCCTGTACGCGGGGGGCCTGGACATGCGTGACCCGGTGGTCAGCCCCCTGTACGGCTCGCTCCGCGGACTGGCCCCCATCGCCGTCTTCACCGGCACCCGCGACATCCTCAACGCCGACGCCCACCGGCTCAGGGACAGGGCGCGACAGGAGGGCGTGTCCCTGGGCTGGTTCGAATACCCCGGCATGATGCACGTCTGGCCCCTGTACTCCCTGCCCGAGTCCAGACAGGCGATCGACGAGATCGTCGCGATCGTCGAAGAGTCCCGTATCTGAAGTCGCCGGACACCGCCGGCGCCCGAGGTCTCCGATCACCATGGAGATCTCCCCGCCCCCGTCACCCCGACGGTGAGGACGCGTCACGACGGCGGAAGTACCCTCAGCGAACGGCGGCGGAGGGGGCTCTCTCCTCGTCCTCCGCCCCACCGGCCGTGATCGCCCCACCGGCCGTGATCGCCTCGCGGTCCGTGGGAGAGCCGGCGCGGGCCACCGCCGACTGGGCGAGAAGCGCCCCCGTCAGCACCAGGGCGCCCCCGAGCAGCTGGGCGGCGCCCAGCGCCTCGCCGAGCAAGACCCATGCGATGACCACGCTGGCGAGCACCTCGATTGACGCGACCGTGGCACCGATCGCGGCGGTCAGCACGCGCACCGCCGCGATGCCGGTGGCGTAGGCGGCCACGGTGCCGATGAGGACCAGCCAGCCGATGACCAGTGGAGCCGGCAGGGTCCGGCCGCCCAGGGCGAGGTCGGCGGCGAACAGGTGCCAGGGCAGCTGCCAGGGCCGCGCCAGGGGCGTGAGTACGGCAGTCGCTCCGGCCAGTCCCCACGCGAGTGCCCCGATCGGGTGGACGTCGTCTCCGGCGTCCTGGCTGAGCAGGAAGTACACGGCGGCGCAGGCGGCCGTCCCGAGTCCGAGCACAAGCCCGATCCCGTCAAGGCGAACCCCCTGCCAGACCTCGACGACACAGGCGAGACCGCCGACCGCCAGAACGGCCCCGGCCGAGGCCACGCGCGGCAGCCGTACCCGGCGCACCAGCCGCACCCAGCCCAGGACCAGAACCGGCGAGGCGTATTCCAGCAGCACCGCGACGCCTACCGGCAGACGGGCGATCGTCCCGTAGTAGAAGGCCTGCACCGCGGCGAAGCCCACCAGGCTGTAGGCGGCGACGAATCGTAGCCGGTGACGGGGGACGACGAGAACGGACGGCTTGACCAGAAGTGCCACGACGAGCAGCACAAGCGCCGCCCCCGCGAGCCTTGTCCACACCGCCTGCGAGGACGGCAGACCCGCGTCGATGAGTGACTTGGCCAGGGGCCCCGAAAAACCGAAACAGATCGCCGAGACGACCGCGAGGACCAGGCCTTTGGCATCGGAACGAGGCATCTGAACTTCCCCCCTTCTCGTTCCAACACCACCATACTCATTTTGGTGGTGTTAAAAAGGGGCGATATGCAAAGATACGGTCTTGATGTCCACCGACTCCGGGACGCGAGCGAGGCAGCCGGACGGCCCCGCCTCCGCGTGGACCCCGACCGGCCCGGAAAGCCGCACACTACGCGATCAACGCAACAGCCTGTAAGAAGGCTTTCGTTCGGACTTACAGTCTGATCGGATACTCTCTGTGGGTGCTCCCTACCATCTCCGACGTCCTCGCTCTGGAGACCGTCCGCCGAGGCAACCCGCACGTCGTCGCGGGAGCCGACCGCCTGGACACCCGCGTGCGCTGGGTTCACGTCGGCGAGGTCACCGACATCGCCCACCTGCTGCGCGGCGGAGAGCTGGTGCTCACCACCGGCGTCGCGCTCCCCGACGATCCCGACAGGCTCGTCGACTACGTGGTGGAGCTCGCCGCCGTGGGCGCGTCCGGACTGATCGTGGAACTCGGGCGGAAATTCATCAAGGAGCTTCCCCGGGGTGTGATCAACGCCGCCGAGAAGCACGGTCTTCCGCTGATCACGCTGGCCCGTGAGACTCCGTTCGTGCAGATCACCGAGTCGGTGCACGCCCGGATCATCGACATCCAGCTGGAGGAGCTACGCGCCTCCGAGCAGCTTCACGAGGTCTTCACCGAGCTGTCGGTCGAGGGCGCCTCCCCGGCCGAGGTTCTCCGCCAGGTCGCGCGGCTGGCCGGGCGGCCGGTGCTGCTGGAGAACCTCGCGCATCAGGTGCTCGCCTGCGAGACGGCCGGGCGCGACACCGGAACACTGCTGGCGAGCTGGGAGACACGATCCCGGGCGGTGGCGCCCGACGAGCGCACCGCCTACGACTCGGCCTCCGGCTGGCTGGTCACCATGGTCGGCGCGCGAGGCCAGGACTGGGGCCGGTTGATCCTGCTCTGCGACGTGGAGCCAAGCCCGCGTGACATCGTGCTCGCCGAGCGCGCGGCGACCACCCTCGCCCTGGGGCGCCTGCTGGAGCGCCACCAGGAGTCGCTGGAGCGCCAGGCTCACGGCACGATCATCACCGGCATCCTGACCCACGCCTACGCCGATCCCGACGAGGCCGCGGCTCGCGCCCGAGCGGTCGGCGTTCCACTGACCGGCCGCAAACTGATCAGCCTGGTGCTCCGCCCCGCCGAGCCCCCGGAGAGCCCGCTGGACGGCCAGGAGCAGCTCGCCAAGCTCGGCGAGCTGGCCGACGCCACCGCCGCCGCCTGCCGTGACGCCCGGCTCCCCGCCCTGGTCGGCGCCCTGGACCAGAACCGCGTCGGCGTCCTGCTCCCCCTGCCTCCGCGTACTCTCGCCGAGCTCGCCCTGACCTCGCTGGCCGACCGCCTGCGGATGACCTTCACCACGCCGTTCGTCCTCGCCGCCGGTTCGGTGGTCGAGTCCATCCGCGACGTACGGCGAAGCTTCCTCGAAGCCGAACAGGTCGCCGACGTGGCCGTCAGGCAGCCCGACGGCCGGACCTTCTACCGTCTCCCAGACCTGCGCCTGCGCGGCCTGCTGCATCTGCTGAGAGACGACGCCCGCCTGCAGACCTTCGCCGAACGCGAGCTCGGTCCCCTGCTGGCCCACGACGCCCAGCGTGGCGGCGACCTGACCAGGATCCTGCGGATCTACCTGGACTCCGGCCGTAACAAGGCCGTCGCCGCCCAGAAGGCCCACCTGTCCAGGCCCGCCTTCTACGATCGGCTCCGCAGGCTGGAACGCGTCCTCGAAACCGACCTGGACGACGTCGAATCCTGCCTCTCCCTCCACGTCGCCCTGCTGGCGCTGGAGTCCTTCCGGAGAGACAACCCCCGCACCTGAAAGGTCCCCATGCCCGAGATCCTCGTCCCCGAGACCGCCAGTCTGGCCCGGATGGTCACCGCCGCCGGGGCCTTCGCCGTCCCCACCGGCGACGTACGGCTGTCACCCGACGAACTGGACCCCGCCCAGATCCTCGCCGGGTCACCACAGACCTTCTCGGCCGAGCTGTGGACCTCTCCTGACGGCTCCCAGAGCCGGGGCATCTGGGAGATCACACCGGGCACGGTGACCGACGTCGAGCGGGACGAGATCTTTGTGGTCCTGTCCGGCCGCGCCACCCTGGAGGTCGAGGGCGGCGCCACCGTCGAACTCGTTCCCGGGTCGGTCTGCCTGCTCGCAGAAGGCGCCAAGACCACCTGGATCGTCCACGAGACGCTCCGCAAGGTGTACCACTCCGTATCCTGACGAGTTGCGGCGCAAGCCGTACAGGACCCAGATTCCGTACGGCTTGCGCCCGTCTGATGTGCTCCGTTAACCGTGCCCGTCGGATGCGGTGTCCGCGTGGACGGTGTCGTCGGCACAGATGTAGAGATCCCAGCGGCGCGGGCGCGCCAGGATCACGCCGAGGATGAAACCCAGAACCATGCTCGCGATGATCACAATGAGAATGTTCAGCCCCATGACGGCTGCCTCTCGGAAGATGTGCCGCTTGATGTGAGGGAATGCGGCCTACCGCACCGTAGCCTCGTTTTCTTGCCCCCGCAGAGAAAACGGCGCGGGCTAACCCCTATTGACCAGCATGGTTAGCCCGTTCGGAGCAGTCGCGGGCCAGACGAATTCCGTCGTTCCGCATAGGAGCGCTGTGTGGATGACAACACTTTCTTGAGCAGTTTCGCGTGTTTCGCTCCCCTCGGCAGGTAGATCTCGGCACGATGGTGCACCGAAGTTTGGTCACCAACGGGGAGAGACATACATGTCGCGACGTATCGCCGTCGGGCTTTCAGCCATAGCACTTGCCGTCACTGCGATTCCAGCTCACGCCGACCAGGCGAGCAGCACCTTTCCCAGCACCGCGTTTCCGCTTGGCGAAAGGATGGCTCCCGTCACAAAACAGCGCAATGTGGCTCCGGGAGTCAGCCTTTTCAGCCTGACCCACGGTAAGTCCACCCAGGGGTGGAGCGTAACCGTGCTGATGCCCAACGGGCACGAGGACGGCAAGCCGGCCACCGCCCAGGCGAAGGCGGAGGAGGTCGAGGCCGCGGGGTTCACCCCCAGCGTGGAGAAGATCGTGCAGCCCGCCGCGGCGGACGCGCCGGCCGTGGAGCGATACATCGTCCGCGTCGGCCTCTGGCCGTTCAAACAGCGCGCCGAGGCCGACAAGGTGGTGAAGCAGCTCAAGGAGTTCGACATCCGGGCCAGGACCGACTTCATCGGTGACGACGGTCTGGAGACCACCGGGCCGTGGAACATGAACGTGCTGATGGTGAACCCGAGGGTCTTCAAGGGTTCTTTCAAGACCAGCATCGGCGCCAGCATCGCCACGGGTGAGACCCCCAGCGAGATGTCCAAGCTCACCGGTGCCATCGCCGGCGTCAACGGCGGATTCTTCAACATCCACACGTCCAAGGCGATCAAGGGCGATCCGATGGGCATTTCGGTGGTGGGTGGCAAGCTTCTCAGCGAGGCGGTACCCGGCCGCAGCGGCCTGATCATCAAGGGCCGCAAGGTCAAAATCACCGAGCTGAAGACAGTGGTCACCGCGATTCCCGCCGACGGGGCGAAGACCGAGGTCCAGGGCGTCAACCGGGCCGCCGCCCCCGACGAACTCGTCCTCTACACCGAGGAGTTCGGAATCGATACGGCAGCCGACGGCGGAACCGAGATCGTCGTCGACGCCCAGGGGAAGGTCGTCAAGGTCCGCCAGGCCGGCGGTGCCGTCCCTCCCGGCTCCTATGTGCTCCACGGCAGCGGCATCATGGCCGACTGGCTCGCGGAGCACGCCGCGGAGACCTCGACCATGAAGCTGGACACCAAGGTCATCGACCTGCGGACGCAGCGGGCCGTGCCGCTCACCCCCGATACGTACGTCATGGGCGGCGGTGTGGGACTGATCAGGAACGGCCGGATACGCATCACGGCCCACGCCGACGGGCACGATTCGGTCAACATGATGCTCCGCCGCCACCCGCGCACACTGGCCGGTGTCACCAAGTCCGGCGGACTGATCCTGGCCGCGGTAGACGGCCGCAACCCGGGTGTCACCGTGGGCGCCTCGATGGTGGAGGCGGCTCAGCTGATGCGCTGGCTGGGAGCCAAGCAGGCCATCAACCTCGATGGTGGCGGCTCGACCGCGATGGTCATCGGCGACAAGGTCGTCAACCGGCCCTCCGATGGGATCGAGCGGACCGTGGGTGACGGCCTGTTCATCACGCCCTGACGCATGTCCCGACAACGCCCTGGCCTCTTCCGGAGGTCAGGGCGTTGTCTTGGGGGTCTCCGGGGAAAGACCCGAAAAAAAAGGGGGGTGTCCCGGTTCCCCGGGAACACCCCCCCAAACGCAGGAAAGGCCACCCCGAAGGATGGCCTTTCCCACAATGATTGTCCGGCGGCGACCTACTCTCCCACACCGTCCCCGGTGCAGTACCATCGGCGCTGAAGGGCTTAACTTCCGGGTTCGGAATGTAACCGGGTGTTTCCCCTTCGCCATAACCGCCGTAACCCTATGAAACTATCAAACACGCGCACCCCACGGGCGCGACGGTGTCTGTTGTCTCAGAATCACATAGTGGACGCGAGCAAAAAGTTGCTTTGTGGTCAAGTCCTCGGCCTATTAGTACCGGTCAGCTCCACACGTTACCGCGCTTCCACCTCCGGCCTATCAACCCGGTCGTCTACC